>NZ_CP115450.1:2981875-3351250 GCF_027627435.1 Kitasatospora cathayae | reverse complement strand
CCTGGGCGGCGATCGCCGCGTACGGGGACTCCGTCAACCCGCTGACCGCGAAGTACCTCAACCGGCTGTCCGACCTGCTGTTCATCCTGGCCCGGGTGGCCAACAAGGAGCGCGGCGACGTGCTCTGGGTGCCGGGGGAGAACCGCTGACGGCTAGCGGTCGGCGGCCGGCGGCTGCTTGGGCCAGATCGAGTAGCAGCCGGCCACGATCACGTTGACCACGGCCGCGATGCCCAGCTTCCAGTACCACTGGGCGAAGGTGCCGAAGTGGGCGGAGCCCGCCGAGAGCGGGACGAGCAGGGTGATCAGGCCCAGGGTGATCACGGCCGACACGACGGTCCGCTTGGCGATCCGCCACTCGTGGGCGGTGCGCTCCGGGCCGTACTGGGGGGAGGGCGGGGGCTTGGGACCGCCGGCGAAGCGGTGCAGGAAGTGCCGGTCGGCCCAGGCCACCAGCGAGGGGCCGTAGCCGACCGAGAAGCCGGCGTAGCTCGCGGCCAGCGCGTGCATCCAGTTCGCCTCGGCGCCGCCGCGCAGGTTGAGCACGGTGAGCGCGTACAGGGCGAGGTCCACCACCGGCAGGCCGACCAGCAGCGCGGTGCTGGTGCGGCGCCACCGCAGCAGGTAACGGGCGGAGAGGGCGAGGCCGAGCACGATCCACCAGGAGACCTCGGCCGCGAGGATGAGGGTGACGATCACGTGGTCCAGCCTGGTGCGCGGGCGCGTGGGTGTCGTCGTCGTGGGGTGCCGTCCGGGCCTGCACCTTTCGATGTAGCGGGCTCCTCCGTGGACCGGAGCCGGGTGGACCTCCGGGGATGGTGAGATGGGGTCGTGCTCGTACCGTCCCTCTCCCCGCGCCGACTGGACCGGCTGATCGCCCTGTGCGGGCTGCTCGGCGGGGCGGTGCTGACCGTCTTCCGGGTGTACGAGCGGGCCGACCAGGTGCCGCGGTGGGCCGTGGCGCTGCCGTTGCTGGTGATGGCGGGGCTGGAGCTGGTCCGGCGCACCCGGCCGGTGCTCGCGGTGTCGCTCGGCGGGCTGGCCTTCGCCGGGAGCGTGGTCGCCGGCAGCCTGCTGGCGACGACGATCATGTACACGGACCTGCTGTACGCGGCGGCGCTCTACGGCACCCACCGGATGTCGCGGGTGCTGCACCTGACCGGCGGGGCGACCGTGTTGGTGCTCTCCAGCCTGGTCTGGTACGCGGCCGGGACCTCGTCGGGGCTGCTGGTCGTGGTGCTCAGCTCGCTGGTGTTCCTGGCGCCGGTGTGGACCGGCGAGCTGGTGCGCAAGCACCGGCTGGTGGCGGAGGCCGAGCGGCTGCGGGCCGAACAGACCGCGCTGCTCTCGGAGATGGACCGGCGTGAGGCGGTCGGCGCCGAACGGGCCCGGATGGCACGGGAGTTGCACGACGTGGTGGCCAACCACCTGTCGGCGATCGCGATCCACGCCACCGGGGCGCAGTCGGTCGCCCGGCGGCGGCGGTTGGCCGTGGACGATCCGCTGGTCGAGGTGCTGGCGGTGATCCGGGAGAACAGCGTCCAGGGATTGGCCGAAATGCGTCGCATGATCGGACTGCTCCGGGACAGCGGCGGGGGAGAGGGCGACGAGTCGTACGCGGCACCCGACCTGGCCGCGGTGGACGCGCTGTTGACCAAGGCCCGGGCGGCCGGGCAGGGCGTCGGCCTGCAGTTCGAGCTGACCGAGCTGGGCGAACGCGGCGCCGTCCCGGTGCCGGTCGGGCTGGCCGCGTACCGGATCGTGCAGGAGTCGCTGACCAACGCGCTCAAGCACGCCGGGCCCGGACTGGTCGCGGTGCGGCTGGAGTTCGGCCCGGAGGAGCTGCGGATCGCCGTCGACAGCCCGTACCGCGGCGAGCCGGGCCGCGAACTGCCCGGCGCCCGGGCCGGGCTGGTGGGCATGTCGGAGCGGGCCGGGCTGCTCGGCGGCAGCTTCGAGGCGGGGCCGCGGGACGGGTACTGGAGTGTGCGCGCGGCGCTGCCGCGCGACCGGGAGAGCGAGGGACGGGCATGACGATCCGGGTGCTGGTGGCCGAGGACCAGGCGGCGGTGCGGGCGGCGCTGGTGATGATCCTGCGCGCCGAGCCGGGGTTCGAGGTGGTCGGGCAGGCCGCCGACGGGGAGGAGGCCGTCCGGCTGGCGCTGGAGCTGCGGCCCGACGTGGTGCTGATGGACGTGCAGATGCCCCGGCTGGACGGCGTTTCGGCGACCCGGCAGGTGGTCGCCGCCGGGGCCGCCCAGGTGCTCGTGCTGACCACCTTCGACCTGGACGAGTACGTCTACGGCGCGCTGCGGGCCGGCGCGGCCGGGTTCCTGCTCAAGGACCTGGAGGCGGACACCCTGGTCGAGGGCATCCGGACGGTGGCGCGCGGGGACGGCATGCTGGCGCCCTCGGTGACCCGGCGGCTGATCGGCGCCTTCGCCCGCCCGGAGCGGCCGGTCGGCCCGGAGGCCCGGGCCGCGGTGGAGGGGCTGACCGGGCGCGAGCGGGAGGTGCTGGCCTGCGTCGGGGCCGGGATGTCCAACGGGGAGATCGCGGCTCGGCTGGAGATGGCGGAGGCGACCACCAAGACCCACGTCAGCCGGATCCTGGCGAAGCTGCGGCTGCGCAGCCGGGTGCAGGCGGCGATCCTGGCCCAGGACCTCGGTCTGACCGTCTGACGGGCGTCCGGGCCGTTCGACGGGCGTCCTGAGCGGCTGACCACGTCGGTTGCAGATCACACTCCCGATTGCTATTGCACGGGGGATTCGGACGTTAGAGTCCGCGTGAGCGAGCGGAGCGAGCGAACGAATTGACACTGTGAGCTCCGCGAGAGCGACCGCCGAGCGTCAGCGAGGCGGGAGAATCGAGCGATGCGGCTCCAGGCGGCGACCCCTGTCCTGAGCCGCCTTCAGGGCCCGCCCGCAGGGCGGCGACGGCATCGGGAGACCCAGCCATGAGCAATGCGTCCAGCAAGCAGATCGCCGTGATCGGTGCCGGCCTGATGGGCGCCGGCATCGCCCAGGTGTCCGCGCAGGCCGGCCACCCGGTGGTGCTGCGGGACGTGACCGAGGAGGCGCTGCAGCGCGGTCTCGCGGGCATCCGCGCCTCGTACGAGAAGTTCGTCGCCAAGGGCAAGCTGAGCGCCGAGGACGCCGAGGCCGCGCTGGGCCGGATCACCACCACCACCGACCTGGGCGCCGTTTCCGAGGCCGACATCGTGGTCGAGGCGGTGTTCGAGAACCTCGAGGTCAAGGAGGGCGTCTTCCGCGAGCTGGACAAGCTCGCCAAGGACGGCGCCGTGCTGGCCTCCAACACCTCCGCCATCCCGATCACCCGGATCGCCGCCGTCACCCAGCGCCCGGAGTCGGTCGTCGGCGTCCACTTCTTCTCGCCGGTCCCGATGATGAAGCTGGTCGAGCTGGTCCGCGGCTACAAGACCAGCGACGAGACGCTGGCCGCCGCCCGCGCCTACGCCGAGGGCGTCGGCAAGGAGGTCGTGGTGGTCAACCGCGACGTGGCCGGCTTCATCACCACCCGCCTGATCACCGCGCTGGTCGTCGAGGCCGCCAAGCTGTACGAGTCGGGCGTGGCCACCGCCGAGGACATCGACACCGCCTGCCGCCTCGGCTTCGGCCACGCGATGGGCCCGCTGCAGACCGCCGACCTCACCGGCGTGGACATCCTGCTGCACGCCGCCCGCAACATCTACACCGAGACCCAGGACGAGAAGTTCGCCGCCCCGGAGATCATGGCCCGCATGGTCACCGCCGGTGACCTCGGCCGCAAGAGCGGCCGCGGCTTCTACCCGTACGACGGCAAGTGAGCCGACGGGGCTGAACGCGCTGGTGGGCCGTGCGATCGGAGCGTCGTACGGCCCGCTGCGCCGAGGCGGGTGAGTTTCCTCACGCCGGGTGCCGCAGACGGGTGATTTGGGCGGTAATCGAGCATAAGTGTGGAGAGTTCCTGCGTATATTCCCTCGGACGAGTGAAGTTGCTTCAGATCAGGGCGGAAACCAGCAACCTGCGACGGTGCTCCACCGTCAGATGAGGGAACCCGGCAGTGCGACCGGGGCCGGGCGCGAGCCGAGCCGTCACAGGCGTTCCGCCCGGACCGTCCCACCCCGACCCACCCGGTCCGGGGGCCATCCCGCCTCCCGGCCCCGGCACCGACGGGGCCGGACCCACCCGACCAGGCCACCCCGGCGAAGGAGGAGAGCATGCGCATCACCGGCGACCACACGGCGCTGGCCATCGAAGGCCGCCTCGACGTGCGCACCGCCGCCGACGCGCGGGCCCGGTTGCACCAGGCCGTCGACGGCGGCTTCGGCGACCTCGTGCTCGACCTCGCCCGACTGGAGTTCTGGGACGCCACCGGCCTCGGCGTGATCATGGGCACCCACCGCCGGGCCGGCCGGATCGGCCGCCGGCTCGTGCTGCGCTCCGTCCCCGCGCAGCTCCAGCGGCTGCTGGTGGCCACCAAGCTGCACCGCATCCTGGCCGTCGACGGCGGCATCGCCGAGGCGCACGTCCTGTAGTCTCCGGCGCCCGGCAGGCCGCTGGCCTGGGCCGTTCCCGGCCGCACCGGCTCCGAACCGTTCCCGCACCCGGACCGCGCTGCACGGGCGGCCCCGGATGTGCAAGAGTCTGCCCGTCAGATGACGGCCGCCCGGGGCCGGCTGCCCCCAGCCCGCCCGCGGCCGCGACCGAGACGTGTGCCGGCCGGCGCGGGGCGCCGGCGGCCGACCACGATGCGGAGCAGAACGTGGCACAGCCATCCGGGGAGTTCCGGCAGGAGGCCGCCCGCACCCGCGGCGGCGAACTGGTCTCCGGCGGCCTGCTGGTCGGGGTCGGCGCCCCGGACGGCTCCGAGGCCAGGCCCTGCCCGGAGGAGTGGCGGCCCCGCCCGCGCCGGATCGAACGCAGCGAGCCCGCCCGCGGCCCGATCGGCGGCGTCGGCCGCGCCGTCGGCCCGCTCGCCCTCGGCGCCGGGCCCACCGACCTGCCGCTGCTCGACCGCGAGGCCGACATCGCCGAACTGCTCGGGCTGCTCGCCGAGGGCCGCTCGATACGCCTGGTCGGCCAGGCCGGCTCGGGCCGCAGCACCCTGCTGTCGGCCGTCGCCGGGGCCGCCGCCGACCTCGCCCCCGGCGGCGTCGTCCAGCTCTGCGGACACCGCCGCACCGCCGCCGACCTGCTCCAGGACCTCTTCGCGGCCACCCACCACGCCCCCGGCTACCGGCCCGACCCGGGCCAGCTGGCCGCCCACCTCGCCGGGGTGGGCGCCGTCGTCGTGATCGACGAGGCCGAGCCGACCGGCGCCGAGCTGGAGGAACTGCTCGCCGCCGCCCCCGGCTGCGCCTTCCTGATCTCGGTCGCCCCCGACAGCCCGCCGCTGCCCGCCGACTCCCGGCTGCGCGACCACCACGTCCCCGGGCTGTCCCGCGCCGCCTGCCTCGCCCTGACCGGCCGGCTGGCCGGGCGTCCGCTGGACGTCGCCGAGAAGGCCTGGGCGGTCGACCTCTGGTTCGAGTCCGAGGGCCTGCCGCTGCGCTTCGTCCAGGCCGCCGCGCTGCTGCGCCAGCGGGACGTCGCGGTGGACGCGCTGGTGGCCGCCGAGGAGGACCGGCGGGACGTCTTCGGCGCGGTCGACGAGCCCGTCCACGACCCGGACCCGGCGATCCGGGAGAACGCGCTGCGGCGCACCGTGCCGCTGCCCTCGGTCGCCGAGACCGCCTCGCCCGCGGTCCGGCTCGCCGAGGGGCTCAGCGAACCCGCGCAGGCCGTGCTGCGGCTGGCCGTCGCGCTCGGCGGCGAGTGCCCCACCGCGCCGCACCTGCCCGCGCTGATCGACGTCGGCCAGGGCGAGAGCGCGCTGGCCGAACTCGCCGACGCCGGGCTCGCGGTGTCCATCGGCGGGCACCACCGGCTCACCGCCGGGGTGCTCGAACTGCTCGCCCCGCACTGGCCGGCCCGCGGCTGCGTGGACGGCGCCGCCCAGCACTTCGCCTGGTGGGTCGGGCACAGCTCGGTGTCGCTGGCGCAGATCGCCGCCGAGGCCGAGGTGCTGATCGGGGTGCTGCTCGCCGACCGGACCGCCGGGCGGCACGAGGCGGTGGTCCGGCTGGCCCGGGCAGCGGCGCCCGCGCTGGCGCTGGCGCTGCGCTGGGGGGCCTGGGAGCGGGTGCTGCAGCTGGGCCTGGAGGCCGCCCGGCGGACCGGCTCGACGGTCGACCAGGCCTGGTTCCACCACGAGGCGGGCGTGCACGCGATCTGCGTCCGGCAGCCGTCCCGGGCGATCGCCGAACTGGAGACCGCGCTCACCCTGCGGTCCACCACCGGGGAGCAGCGCGGGGTCGCCGCCGCGCGCCGGATGCTCGACCTGCTGCGCGCCGAGGGGCGGCAACTGCCGGCCGCCGCGCCCGCCGCGGCGCCGGGCCGCGGGCCGGTGATCCGCAAGATCGCGGCCCGGGTGCCGGCCGGGCTGAAGGCCCGCGCCGGGAAGCGGCGCCGGGTGGTGGTGGCCTCCGCGGCCGTGCTCACCTTCGGGGTGCTCGGTACGGCGGTGGCGATGAGCCTGACCGGGCCGGACGAGCACCGGGCGAACGATCCGCACGGGCGGTTGGACGAGGTCGGCGACACCCAGAACACGCCGATGTCGAAGCCGTCCGCCGACAACGGCCCGGGCACGGCCGGGACGGGCGGCGCCGAGCAGGGGAGCCCGGCGGGGACGGGGACCAGCCCGCAGCCCTCGGCGAGCGGCAGCGCCTCGCGCTCGCCGAGCACCTCGCCGTCGAAGCGGCCGAGTTCCTCGCCGGGGGCCACCGAGTCGGACGCCCCGCAGCAGTCGCAATCGCCGGTCCCGCAGCCGGGGCAGCCGCAGGGCGGTTCGGCCGGCGGCGGCACCGGTGGGGGTACCGGCGGTGGCGGCACCGGCGGTGGCGGTACTCATTCCGGTGGCGGGACCAACACCTCGCCCACGGCGAACCCGTCCACGACTACGCCCGCGCCGACCTCGGCCTCGCCGTCGACCCCGCCGCCCACTCAGGGCGGCACGCCGAAGCCGACGCCGACCGCCACGTAGCCCTGACCGGTCAGAACAGCTTGAGCTTGTCGTCGTCGATGCCGCGCAGCTCGTCGTAGTCCAGCACCACGCAGCCGATGCCCCGGTCGGTGGCCAGCACGCGGGCCTGGGGCTTGATCTCCTGTGCGGCGAAGACGCCCTTGACCGGGGCCAGCAGCGGGTCCCGGTTGAGGAGTTCGAGGTAGCGGGTGAGCTGCTCGACGCCGTCGATCTCGCCGCGGCGCTTGATCTCGACGGCGACCGTGGAGCCGTCGGCGTCGCGGCAGAGGATGTCGACCGGGCCGATCGCGGTCGGGTACTCGCGGCGGATCAGCGACCAGCCGGCCCCGAGCACCTCCATCCGGTCCGCGAGCAGCTCCTGGAGGTGCGCCTCGACGCCGTCCTTGATCAGGCCCGGGTCCACCCCGAGTTCGTGGGAGGAGTCGTGCAGCACCTCCTCCAGCGTGATGATGAGTTTCTCGCCGGCCTTGTTCTCCACCGTCCAGACCCCGTCGGCCTCCTTGAGGGCGCACGGCGGGGACATCCAGTTGAGCGGCTTGTAGGCGCGGTCGTCGGCGTGGATGCTGACGCTGCCGTCGGCCTTGACCAGGATCAGCCTGGTGGCGGAGGGCAGATGGGCGGAGAGCCGACCGGCATAGTCGACTGAGCAGCGGGCAATTACGAGACGCACGGTCGACCACGCTAGCCCACCGGGGCCAGTTGATGCGATTCCGAGACGACCGGGTGAAGAAAGCGCGAAGCCCGCGAACATGGAGGTTCGGCGATCCCGCCGACTGCCCCTTCGCGCTCTGGCGTACGCCCCCTTCGGGTCGCTACGGTGTGTGACGGTACGGATGCGGGGCCGCTGTCAACGGGGATGGAGACTTCAGATGAACGATCCGACGGGATCTGGCCATTCTGGTGCACCACCGCGTATTTCCCAAGCAATCCCTAGGAATGACCAGCCTGCCCCGCCGTTGACTGCCACGCTGTTCTGACGCGGTCGGTGTTCAGGACGTCACGTCCCGTGGCGCCACCGCCTTCGCAAAGGTGCCGGACATCCCCGTCCCACGGTGTTCCGGACATCACCTGCGATTTCGCCCACCCTCACTGTGAGCTTGGACTACGCATGACCACCCGGGCGCCGCGCGGGTGGACCGCGAGAGGAGAATCCATGTCGCTCGACGTCTCACCGGCCCTGCTGGAGAAGGCCGAGCGGGGCGAGGTCGACGAGCGGGAATTCGTCGACTGCGTCCGCGTCTCGCTGCCCTACGCCTGGGACCTGATCAGCTCGCTGGTCGCCCAGGCGAAGGTGGACGGCACCGACTTCGCCGACAACCAGGTGCCGCCACCCAGTGAGCAGGCCCGTGGCCAGCTGCTGCGCGCCCTGGCCAGCGATGCCATCCGGGGTGCCCTGCAGCGGCACTTCGGGGTCCGGCTGGCGTTCCAGAACTGTCACCGGGTGGCGGTGTTCCTGCCGTCGGAGGCCAACGAGGCGCGGTACGACCGCTTCACCTCCGTCCGGGAGCAGCTGCTCAACCAGTCCGAGGAGCTGCGGGACTGCTGACCCGGCCGGTGCCGGCCGCCCCGTCCCCCCGGTGCGGGGGAGGGGCGGCGGCCCGGGGCCGAGGCTCTTCGGCCAACGCAGTGGTCAACTCAGCTGCGGCAGCACCTCGTTGCCCAGCCGGGCGATGTTGTGCAGGGTCGCCTCGCGGTCGCCGCTGCCCTCCGCGAGCAGGGCGAACCGCCGGATGCCGGTGCGCTCGGCGGTGGCCAGCAGCCGGTCGGCGCACTGCTTCGGGGTGCCCACCGCGTGCAGGTCGCAGAGGAGTTCGGTGTACTGGCGCGGGTCGCGCATCCTGCGCTCGCGCCCGTCCACGGTGCGGTGGGCGCCCAGCCCGTACTCGAACCAGCCGGGCATCGCGTTCAGCAGGGTGGCCCGGGCGGCCGCGGTGCGGTCGTCCACCTGGGCCACCCCGGCCGCGACGTGCTGGCGGGTCACCCGGCGCAGCTGCTCCTCGCCGCGCCCGGCGGCCAGCCAGGCGGCGCGGTAGTGCTCCAGCATCCGCAGCTTGTCGTCGTCGCCGGAGTGCATGCCGAGCAGCATCGGCAGACCGCGTTCGGCGGCCAGCTTCACCCCGCCCGGGGAGGTGCAGGCGACCACCACCGGCGGGCCGGCCACCGGCCGTCCGGCGGAGTCGAGTTCCTCGCCGAGGCGCTCGGTGTCCTTGCGCTGGCGGGGGAAGCGCACCGGGCCGGACGGGTCGTCCAGGCCGAGCCAGCTGCCCAGGTCCGGGCGGCGCGGCGACTCGGTGGCCTGCGGCACCACCGCCACCTCGGGGAAGCTGAACTGCGGGCCGTCGGCGCCCACCCGGGAGCCGCGCAGCCAGCGCAGCAGCAGCTCCAGCCGCTCCGGGAAGCCGTTCTCGAAGGCGTCCACGCCGCTGCCGAACACGTCCAGGTCGATCCACGGCCCGCCGCGGCCGACCCCGAGCGTGAAGCGGCCGCCGGAGGTGAGGTGCAGCAGCGCGGCCTGCTCGCCGAGCGCCACCGGGTGGGTGGTGGAGAGCACGCTGACGGCCGTGCCGATGCCGATCCGGCGGGTGCGGCCGAGCAGCAGCGCGGCCAGGGTCGCGGCGTTCGGGCAGACCCCGTACGGGACGAAGTGGTGCTCGGCCAGCCAGACGCTGTCCAGGCCCGCGCGCTCGGCCTCGACGGTGGCCCGGACGGTGCGCTCCAGCACCTCGCCGTGGCTCTGCCCGGGGAACTGGGCGGACAGCAGGAACGCGCCGACCCGGACCGGGGCGGTGTCCGGCGGCAGCGTGCCGGCGCGCTGGACGGCGGTCAGCGGCTCGCCCGCGACGGCGGTCAGCGGCGGGACGGAGGTCAGCGTCGGGCCTGGGGCGGGCGGCCGTACGCCGACGGGCCGACGGGTCTCGGCGCGGGGGCTGGTCTTGGTCATCCTGGGGGCCTCCTCGGGTGCACGCAGGGTCTGCGGGCCCCGCCTGTCCCCTCGTGGGTATCCGATGTCATGTGCCAATGGCACGCTGAACCCCGAATTTGCCCGATGACCGGGTGGATCTCGGTAAAAAGGCGGGATGACCGGCCGAAGCCGTGGTATGGGCCGCCGAGCGGGCCCTCGAGGCGGCCGGACACCCCCGAAGGGACAGGCCCTAGGCTGGAACGACTTCGTGCCCCCGGAAGAGAGGCAGTCCGCCGTGCCCCGCCGCAACCGGATCAAGAGCGCCGCCCCCCGCGAGAGCGCCAAGCCGGCCGCCGCCCCGCTCGGCGGATCGCTGCGCCGTACCGAGAGCTACCAGGGCGACGACTGGGTGGTGCAGACGGTCGCGGGCACCTCGGGGCGGTTCTACCGCTGCCCGGGCTGCGACCAGGAGATCCCGCCCGGGGTGGGCCACGTGGTGGCCTGGCCGATGCACGGCGGCGGGGTGGACGACCGGCGGCACTGGCACCGCGCGTGCTGGGGAGCGCGGGAGCGCCGGGCCGCCAACATCCCGCGGGGCCGCAGCGCTCCGCGGTACTGAGAGCCCGGCCGCACCGAAAGGGCCCGGCTGGCCTCAGGCGTCGCGGTCCTTGAGCACCAGCGCGCCGCCGACCAGGGCCGCCAGGGTCCAGGCCAGGCAGATGGTGAAGCCCGCCCACGGACCGTACGGCTGGCCGTTCTGCTCGTACACCAGCAGCATCCGCGAGCCGGCGTAGTCGGGGAAGTAGTGGGCGAGGGTCTTGACCTTCGGCACCGCCGAGAGGATCGGCGAGAGCAGGAAGAAGAACGGCACCAGCACGCCCAGCGCGAGCGTCTGGTTGTGCAGCATGGCGGTGACGCCGGCCGAGAACAGGCAGAGCATCGTCAGGTACAGCGCGGCGCCGAGCACCGCCCGCAGCACGTTCGGCGCGCTCAGGGTGGTGGAGTGCGAGCCGAGGAGCGCCTGGCCGACGAAGAAGGTGACGAAGGCCGTCACCAGCGAGACCGCGAGGGCCAGCGCGCCGAGCACCACGGCCTTGCCGGTGAGCAGGGTGCCGCGTTGGGGGACGGCGGCCAGGGTGACCCGGATCATGCCGCTGCTGTACTCGTTGCCGACCGCCAGCACGCCGAAGACGATGATGGCCAGCTCGCCGAGCATGATGCCGGAGAAGGCCGTGCCGGTGGCGTCGAAGGGGCTCTGGTCGTGGCGCCGGAACTCGGTGAAGTTGTCGGCGGTGAGCAGGGACAGCAGCGCGCCGATGCCCACGGTGACCACGAAGGCCAGCGCGAGGGTCCAGACGGTGGAGCGGACGCTGCGGATCTTCGTCCACTCGGAGCGCAGGATCGCCGGGAAGGACGTCATCTCAGTTCTCCTCCTGCCGCACGGCCGCGGTCGGCCGGTTGCCGTCCGCCTTCCAGCCCGCGCCCCAGGCGCCGGGCGCGCCGGCCGCGTCCCGACCCGGGCCGTCGCCCGCGTGGTACTCCACCGAGTCCGCCGTCATCTGCATGAACGCCTCCTCCAACGAGGCCTGCTGCGGGCTGAGTTCGTGCAGCACCACGCCGTGCGAGGCGGCCAGCTCGCCGAGGTCCGCGAGGTCGCCGTCGACCACCTCGTAGGAGCCGTCCGGGCCCGGCTCGTGCCGCAGGCCGGCTCCGGCCAGGACGTCGAGCAGGCGTTCCGGCTGCGGGCTGCGCAGCCGTACGGCGGAGCGGGAGTTGCGCCGGATGAACTCCGGCATCGGCAGGTCGGCGAGCAGCCGGCCCTTGCCGATGACCACCAGGTGGTCGGCGGTGACGGCCATCTCGCTCATCAGGTGGGAGGAGACGAAGACCGTCCGGCCCTCGCCGGCGAGGCGCTTCATCAGGTTGCGGATCCAGAGGATGCCCTCCGGGTCCAGTCCGTTGACCGGCTCGTCGAACATGACGATCTCCGGGTCGCCGAGCAGCGCGGAGGCGATGCCCAGGCGCTGGCCCATGCCGAGCGAGAAGCCGCGGGCCCGCTTGCGGGCGACCGGGGTGAGGCCGACCAGGGCGAGCACCTCGTCCACCCGGCGCTCGGGGAGTCGGTTGCTCTGGGCGAGCCAGAGCAGGTGGTCGCGGGCGGTGCGGCCGGGGTGGACGGCCCTGGCCTCCAGCAGGGCGCCGATCTTCCTGAGCGGCTCGCTGAGCTGTCCGTAGCGCTTGCCGTCGATGGTGACCCGGCCGCCGGTCGGGCGGTCCAGGTCGAGGATCATGCGCATGGTGGTGGACTTGCCCGCGCCGTTGGGGCCGAGGAAGCCGGTGACCACTCCCGGGGGGACCGAGAAGCCGAGCCGGTCCACCGCGAGCGTCTTGCCGTAACGTTTCGTCAGGTCGTGCAACTCGATCATTCGCGCTCCCTTACTCTCTGTCAGGTTAGGACAAAGCAGGCAAGGCGGCCCGCTGAGTGGGCCTGCCGGGCACACCCGAATACGGTGGGCGCATGAGCGAGCGAAGCGAGCGAATCGTTGAGAGGTGCGCGTTGGGTTATGCCCCTGCCGAGCGTAGCGAGGTGGGCGCATGAGCGAGCGAAGCGAGCGAATCGTTGAGAGGTGCGCGTTGGGTTATGCCCCTGCCGAGCGTAGCGAGGTGGGCGCATGACCCAGCTCCCCTCCGCAGTATCGGTCCGCGAGAGCGGTACCGGAACACCCCTCGTGCTGTTGCACGCCTTTCCGTTGAACGCCTCGATGTGGTCCGCCCAGCTGGACGCGCTGCCCGGACTGACCGGGGACGAGGTCCGGGTGCTCGCCCCCGACCAGCGGGGTTTCGGCGGCACCGAGCTGGGCGCCGACGAGCCCTCGCTGGACCTGGTCGCCGACGACCTGGCGCTGCTGCTGGACGCGGCCGGGATCGACCGCGCGGTGGTCGGCGGGCTCTCCATGGGCGGTTACGTGGCCCTCGCCTTCGCCCGCCGCCACCCGGACCGGCTGTCCGGCCTGCTGCTGGCCAACACCCGGGCCACCGCCGACACCGACGCCGCCCGGGCCAACCGGGAGCGGATCGCCGCCGCCGTCACCGCCCGGGACAGCGTCCGGTTGCTGCTGGACGAGCGGGTGGCGGCCGGGCAGCTCGGGCCCGACTCGCAGCACCTGGTGGACCGGGTGCAGGAGATGGTGGCCGCCGCGTCGCCGGCCGCCGTCGCCTGGGCCCAGCGGGCCATGGCGGGCCGCCCGGACTCCCTGGACGTGCTGGCCGGCCTCCGGGTGCCGCTCGCCGTCGTCGCCGGCGCCCAGGACGCCCTGGTGCCGCCGGAGGAGGCCGAACTCATGGTCCAGGCCCGCCCGGACGCCGAGCTGACCGTCGTCCCCGGCGTGGGACACCTCAGCGCCCTGGAGTCCCCGGGGGCGTTCGACGCCGCCGTCCGCCGACTGCTCGCCCGGGTGGCCGGATGAGCCCGGACGCGGCGGGCTGGGACTTCTCCGCGCTCGAGGTCACCGGCCGGATGCCGGTGACGAACCGCGGCGAGGGGCTGCTGGAGCTGACCCTGGAGCCGCTCGGCGAGGACTACTGGCTGCGCCCGGGCGAGACCTTCACCGTCACCTCGTACGGCGACTACGGGCCCGGGCACCCGTTCGAGGTGCAGTACTGGCCCGACTCGGTGTCGGTCTGGTGTACCTCCTGGTTCGGCACCGTCTCGGACGACGAGGGCAACCAGCTCAGCAGCGGGCACCAGCGGCCCGACGGGGCCTACCCGAGGTGGTGACGCGGGGAAAGTCGACGGGCCCTCACCCGGGAGGGTGAGGGCCCGTCGGTGTCGGCCGTCAGCGCGACTGCTGGGCGGGCACGCCCATGGTGTCGTCGTTCGGCAGCGAGGCGGCGGCCACGGCCGCGCCGGTCAGCGTCGCCAGCATCTCGCGGACGTTGGTCAGCTGGGCGTTGATGCTGTCGCGACGGTTGGTCAGCGCCGCCAGCTCGCGCTCGGACTCGCTGCGGATGCGGTCCGCCTTGGCGTTGGCGTCCGCCACGATGTCCTCGGACTGGCGCTGGGCCGTCTCGACGGTCTGGCGGGCGCGGCGCTCGGCGTCGGTGCGCAGCTTCTCGGCCTCCAGGCGCAGCTGCTCGGCCCGGTGCTCGATCTCGGCGAGGCGCTTCTCGGCCTTGGCCTGACGGGCGGCCAGGTCGCGCTCGGACTGCTCCCGGCGCTTGGCCAGGTTGGTCTCGAACTCCAGTGCGGCCTGGGCGGCCTTGGTGCGGGTCTCCTCGAAGAGGGCGTCCGCCTCCTCGCGCTTGTTCTGGGCGTCCTTGTTGGCCTCGGCGCGCAGCTGGGCGGAGTCGCTCTTCGCCTTGTCGACGATCCGCAGGCCCTCGTCCTCCGCCTTGGCCTTGCGGTCCTTGGCGTAGTTCTCGGCCTCGGTGCGGACCTGCTGGGCGGCGGCCTCGGCCAGCTCGCGGTGCTGCTCGGCAGCGCGGTGCGCCTCGTCGCGCAGGTCCTTGGCCTCCTCCTCGGCCAGTCGCAGGATCTTCTCGACCCGGGCGCCGAGACCGGCGTAGGAGGGCTCCGCATCGGCGACCGCCGCCTGGGCGGTCTGGGTCTCCAGGTGGAGCTCCTCGATGCGCTTCTCCAGCGCGCTGATCCGGGTCAAGGCACTGTCACGGTCGGCCACCAGCTTGGTGATCCGCTCGTCGACCTGGGCGCGCTCGTACCCACGGCGCACCAGGTCGAAGCCGTGAGGGGAGTGACTGTCGCTCATGGGACTCTGGGCTTCCTGTCGTCAAACCGCTGAGGTGGTTGAGGGAATCCTGACACGGTACCGGAGTGTCGACGGCGAAATGCCGTTGTCTCACGGACAATGACCGCCAATGTCCGCTCAATCGGGTGGTGCGTTCTTGGAGCGATTGCCACCCGACCGGGGGGAGCCAACTCCGGCACCGGCCTTGGCACCCCCGTCCTTCTTGGTGTTGCTTCCCCCGTTGGCCTGGGCGACCGGTGACGGTGCCTCGAACGCCTCCAGCGCCGACAGCACGTCCTGGACCCTGGAGATCTCGGTGTTGATGTCCTTGCGGCGGCGCACCAGCTCGTCCAGCTCGCGCCGGCCCTCGTCGGTGACCCGCTTGGCCTCGGCCTTCGCCTCGGCGACGATCCGCTCGGCCTCCGCCTTCGCCAGCTCGACCTGCTCCTCCGCGGTGCGGTCGGCGTCCTGCAGCCGCTTCTCCGCCTCGGTGGCCGCGCTGTCGAGCCGCT
This sequence comes from Kitasatospora cathayae, assembly GCF_027627435.1. Lineage (GTDB taxonomy): Bacteria > Actinomycetota > Actinomycetes > Streptomycetales > Streptomycetaceae > Kitasatospora > Kitasatospora cathayae. The sequence continues at coordinate 3,336,008 of NZ_CP115450.1, read as the reverse complement.
CCTCGGCCTCCGCCTCGGCCGACGCCAGCTTGGCCTCGGCCTTCTCGATCAGCGACTCGGCGCGGTCGGTGGAGTTGGCGAGCTTGGTCTCGGCCTCCTTGAGCAGGCCCTCCGCCTTGCGGACGGCGGACAGCCGGACCTTGCTGGCCTCCGCGGACGCCTCCGAGGTGAGCTCGGCGGCCCGCTCCTCGGCGGCGGCGACCAGGGCGGCGGCCCGGTCCTCGGCCTCGGCGACGGTGGCCACCGCCTGCTCCTCGGCCTCGGTCAGCTGCTCCTGGGCGGCCGTCACCAGTGCGTCCACCCGCTCGCCGGCCGACTTCATGGCCGCCGCGTTCTCCTTGCGGGCCCGCTCGTGCAGCGCCTCCACCTCGGCGTCGGTGCGCTCGCGCAGCTCCTCGGCGCGCTCGCGGATCGCGGTGGCGTCCCGACGGGCCTCGGCGAGCAGCGCGTCGGCGTCGGAGCGGCCCTTCTCGACCTCGGCCTGACCGGCCGCCTCGCCGGCCGCGACCAGCCGGTCGGCCTCCTTGCGGGCGGCGGCGACCATCGCGTCCGCCTGCTCCTCGGCGGCGGCGGTGGTGGCCAGCGCGGTGGTCTGGGCGTCCTCGCCGAGCGCCTCGGCGTCCGCGAAGGCCTTCTCCAGGACGGACTTGGCCCGCTCCCGGGTGGCCTTGTCGAACTGCTCGGCGGCCTCCCTGGTCTCCGCGTCGTAGGCGTCGGCGCGGGAGTGGGTGGCGGCGTCGTACTCGTCGGCCAGGGTGCGGGTGGCGAGGGCGTACTCCTCGGCCTCGGCGCGCAGCCCGGCGGCCAGCTCCTCGGCGTCGGCGACGGTCCGGGCGGCCTGGGCCTCGGCGTCCGCCACCGTACGGGCGGCCTGCGCCTCGGCGTCCGCGCGCAGCTGCTCCGCGGCCTCCTGGGCGGCGCGCAGCTCGGCCTCGGCGTCGGCGCGCAGCTGCTCGTCGTAGGCCTGGGCCTCGGCCCGCTGGCGGCCGAGCTCGGCCTCGGCGGCCTCGCGCTCGGCGGTGAGCTCGAGCTCGGTCTGCTCGCGCAGGGCGGCGGTCTCGGCCTCGGCGCGGGCGCGCAGGTCGGCGCCGTACTTGTCGGCGGCCTCGCGCTGCTCGGCGCTGTACTCCTCGGCCGCCGCGCGCTGCTCGGCGGTCTCCCGGTCGGCCAGCTCGCGCACCTCGGCGGCGTACCGGTCGGCCAGCTCGCGCTGCTCGGTCGTCTCGCGCTCGGCGAGCTCGCGCTGCTCCGCGGTCTCCCGCTCGGCCAGGGCGCGGGTCTCGGCGGCGTCCTGCTCGGCCAGGGCGCGGGTGTCCGCGGCCTCCTGCTCGGCGGTGGCCCGCAGCGCGGCGATCTGCTCGGCGGCGGCCTCGTGCAGGCCGGCCACCGATTGGCGGACCTCGGCGGCCTCCTCCTCGGCGGCGGCGACCAGCTCGGCGCCCTCGGCCCGTGCGGCGGCGAGCACGTCCTCGCCGTCGGCCTTGGCCCGCTCCAGGACGGCGGTGGCCTCGGCGCGGATCTCGTCGGCGGTGGCGCGGGCCTCGGACAGCTCCCGGCCGGCCTCGGCCCGTACGGTCTCGGCCTGCTCGTTGGCGAGGGCCAGCTCGGCGGCGGCCTTCTCGCGGGTCGCCTTGGCGTCCTGGGCGGCCTCCGCCCGGCGCTGCTCGGCGGCGTCCGCGGCCCGCTCCAGCAGCTCGTCGGCCTCGGCGCGGCGGTCGACGGCGTACAGCTCGGCCTCGGCGCGCAGCTCGGCGGCGGTCTGCTCGGCCTCGGCGCGCTGGGTGGCGGCGTACCGGTCGGCGTTCTCGCGCTGTTCGGCGGCGTAGTGGTCGGCGTCCGCGCGCTGCTTGGTGGCGTACCGGTCGGCGCCCTCGCGCTGCTCGGCGGTCTCGGCGGCGGTGCGCTCGGTGAGCGCGGCGGCGTGCTGTTCGGCTTCGGTGCGGACGCGGTCGGCGTAGGCCTCGGCGTTCTCGCGCTGCTGGGTGGTCTCCTGCTGGGCGAGGGCGCGCAGCTCGGCGGTCTCGCGGTCGGCGCTCTCGCGCTGTTCGGCGGCGTAGCGGTCGGCGGCCGCGCGGACCTCGGCGGTCTCGGCGGTGGTGCGCTCGGTCAGCTCGGCGGCGGCCTGCTCGGCCTGCTCGCGGGCGGTCCGGGCGCCGGCCAGCTGCTCGGCGGTCTCCTCGCGCTCACGGCGCAGCCCGGCGGCGGCCTCCTCGTACTCGCGCCGGCTCTCCTCGCGCAGCGCGTTCGCGGCGGCCTCGGCCTCGGCCCGGGTGCGGGCGGCCTCGGTGTCGGCCTCGGTGCGCACCCGCTCGGCGTCGGCGACCGCGGCGTCCCGGACGGCGTTCGCCTCGGCCTGGGCGTCGGCGGTCAGGGCCTGCGCGGCGGCGCTCGCCTCGGACCGCACCCGCTGGTCGAACTCGGCCGCGTCGCGCCGGAGTTCGGCGGTCTCGCGCTCGGCCGCGGTGCGGTTCTCGGCGGCCGCGGCCTTGGCGGCGGCCAGGGCGTCCTGGCCCTGCTGCTCGGCCGCGGCGGTGATCTTCTCGGCCTCGGCCCGGGCCCGGGCCAGGGTCTGCTCGGCCCGGCCCTGGGTCTCGGCGGCCTGCTCCTGGGCCTGCTCGCGCAGCCGCTCGATCTCCCCGGCCGCGCCCGCGCGCAGCTCGTCCGCGTCGGCCTTGGCCTTGGTGAGCAGCTCCTCGGCGTTCTTCGCCGACTCCTCGATCTGCAGGACGGCCTGGCGGCGGGCCTCGCTGCGGACCCGGTCGGCCTCGGCGGCGGCCTGGGCGCGCAGCTCCTCGGCCTCGGCCCGCAGTCGGGCCGCCTCGTCCTGCATCTGCTCGATCCGCTCGCGGATCGCGGCGGCGTCGTCCAGGGCGGCGTTCTGGGCCTGCTCGACGGCGGCCTGGGCCTGCTCGCGCAGTCGCTGGGCCTCGGCGCGGGCCTCGGCGCGGATCCGCTCGGCCTCGGTGGCGGCCTCGCTGCGCGCGGCCTCGGCGTCCTGGTTGGCCCGGCCGAGCACCTCCTCGGCAGTCTTGGCGGCCTTGGCGAGGTGGACGGTGGCGTCCTTGGCGCCGGCCGCGCGGCCCGCCTCCTCGGCCTCGCCGCGCAGCCGCTGGGCGTCGGCCTCGGCCTGCGCCCGCAGCTCGGCCACGTCCCGCTCGGCCTGGGCGCGCAGCTCGGCGATCGCGGCCTCGGCCTCGGCCTTCAGCTGGGCGGCGACCGACTCGGCGGTGGCCCGCAGCCGCTCGCCCTCCTCGGCGGCGGCGGCCTTGGCGGCGTCCGCCTCGGCCTGCCTGGTGGCCGCCTCGGCCCGGAGGGCCTCGGCCTCCGCGCGGATCGCCTCGGACTCCTTGGTGGCCTGGGCGACCAGTCGGGCGATCTCGGCCCGGGCGGTCTGGGAACGCTGTTCGGTGGCGGCCTCGCCGTCGGCGACCTTGCGCTCGGCGGCGGCCTCGGCGTCGGCCTGGAGCTGCTCGGCGGCCTGCTCGGCCTGGGCACGCAGCTCGGCGGCCTCCCGGCGGGTGCGCTCGGCCTCGGCGATCGCCTCGGCCCGCAGTCGCTCTATCTCGGTCTTCGCGGCGCTGAGCTGCTGCTCGGCGCGGGCCTGCTCGGCGGCGGCCTGCTCCTTGAGCCGGCCGATCTCGGCCTGCGCGGCGGCCAGCTGCTGCTCGGCGGCGGCATGGGCGGCGGCCAGCTCCTGCTGGGCCTGGCCGCGGGCCGCGTCCACGTCGGCGGCGGCCTGGGCGCCGGCCTGCTGGGCGTGCTCGGAGGCGGCGCGCAGCAGCCGCTCGGCGTCGCTCTGGGCCTTCTGCAGGGCGGCCTCGGCGGCGGCCTGGGCCTCGCCGCGGGCGGCGTCCACGTCGGCGGCGGTCTGGGCGCGGGCCTGGTCGGAGAGGGCGGCGGCCTCGGCGCGGGCGGCGGCGACCATCCGCTCGGCCTCGGCACGGGCCTCCTGCAGCAGGCGCTGGGCCTCCTGCTCGGACCCGGTCCGGGTCTGCTCGGCCCAGCCGTTGACGTGCTGCTCGGCGGTGCGGCGCAGCTCGGTGAGCTCGTCCTCCAGCTGACGGCGGCGGGCGGCGAGCTCGGCCTCCAGCCGGGCGGTGCGCTCGGCGGCCTCGGCCATGATCCGCTGGGTGGCGGCCTGGGAGTCGCGCAGCTGGCGCTCGGCGTCGGCGCGCATCTGCTGGGCCTGCATCTCGGCGGTGCGGAGCATCTGCTCGGCCTGGCCGGAGACGGCGTCGAAGGCGCGCGGCTGGGCGAGCATGCGCCGGGACTCGTGCAGCTTGGCCCGGAGCACCTCCACCTGGTAGGCGAGGTCCTCGGCATGCTCGACTGCCTTGTCCCGCTCCTTCCGAGTCCGACCCATCTCGGCCTCGAACTGGGAGAGGTGATCGTCAGCCTCGTAGCGGTCGTTGCCCCGCACTCCGCGGTCCCATCCATCTCCTGGTCGCGTCCTCGACCCGGCCGGTCCGGGGCTCCCGTGTCCGGGTGCCGGTCCGACTGGTCCTTGCATCCGCGGTCACCGGACGGCCCCCTGCCAAGCCGGGGGCGTCCGCCGCGGTCGTCGGAGTCCTGGCCGCGGGAACGCGGGGGTGCCGCGTTCCCCCGTCCGGGTGGACTCCTGGGCGAACTCTTGCCTGTGGAGAATGGTGACAGATCCGTCTTGCGACTGTTCAGCCGTGCCCGCGTACTGGACTCCCCTGCGACGGGCCGACCACCGGAGGGCGGACAGGCCTGTCATCGGCCGTGCCCGCCGCCTCCGTCCCCCGGAGTCGTCGCGCACCTGGGCATTGTAGTGGGAGCGCACTGCGGGGGAATGGCCGCGTGGGGGTTTTCCGGCTGGCGGACCAGGTTACTGACGGGTCGCTAGGGTCGAGTGCGGCGTCCGGTGGTTCTCAGTGCCCTTCGCGCTCGGTCGGCTGGGCGGAGGTGACCAGCTCGGTCAGCACGCCGCCGCAGTCCTTGGGGTGGAGGAAGGTGATCCGCGAGCCCATCGAGCCGATCCGCGGCTGGTCGTAGAGGACCCGGACGCCCTTGCCGCGGATGGCCTCGGCGTCGCCGTCCACGTCGGCCGTGCCGAAGGCGATGTGGTGCACGCCCTCGCCGTTCTTCTCCAGCCACTTGGCGACGGTGGAGTCCGGCCGGGTGGGCTCGAGCAACTGGAGGTACGAGGCGCCGCCGTCGTCCGTGCCGTTGATCCGGAGCATCGCCTCGCGGACGCCCTGCTCCTCGTTGACCTCGCTGTGGAACACCTCGAAGCCGTAGGTGGCGCGGTAGAACTCGACCGTCTTGTCGAGGTCTCGGCAGGCGATGCCGATGTGGTCGATACGGGTCAGCACGGCGGCCTCCAGGGCGGTGGACGGAAAGTGGCACCCAGTGCAGCGTACGGGCCCGAGGCCGCGCCAGTGCCGGACGTGCGAGCCTGCTCACACGCACGGGTTTCACCCGAACGTTCACCCGGACCGTGTTGACACGGTGTTGACTGGATGGTGCCAGTGCGCTCGATCACACCGTCGCTCCGGTGACGGGCGGAAAACGGGTCAGTACCCTGAGCGCATCCTCACCTGGCCACGACGTGCGAAGGGGCCCGTCCCATGACCAACACCACCTCTGTGATCGTTGCCGGTGCGCGGACCCCGATGGGTCGCCTGCTCGGCTCCCTCAAGGGCTTCTCCGGTGCCGACCTCGGCGGCTTCGCGATCAAGGGCGCGCTGGAGCGGGCCGGGATCACGGGTGAGCAGGTCCAGTACGTGATCATGGGCCAGGTGCTGCAGGCCGGCGCCGGCCAGATCCCGGCCCGCCAGGCGGCCGTCAAGGCCGGCATCCCGATGAACGTCCCGGCGCTGACCGTCAACAAGGTCTGCCTCTCCGGCCTGGACGCCATCGCCCTGGCCGACCAGCTGATCCGGGCCGGCGAGTTCGACATCGTGGTGGCCGGCGGCCAGGAGTCGATGACCAACGCCCCGCACCTGCTGCCGAAGTCCCGCGAGGGCTACAAGTACGGCGCGGTCGAGGTGCTCGACGCCATGGCGTACGACGGCCTGACCGACGCCTACGAGAACATCCCGATGGGCGAGTCCACCGAGAAGCACAACACCCGCCTGGGCATCCCGCGCGAGGTGCAGGACGAGATCGCCGCCGCCTCCCACCAGCGCGCCGCCAAGGCGCAGGCCGACGGCGTCTTCGACGCCGAGATCGTCCCGGTCGCCATCCCGCAGCGCAAGGGCGAGCCGGTCCTGTTCAGCCAGGACGAGGGCATCCGCGCCGACACCACCGTCGAGGGCCTCGCCAAGCTGCGCCCGGCCTTCACCAAGGACGGCACGATCACCGCCGGCACCTCCTCGCAGATCTCCGACGGCGCCGCCGCCGTGGTCGTGATGAGCAAGGCCAAGGCGGAGGAGCTGGGCCTGACCTGGATCGCCGAGATCGGCGCGCACGGCAACGTGGCCGGCCCGGACAACTCGCTGCAGTCGCAGCCGTCCAACGCGATCAAGCACGCGCTGTCCAAGGAGGGCCTGGAGGTCTCCGACCTCGACCTGATCGAGATCAACGAGGCCTTCGCCGCCGTCGCCCACCAGTCGATGAAGGACCTGGGCGTCTCCTCCGACATCGTCAACGTCAACGGCGGCGCGATCGCGCTCGGCCACCCGATCGGCATGTCCGGCGCCCGCGTGGTGCTCACCCTCGCGCTGGAGCTGCAGCGCCGCGGCGGCGGGGTCGGCGCGGCCGCCCTGTGCGGCGGCGGCGGCCAGGGCGACGCGCTGATCGTGCGCGTGCCGAAGGCCTGATCACCGCTCTGACCTCGGGGCTGCGGACCGCCACAAGTGGTCCGCAGCCCCTTCGGCATCCGCCGTCCGTCGGCATCTGCGCAAGGAGATCCCCCATGATCGATGTCGCCACGCTGGTCGAGCAGGCCCGGGAGGGCCGGCCGCGGGCGGTCGCCCGGCTGATCACGCTGGTCGAGAACGCCGCGCCGCAGCTGCGGGAGGCGATGGCCGCGCTCGCGCCGTACACCGGGCAGGCGTACACCGTGGGCCTGACCGGCTCGCCCGGGGTCGGCAAGTCCACCTCCACCTCGGCGCTGGTCTCCGCCTACCGGCGGCTCGGCAAGCGGGTCGGGGTGCTCGCCGTCGACCCGTCCTCGCCGTTCTCCGGCGGGGCGCTGCTGGGCGACCGGGTCCGGATGCAGGACCACGCGACCGACCCCGAGGTGTTCATCCGCTCGATGGCCACCCGCGGGCACCTGGGCGGGCTGTCCTGGGCGGCGCCGCAGGCGCTGCGGGTGCTGGACGCGGCCGGGTGCGAGGTGATCCTGGTCGAGACCGTGGGCGTGGGCCAGTCCGAGGTCGAGATCGCCGCCCAGGCCGACACCGCCGTGGTGCTGCTCGCCCCCGGGATGGGCGACGGCATCCAGGCGGCCAAGGCGGGCATCCTGGAGATCGGCGACGTCTTCGTGGTCAACAAGGCCGACCGGGACGGCGCCGACGCCACCGCCCGGGAGCTCAACCACATGCTGGGCCTCGGCGAGGCCCGCGAACCGGGGGACTGGCGCCCGCCGATCGTCAAGACCGTCGCGGCGCGCGGCGAGGGCGTGGACGAGGTGGTCGAGGCGCTGGAGAAGCACCGCGCCTGGCTGGAGGAGCACGGCGAACTGGCCGCGCGCCGCCGCCGCCGGGCCGCCCAGGAGATCGAGGCCATCGCCCTGGCCGAACTGCGCGCCCGGATCGGCGACCTCTCCGGCGACCGCCACCTGGCCGGCCTCGCCGAACGCGTCGTCACCGGCCACCTCGACCCGTACGGCGCCGCCGACGAACTCGTGGCGGGCCTGACCACGAACTGAGCGGGTCGCCCCGTCCGGACCTGTGCACAGGAAGTCGGCCCGGCCGACTTCCTGTCCACAGGCGCGGGGTGTTCCCGGGGCTAGGAGCGGCCGCGGAGGCTGCGGAGGTGGTCGGCGACGGGGGCCAGGGCCTCGTAGATGGCGTCGAGCTGTTCCGGGGTGAAGCGGTCGATGAAGTGGGCCCGGACGCTGCGGACGTGGTCGGGGGCGACGCGCTGCATGGTTTCCCAGCCCTGTTCGGTGAGGTGGGCGTAGAGGCCGCGGCGGTCGCCGGGGCACTCCTGGCGCAGGACCAGGCCGGCGTTCTCCATGCGGGTGATCTGGTGCGAGAGCCGGCTCTTCGACTGGAGGGTGGCGGTCGCGAGGTCGGTCATCCGCATCCGGTGGTCGGGGGCCTCGGAGAGGACGACCAGGATCTCGTAGTCGTTGATGGCCAGGTTGTGGGGCTGGAGTTCGCGGCTGAGCTGGTAGTCCAGCAGCTTGGCGACCTCCAGATGGGCGCGCCACATCCGCTGCTCCCTGGCGGTCAGCCAGGGAGTCTCCTCCTCGGGCTGCGGCTCGGGGGTGTCCGCAGTCTCGATCGTGTGCGTATCCATGGGATCCAGCATAGCCGATTTAGTTCAATCTTGTACAAGTTTACAGGCCGAAACGCCGACCGATTTCGCCCAGGCTACCGAGCCCCGGGGTATGGGGGTCGCCGCCGTGGTCCGGCTGGACCGGCACCCCGCCGCCCGGGACGCCCGCCTCGGCGTCCACCCGGCCCACCGACCGCTCGGCCATCAGCTTCTCGCTCGACTGCACCAGCACCTGCCCGGCGCCGATGAACTCGAACTGGTGCTCCTCGCCGGAGGCGCCGCCGAGGCCGGTCAGCCGCCGCAGGCCGCCGACCACCCCGTGCAGGTAGTCGTGGTCGTAGTGGTGGCACGGCGCCGGGCAGTCCGCCCAGCCGACCAGCGCCTGCGGGTCCACCCGGATCGGCGGCTCCACGAAGTGCACCGGCCCGTTCGAGGCGGCGACGAAGCGGCCGGTGCCGATCAGCGTCAGGAAGCCCGGGATGATCGACTGCTTGAGCCGCAGCGCCGGGTCGAAGGCGAGCAGGTTGCCGGAGCGGACGGTCAGGTTGCCGTCGTCCAGGTCGTAGGAGTTGAGGTCGTAGGCGCGGTCGGCCAGCAGCAGCTTGCCGGTGCCCTGGGCGACCACCCAGTCCGCCGCGTGCAGCGGGGAGTTGAAGTGCAGGCCGAGCGCCCGGTCGACCATCCCGGCGCCGACGCCGCGGAAGGTGATGTCGCCGTAGTAGGCGACCATCTTGCCCTTCTGCAGGAAGTAGGAGCCGTTCAGGTCGACGGCGAAGGCGTACGGGTTGACGTTGTCGTTGGCCGGCAGGGTGTACGCGTCGTGGACCACCGGGCCCGGGCCGCCGTGGGTGGTCGGCAGCGGGGCCGGCGGGCCGGTGAACTGCTCCTGGGCGTACGGCTGTTGGTGGTCCACGAAGCCGGGCGGCGGGGGCGGGGGCGGCGGGTAGTCCGAGGAGCGGCCGTGGTTCGCCGGCGTCGGCGGCACCGGCGGCACCGTGAAGCCCGGCTGGGTCGGCTGGTCGTGCGGCGACTGCCCGTACGGCGACTGCCCGTACGGCGGCTGCGGAGGGTAGGACATCAGAGCTTCTCCTCGCTCGCCTGGACGTACACCGCGCCCTGCCCGGACAGCTCCAGCTGGAACGCCTCGCCCGAGCCGCGGCCGATCATCTCGCGCCAACCGATCGCCGTGGACAGCTTGTTGCGCACCTCGCCGCGGTGCGCCACGTACGCCTGCGGATCGACGTGCACCGGCTGGCCGGGGGTGATCGGCAGCTCGAAGACGCCGCCGTGGGCCATCACCGCGACCGAGCCGTGGCCCTCCAACCGGGTGGTGAACAGGCCCTGCCCGCTGACCTGACCGCGGACCATGCCCATCACCCCGCCCTGGGAGCCCAGGAACACGGTGGACTGCCGCAGCGTGCCCTCGAAGGCGAGCAGCCGGTCCGCTTCGACGAACAGGGCCTCGCCGGTCAGGTCGATCACCTGGACGTGGTGGCCGCCGTGGCCGAACATCACCCGGCCGTGGCCCTCGACGGTCATCAGCGGGGTGTCCTCGTTGGCGACCCGGCGGCCGATCATCGACATCACCCCGCCCTGCCCGCCGGTGATGTTCGGGGTGAACCGGACGTCGCCGGTGTACCCGAGCATCGCCCCGCGCTGGCTGAACAGCCGCTGGCCGGGCAGCACCTGGGCCTCGACCATCTTCCCGTTGATCCGGGTGAAGCCCATCAGACGTCACCCCCGATGGTGACCTTCTCCGAGGGCTGGACGTACACCAGGCCCTCGCCGGTGAACTCGACCTGGACGGCCTCGCCGCCGCCCTCGCCGATCACCGTGGTCCAGCCCGCGCCCGACTTCAGGCTGCGGTGCAGGTTGCCGGTGTGCGCGACGTACGCGCCCGGGTCGACCCGCAGCGGCATGTCCCTGCTGACCCGCAGGATGACGGCCGGGCCGTTGGAGGTGACGGCGGCCCAGCCGTGGCCCTCCACTTTGGTGGTGAAGAGCCCGTTGCCCGAGGAGACGCCGTTCAGCCCGGTGAAGCTGGTGCCGGTGTGCAGACCGGCCTCGGTGCAGAGCAGGTTGTCCGCCTCGACGTGGAGCGTCTCCCCGTCGAGGCGGACCAGGTTGATCTCGGTGGCCTTGTCGGCGAAGTAGCAGGTGCCCTGCCCCTTCACCTCCATGACGGCCATCCGTTCGCCGGTGAGCCGGCGGGTGACCATGCCCCGCAGGCCGTCCCCGCCACCGGTCAGCTTCTTGAAGGTCATCTGGCCGGTGTAGGCGACCATCGAGCCGTGCCGGGCCTTGACGGCGTCGCCGCCCAACTCGACGGCGAGCACCCGCGATCCCTGGAGTCTGAACTGTGCCACGGCCGCAATCTAGCCGCCGCCGGGGCGGCCGGGCGAGAGGGCGCGGGCCAACCGGTACGGAGCTGGGACAGTCGTTCGGGTCAGGAGCGGGCGTGCGCCCCGCGGCCGTGGCCGGGATGGGGGACGGTGCCGGCCGCCTCCTCGACCTCCAGCAGCGAGGCCGAGTGGCGCTCCGCCTCGAAGGCCACCACACCGCCGCGCAGGCCGAACAGCCGCTTGGAGAGCATGATCCAGAGCACCGCCGCGATGTTCAGCAGCAGGGTGCAGATCTTCACCGCGCTGACGTGCTCGTGCAGCTCGTAGCCCTCCAGCGGGAGGAAGGCCGCGGTGGCGACCACGGTCAGGTACTCGGCCCAGCGCTTGCCCAGCCAGAGGCCGACCGCCTCGACGATCTCGATCAGCGCGTAGGCGACCATCGCGCCCGCGACGATCAGCAGGGTCTTCTTCTGGTAGCCGAAGGTCTTGCGGATCGTCTCGACGATCGGGGCGTGGTCGAGGTCCCAGTGGAAGTGGTCGGTGACCGGCTTGAAGATCGTGAGGTCCTCCTCGAAGACCCGCTGCACGGCCTCCTGGCTGTTGGAGAACTTCCAGACCCCCCAGGCCATCAGGATGATGACGACGCCGCGCAGCACCCGCTCGACGGCCAGGAAGCGCAGGATGAAGAGGTCCCGCAGCGCCTTGCCGCGCGGCACCAGCGGGGCGTTCGCCGCCGGGCCGGAGCCGTGCGGGGCGCCGAGCGCGAAGTCGCCGCAGCGCAGGCAGCGCCAGGCGTCGCCGACGGCGGTGGCGGCGTGCAGCCGGGTGGCCAGCTCGGGCTCGGTCGGCGCGTAGGTGATGTGGCCGCGCTTGGCGCAGGTCCTACGGTCCCAGTCCCGCTTGAACATGGTGTGGCTACCCCCGTGTGTGATGCCCGGGCGCCCGGATCGGTGGGCGCGCGGGCAAGAGGATAGGGGCTACGGGCGACGCCCTGCCGCATCCGGCCGGGTTCTGGCGCGCGGCTGTGACATCCGGCACGGTGGCCACCCCCGGCCCGGGACCCGGACGTGTGCTCGGTGATAATGGCCGGAAGGCTTGTGAGTCGCTTCACAAGCGTGCCCGCGCCTCCGACCCCCGTATTGAGGTATCCAACGTGAACCGCAGCGCCGTCCACCGCCTGCGCCTGATCTCCGCGCCCGAGGGGATCTCCTTCGTCCTGCTGCTGATCTGCACGGCGCTGAAGTACAACACCAGCTTCAACGCCGTCCCGGTGCTCGGCCCGCTGCACGGGACCCTGTTCATCCTGTACGTGGTGTTCTGGATCCAGGCGTGGCAGACGCAGAAGTGGGACACCAAGCGCGGCGTCCTGCTGTTCGTGCTCTCGGTACTGCCGTTCGGCGGCATCTACGCCGAGCGGACCCTCGCCCAGGAGGAGCGCGGCGAGCTGGAGCCCGCCACCGCCTGATCCCGCTTCCGCGTGGACGGTCGACAGGCTGCCACGGCCTCCTCTCCCCAAGGGCCGCGGCAGCCTGTCGCCGTTTCTCACCGGGCACGGGCGGACGCCCGGGGCCTGCCCTCCAACGAGGCCCCGGGCGTCCTGCTCACCGCGTGCCGTACGTCAGTTGACGTTGACGGCGCTCCAGGCGGCGGCGACCGCGTTGTACTCGGCGCTGCCGGCGCCGTACAGGTCGGCCGCGGCCTTCAGGGTGCCGGTGCGGGCGCCCGCGTAGTTGGTGGTGGAGGTGAAGTAGACGGTCAGCGCGCGGTACCAGACCTGCGCGGCCTTGTCCCGGCCGATGCCGGTGACGGTCGAGCCGTTGGAGGTCGGGCTGTTGTAGCTGAAGCCGTTGATGCTCTTTGCGCCGCTGCCCTCGGAGAGCAGGTAGAAGAAGTGGTTCGCCACGCCCGAGGAGTAGTGGACGTCGAGGCTGCCGACGCCGGAGGACCAGGAGTCCGCGGACCTGCCGTCCTTGCTGGGCTTGTCCATGTAGCGCAGCGGCGTGCCGTTGCCGTTCAGGTTGATCAGCTCGCCGATCCAGTAGTTCGGCGGGTTGGTGGGCAGGTTGGCGTAGAACTCGACCATCGTGCCGAGGATGTCCGAGGTGGCCTCGTTGAGACCGCCGGACTCGCCCGAGTAGTTGAGTCCGGCGGTGGCGGAGGTGACGCCGTGGGTCATCTCGTGGCCGGCCACGTCGATCTCGGTGAGCGGGTGGGTGTTGCTCGCGCCGTCGCCGTACGACATGCAGAAGCAGGTGTCGCTCCAGAACGCGTTGACGTAGTTGGAGCCGTAGTGGACCCGGCTGGTGGCGCCGACGCCGTTGTTCTTGATGCCGTTGCGGCCGAAGGTGTTCTTGTAGAAGTCCCAGGTGGCCGCCGCGCCGTACTGGGCGTCCACTGCGGCGGACTCGCCGTTGGAGACGGTGCCGTCGCCCCAGGTGTTGGTGGTCTTGCTGTACAGCGTGCCCGAACCGGACGTGCGGTTCTTCATGTTGACGGTGGACTGGTTGCCCCGGGTGTCGTCCTTGAGCGAGTAGGTGCCGCTGGACAGCGTGGTGTTCAGCGGGACGGTGCCGACGAAGACGCCCTTGCCGGTGCCGGAGGCGGTCTGCACCTGCTCGTGGGTGGAGAGCACCTGGCCGGTGGCCGCGTCGGTGACCAGCAGCTGGCTGCTCGGCGTGCCGTCGGCGCGTTCGCCCTCGACGGTGGTCCGGTAGGCCAGGCGCGGGGCGCCGTCGGACGCCCAGACGACCAGTTCGGCCTTGCCGGTCCGGTGCACGGCGGTCAGCGGTGCCTCGTCCTCGTCGGCGGCGATGCCGACGGTGGACTGCACGGCGCCGGTCGCCTGGGCGGCGGCCTGGTCCGCCGGGATCTTCGGGGCGAGGCCGGGCAGCGCGAGCGTGGCGCCGACGGCCTTGTCCACGGCGGTTGTCGTGCCGTCCGCCTTCTGGTGCACCACCAGGTCGCCGCCCAGGACCGGGAGTCCGGCGAAGGTGCGCTCGTAGCGGAGGTGGCGGGTGCCGTCGGCGTCCACCACGACGTCCTTGGCGACGAGTTGCTCCTGGCCGCCCAGGGCCAGGGCGTGCGCCACCTTGGCGGCCTGGCCGTTCGCCTGGGCGATCAGGTCGGCGCGCTGCTGGGCGCCCCGGGCGTGCGGCGCCGGGTCCGCCTGGGCGGCGACGCCCTGGACGACACCGGTGAGCAGGGCGGTGGCGGAGAGTACGGCGACTGCGGCGAGCTTTCGCTTCACGGACGAGTCCTTCCGGGAAACCGCGTGTGGGCGCGGTCGCACCGCGTCCCGGGGGCCGGGCTCGGCACCTGAGGGGCGGGACGGGCGCTGACGTGCGAGGACCCCGAGCGGTCGTGCGGCTGCCACCGGTTGGGTGGGGGTGGTGGCTACCGAACGGGGTTGGCGGAAAGCATGACAATCGAGCAAATCAAATGACAGGTCTTCCTCATGAATTGGCCAAGTCCCGCCAAGGCGAAGCAATGTGAACGGAAGGACAAAGGGGACCTTTTACCCTGACTTTCAGCGGGTTCCGGTCCGAACCGAGGCCGGGTACCGCGGTGTTCGGTCGTTCGACGGGCAACCCCCGTGCGCCGGAGGCGCGTTGCCGTCCATTCACACCGACGCAATGTCCAGGTATGGACCTGGCCGTCCGATTGGCGGGATCCCGCCACGCGTCGCGCTTGTCCAGCATCAGGACAGCTGGTAGCACACGTCCCGTCCGCCGGTACGGTAAGGAGGTGGCCAAGCCCCTCGCACTCGACTTCGACCCGATCGCCCGCGCCGACGAGCTGTGGGCCCGCCGCTGGGGCTCCGTGCCCTCGATGGCGGCGATCACCTCGATCATGCGCGCCCACCAGATCCTGCTCTCCCGGGTCGACGCGGTGCTCAAGCCGTACGGTCTGACCTTCGCCCGGTACGAGGCGCTGGTGCTGCTGACCTTCAGCCGGACCGGTGAGCTCTCGCTCTCCAAGATCGGCGAGCGGCTGATGGTCCACCCGACCAGCGTCACCAACACCGTCGACCGCCTGGAGCGGGCCGGCCTGGTCGCCCGCCGCCCCAACCCGCTGGACGGCCGCGGGGTGCTCGCCACGATCACCGGGCGCGGCCGCGAGGTGGTCGAGGAGGCCACCCGGGAGCTGATGGCGATGGAGTTCGGGCTGGAGGAGTACGGCCCCGACCAGTGCCGTCAGGTGTTCGAACTGCTCAGGCCGCTGCGGGTCGCCGCCGGGGACTTCACGGAGCCGGGCGAGGGGGCTGCCGAGGGGAGGGCGTGAAGGCGGTTACCCTCGATGCCATGAAGCAGAGTGTGCTGACCCGCTACCGGGCCATGGCGTATGTCACGGGCGTCCTTCTGGTGCTGCTGACCGCCGGTGTGATCGCCAAGTACGTGCTCGACATCTCGGGTGCGGCCGGCTTCACGACCGCGGTGGGCATCGCGCACGGCTGGCTGTACGTGGTCTACCTGGTCTTCGCCTTCGACCTGGGCACCAAGGCCAAGTGGCCGGTCGGCAAGCTGGCCTGGGTCCTGCTGGCCGGGGTGGTCCCGACCGCCGCCTTCTTCGTCGAGCGCACGGTGTCGCGCGAGGTCGCGCCGCTGATCGCCGCTCCGGAGCCGGTGAACGCCTGAGCAGGGCTTTCGAGAGCGCCCCTTCCCTGACCGGGGAGGGGCGCCTTTCTTTGTTCTCCGGCTTTCCCGGGGCCGCCGTCGACAACTACTAGGACGTCCGAGTAAATTAGTAGGACGTCCTAATAGCTGTGCCGCCCGGTGCCGTGGCGGCCGTACGGAGCGGAGTTCGGCCTATGGACGCCGAGGAGATCGAGCGCGGACGGCAGCGCTGGCAGCAGCGGTACGACAAGGCCCGCAAGCGGGACGCGGACTTCACCACCCTCTCCGGCGACGAGGTCGAGCCGGTCTACGGCCCCGCCCCCGGGCAGCCCGTCGAGGGCTTCGAGCGGATCGGCTGGCCGGGCGAGTACCCCTTCACCCGCGGCCTGCACCCCACCGGCTACCGCGGCCGCACCTGGACCATCCGCCAGTTCGCCGGCTTCGGCAACGCGCAGCAGACCAACGAGCGCTACCGGATGATCCTGGACGCGGGCGGCGGCGGCCTCTCGGTCGCCTTCGACATGCCCACCCTGATGGGCTACGACTCGGACGACCCCAAGTCGCTCGGTGAGGTCGGCCACTGCGGCGTCGCGATCGACTCGGCCGCCGACATGGAGGTGCTGTTCGACGGCATCCCGCTCGGCGACGTCACCACCTCGATGACGATCAGCGGCCCGGCCGTCCCGATCTTCTGCATGTACATCGTGGCCGCCGAGCGCCAGGGCGTGGACCCGGCGGTGCTCAACGGCACCCTGCAGACGGACATCTTCAAGGAGTACATCGCCCAGAAGGAGTGGCTCTTCGCCCCCGAGCCGCACCTGCGCCTGATCGGCGACCTGATGGAGCACTGCGCCAAGGGCATCCCGGCGTACAAGCCGCTGTCCGTCTCCGGCTACCACATCCGCGAGGCCGGGGCGACGGCCGCGCAGGAGCTGGCGTACACCCTCGCGGACGGCTTCGCCTACGTCGAGCTGGGCCTGTCCCGCGGCCTGGACGTGGACGTCTTCGCGCCCGGCCTGTCCTTCTTCTTCGACGCCCACCTGGACTTCTTCGAGGAGATCGCCAAGTTCCGCGCCGCGCGCCGGATCTGGGCCCGCTGGATGCGCGACCGCTTCGGCGCGAAGACCGACAAGGCGCAGTGGCTGCGCTTCCACACCCAGACCGCGGGCGTCTCGCTCACCGCGCAGCAGCCGTACAACAACGTGGTGCGCACCGCCGTCGAGGCGCTCTCCGCGGTGCTCGGCGGCACCAACTCGCTGCACACCAACGCGCTGGACGAGACCCTGGCGCTGCCCTCCGAGCAGGCCGCCGAGATCGCGCTGCGCACCCAGCAGGTGCTGATGGAGGAGACCGGCGTAACCAACGTGGCCGACCCGCTGGGCGGTTCCTGGTACGTCGAGGCGCTGACCGACCGGATCGAGCAGCAGGCCGAGGCGATCTTCCAGAGGATCCTGGACAAGGGCCGGGAGGACCACGAGATCGGCCCGATCACCTCCGGCATCCTGCGCGGGATCGAGGAGGGCTGGTTCACCGGCGAGATCGCCGAGGCGGCCTTCCAGTACCAGCAGGCGGTGGAGAAGGGCGAGAAGCGCGTGGTCGGCGTCAACTGCCACCCGCGCAGCGTCACCCCGGACCTGGAGATCCTGCGGGTCAGCCACGAGGTCGAGCGCGAGCAGGTGCGGGTGCTGGGTGAGCGCAAGGCGGCCCGGGACGACGCGGCGGTGCGGGCCGGGCTGGACGCCATGCTGGCGGCGGCGCGCTCGGGCGAGTCGATGATCCCGCCCATGCTGGACGCCGTGCGCGCCGAGGCGACCCTGGGCGAGATCTGCAACGCGCTGCGGCAGGAGTGGGGGACGTACCGGGAGAACGCGGCGTTCTGACCTCCTGAACTTCGAAGCCGCCGTACGGACTTCCGTACGGCGGCTCCGCCGTGCCCGGAAGTCCTCAGCCCGTGGTGAGCGGTCCGAGCAGCAGGTCGGTGAAGCGGCGGGTCCACTCGGGGGTGATCGGCTCGCCGCTGACCAGGACGCGGTGTTCGACCGTGCCCGCGATGGTGTCGAAGATGATGTCGACCTCCTCGCGGGCCGATCCGGCGTCGGTGTCCTCCTCGAGTTCGCCGCGCGCCTGGGCGGCCGCCCGGCCCTGCCGGACCAGCCGCTTCTGGGGGTCCACGATCGCCTCGCGGATCCGGCGGCGCAGCTGCGGGTCGCGGGTGCCCTCGGCGAACAGGGCGAGCAGTGCGGTCTGGGTCTCCGGGCGGGCCAGCAGGTCGGCGAACTGGGCCACCACGGCCTCGATGTCGGCCCGCAGGCTGCCGAGGTCGGGCATCACGAGTTCGTCGAAGAGGCTGGCGACGGCGTCCACCACGAGCTCGTTCTTGGAGGGCCAGCGGCGGTAGAGCGTGGTCTTGGCGACCCCGGCCCGGCTGGCGACGTGGCCCATGGTCAGTCCGCCCCAGCCCAGTTCGGCGAGGGCCTCGCGGGTGGCGTCGAGGATCGCGCGGTCGGCGGCGGCGCTGCGCGGCCGACCCTTGGTCCGGGACGCGTTCGCGCCCTCCTGGGCCGTGCTGCCCCGGTCTGGGCTGCCCGGGACCGTGCGGTCCGGGCTCGCGGAGGGCTGGGCGGCCGGCACCGGATCTCCTTGCGATTTACTGGTAAGTAACTTGGGTGGGGCTGGTAACGGTAGCGACTGTTCGCCGATTCGGGCAGCCGGGCGGCCCGGGAAAGTGGGGCAGCTCACGTCCCCGAACCGCCGGTGGGGCTTGCGGCCGGGCCACCGGCTCCAGTTACGCTACGACCTGTAGCGAAAGCAGTGACAACCAGGCGCCGGACCCGTGGGACGGGGACGGCGCGGGCGCGGGTGGGGATCCGCGCCGAACGGTTCAGGCTACCGGGGGAGGGGCGCACCGTCCGGGATCCCGCGCCGCGCAGCCCGCGCGGGGCGACTTTCCGGAGGTTGGTGCCCGCGAGCAGCGCGGACGGGGGAGGATGGTGCCATGCAGCCACGGAATTCGCGTCTCAACAGCGCCGCCCTGCGCGGTGCGGTCGACCTCGCCGCAGTGAAGGCGGCCGGTGAGGCCGCCCAGAAGGCCGAGCAGGCCCGGGCCGAGCGGGCCCGCCAGGCGGCCGCCGCCGAAGCGGACGGAGTCGCCCCCCAGTCCGCCTACCAGCTCGTCATCGACGTCACCGAGGACACCTTCGAGACCGAGGTCGTCCAGCGCTCCACCGAGGTGCCGGTCGTCATCGACTTCTGGGCCGCGTGGTGCGGGCCCTGCAAGCAGCTCAGCCCGGTCCTGGAGGGCCTGGCCGAGGAGTACGCCGGCGCCTTCGTGCTCGCCAAGATCGACGTGGACGCCAACCCGCTGATCGCCCAGCAGTTCGGCATCCAGGGCATCCCGGCCGTGATGGCCGTGGTGGCCGGCCAGCTGGTGCCGCTGTTCCAGGGCGCGGAGAGCGCCGCGAACGTCCGCAAGGTGCTGGACCAGCTGATCCTGGTCGCCGAGCAGCGCTTCGGCATCTCCGGCGGCGCGGTCGCCCCGGGCGGGGCCGCGGAGGCCGCCGTCCCGCAGCGCCCGGAGGACCCGGCGCTGGCCGCCGCGCACGACGCGCTGGACGCCGGTGACCTGGGCGGCGCCATCCAGGCCTACCGGAACGTGCTGGCCGACCAGCCGAACAACACCGAGGCCAAGCTGGGCCTGGCTCAGGCCGAGCTGCTCAGGCGGGTCGAGGGCCTGGACCTGCAGGCGGTCCGGGTGGCGGCCGCCGCCGACCCGAAGGACGTCGAGGTCCAGCTGCAGGCGGCCGACCTGGACCTGGTGGGCGGTCACGTCGAGGACGCCTTCGGGCGCCTGGTGGACACCGTCGGCCGGACCTTCGGCGAGGACCGGGACACCGCCCGGCTGCGCCTGCTGGAGCTGTTCGAGGTGATCGGCCCGGAGGACCCGCGGGTCGTCGCGGCCCGAGCGGCGCTGGCCCGCGTGCTGTTCTGAGCCCCGCGTGCCGTTCTGAGCGGTACGGCTGGCGGGTCCTGGCACCGAGTGCCTGGCACGTCGGGTGACCTGCGGTGTCGCCGGGGGATTTGGCGACAATCCGGTCAACCGGACAGAGGTTTACCAAATCTTGATTTCACCCGTGGGTGGTCACGTTGAGTGACCACCCACGGGTGTTTCGCTAGTGTTTCCGGCAAATTTCGTCGCCACGATTCCTTCAAGGCGTCACGCACAGTGCAAATCGCGCCAATTCCATGATCAATGCCACTCCGTGTTGCATTACCCGTCAGTAAGCCACCCCTTGTGCTTCGCCCGGGATTCAAGCACGATCGGCCACGCCCGGTCCCAGACTCCACACCCTCCGACAGCCGGTCGGCCACGCGGAGCGCGGGATCCCCACCGGGTGATCCGCCGGCTCCGGTCGGCGGTAGGGAGGGCAGGGGGGTATCCGCGGTCCCACGGCGGTTCCTGTCCTCGACCGGCCGCGCGGCCCTGCGCGGTCGCTGGTTGTCGCTCGGGGGTGATCGCCGATGTCGTCGGTCCGACCCGTCGTCCCACAAGGACGGCCGGTTCCGGGACGGGAGTGCCGCAGCACGCAGGCCGCTCCCGCGTCCGACGACGCCCAAGGCGCTCTCCGCTACCGAGGACGTAGCTCTCTCCCATCCCAGGCCCCCACCGGCGCGGGACGCGCCGCCGGGGAGCCGGAGATGTACGTCCTAGAAGGAGGACTCGCATGTCCAAGGCCTACGGCAAGACCCGCTGGAAGCGCTTCGCCCTGGTGATGGTGCCGAGCGTCGCGGCCACCGCGATGGTCGGCGTCTCGATCGCCAACAGCGCGCTCGCCGCCTCGTTCAGCATTTCCGGCCAGCAGTTCAAGGTCAGCACCGACCAGCTGCACGGCACCAACTTCGCCCAGTTCGGCTCGGTCGACATCGAGGCGAACGGCAAGCCGCACCCGGTCGCGGTCTCGGCCTTCGACCACGCCACCATCAACAACCTGTGCCAGTCGGTGGTGACCGACCTGTCCGCGTTCGGCCTGGGCAAGATCACCCTCCAGCTGCACGCCGGCACCGACTCCGCCAAGCCGGTCGAGGCCTCGAACCTGCTGATCGACCTGGAGCAGCTGAAGGCGGACGCGACCTTCACCGACATCAACATCGGTCAGGACGCCTCCACCCTCTCCGGCACGGCCACCCAGGGCTGGGCCCCGCACGCGGGCGTGACCAAGGCGGGCGGCGGCGCCGGTCTGCCGACCGGTCCGACCGGCTTCGCCCAGTCGGCCAAGGTCGCCGACCTGAGCGGCGTTCAGCAGACCGCGCGGGCCACCTCGGCCGGCACCTTCAAGCTGAACGGCCTGAGCCTCGCGCTGAAGAGCGGCGACGGCGCGGGCAACGAGTGCTTCTGAGCCCCGTCTGACGGCACGCCGACCGGCGTGCCCGGGTGACGGGTCCAACTGCGGCCGGGGGGCGGCGGATCACCGCTGCTCCTCGGCCACCCCCCTTTTTTTGTTCCAACCTCGTAGCGACGTCGAGGAGTTGCACCATGTCCAGCGCAACGGTCGAGACGCGACCCGGCCATCAGAACCCCATCGGGTGGCTCTGGCGGCACTGGCGTGACTTCCGCCGCACCAGGCCCTACTGGGGCGGCAAGCTGGCCATGATCGCCGGCATCCCGATCCTCTACTTCCCGTACGCGCACCTCACGTTCGGCGGGCTGACCATCGCGATGTCCACCACGGCCGGCGCCGGGTCGCTGATCATCGGGGTGCTGATGATCATCCTCGGTCTGACCGCCTGGTTCCAGCCCGCCGTACGGGTCTTCGCCGGCATCGCGACCATCCTGCTGACGCTGGTCTCGATCCCGGTCTCCAACCTCGCGGGCTTCGGCCTGTCCCTGCTGCCGGGTCTGATCGGCGGCGGGCTGATGGTCTCCTGGGCGCCGCTGCCGGAGCCGGTCGCCGAGCCCGCCGACGGGCGGCGCGGGCGCCGGGCCAGGCAGGCGGAGAACCCCGTCGCGCAGCGCGTCGCCACCGGGACCGCTGAAGGTGCCAAGGCTTCCGAGGCCACCGAGCCGGCCGCCGCCGAGACCGCTGGGCCCGAGAGCGCCAAGACCGAGGCGGTCGAGGCGCCCACCGCCAAGCTGCCCGCCCAGGCCGCGCCCAAGGAGCCGGCCGCCGAGCCCGCCGCCGAGGCCGCCGTCCCGCAGCAGGGCACCGCCGCGGAGCAGGAGGAGGCGCGGTGACCGGGCCGGCCGAGCAAGCGGAGGGCACGGCCGGCCCCGCGCAGCGCTCCGGCCGGCACGCGGCGCCACGCACGCCGGTGCGGGTGAGACTGAGAGGTCGCGCCCTGGCGATGGCCGCGGTGCCGACCGCGCTGCTGATGGCCGCGGCCTACACGCCCAACCCGGCGGTCGCCGAGTCCGCGGCGGGCAAGCCCTGCGGCAACGCGCCGGTCGCCGTTCCGGACGTGGCGCCGATCGAGACGCCCGTCCCCAAGAGCGAGCTGCCCGCGCCACCGCCCGCGCCGTCCGGTACGCCCGGTACGGCGTCGACGGGGGCGCCCGCGACCGGCCCCGGGTCGGTGCCGACCACCGTGCCGACCCAGGTGCCGACCACGGCCCCGACCACCGCGCCGGTGAAGCCGCCGGCCGCCGGCACCGCCACCACCCCGCCCGTCGTCCGCTCCGCCGCCACCGGCGGTTCGGGCACGGTGAGCGCCGTGTACCAGGGCACCGGGAACGGGACGGCCACCGCGAGCCAGGCCGGACTGATCGACGACATCGTCGGCGGCATCAACCACCTGCTGGACCCGGGGAGTTCGGCGAGCTCGACGCCGACCGCGACACCCAGTGCCACCCCCCAGGCCCCGGCCGCCCCGGCCCCGCGGGTCGGCACCCCGGCGCAGCCCGCCCAGCCGCAGGCCCCGGCCGCCGGCACCGGGCAGGCCGCGACCCAGTCCTCGGGCGGTCAGTCCGCGGGGGCCCAGCCCTCGGCGGGGCAGCCCTCGCCGGCCGCCACCGCCTCCGGCGGGAAGTCGAGCGCCAAGGCGGCCCCGTCGGCGGACGCCCCGGCGACCCCGGCGGCCACCGCGACCCCGTCCGCCTCGCCCACCGCGAATCCCAACTGCGACGTGGACGCCCGCAACCTGACCGCCGGCAAGGCCTCCTCCGAGCAGGTCGTGCCGCAGCAGAACTGGACGCTGCAGACCAGCCGGCTGGGCCTGCACGGCGCGGCCTTCCACGGCGTCTACGACGTGAGGACCCCGACCGGCACCAAGCGGGTGCTGAAGTTCGTGGTCGACAGCGTGGACATCGAGAACCTCGACATGTCGACCCTGGAGGGCAACGGCGTCACCTTCCACGTCCAGGGCGCCCCGGGCTCGACCTCGACCATGCGCAACGGCCAGGTCACCATGTACGTGGAACGGCTTTCCGGCCACCTGTCCAAGGTGCTCGGCCTGCCGATCCCGATCGACCTGGGCGAGATCACCCTCACCCCGGACACCCTGCCGCGCTGGCTGTACGACCTGATCGGCTCCGTCCCGATCCCGCTGGACCTGGAGCTGACCGGCGTGACCGCCAAGCAGGCCGGCCAGTTCGGCGGCACCCTGCACATCCCCGGGATGCACCTGTTCAACGACAACGCGCCCTACAGCGACAAATAGCGGACGCCACGACGCCGATGGGGCGGCCCTCCCGTGAAGGAGGGCCGCCCCACCGGCGTTCGTACGGTCCTACCGGGGCGTCACTCGCCGTGGCTGCCCAGGCGGTGCACCTGCACCAGGTTGGTGGTGCCGGGGACGCCGACCGGGACACCGGCGGTGACGATCACGGTGTCGCCCTCGCCCAGCTCGCCCATCCGCAGCAGCTCGCGGTCGACCTGCGCGACCATCGCGTCGGTGGTGGCCACCTGCTCGGTGACGTACGACTCGACGCCCCAGCTCAGCGAGAGCTGGTTGCGGGTGGCCGCGTCCGGGGTGAACGCGATCACCGGGATCGGCGAGCGGTAGCGGGACAGCCGGCGCGCGGTGTCACCGGACTTGGTGAACGCGACCAGCGCCTTGCCGTTCAGGAAGTCGCCCAGCTCGCAGGCGGCGCGGGCGACCGAGCCGCCCTGGGTGCGCGGCTTGCGGCCGGGGTTGAGCGGCTGCAGGCCCTGGGAGACGAGCTCCTCCTCGGCCTTCTCGCAGATCCGGCTCATGGTGCGGACGGTCTCGACCGGGTACTTGCCGACGCTGGACTCGGCGGAGAGCATCACCGCGTCGGTGCCGTCCAGGATGGCGTTGGCGACGTCGGAGACCTCGGCGCGGGTCGGGCGCGAGGCGTGGATCATCGACTCCATCATCTGGGTGGCGACGATGACCGGCTTGGCGTTGCGGCGGGCCAGGGTGATCAGCTGCTTCTGGACCAGCGGCACCCGCTCCAGCGGGTACTCGACGGCCAGGTCGCCGCGGGCGACCATGATGGCGTCGAAGGCGAGGACGATCTCCTCCATGGCCTCGACGGCCTGCGGCTTCTCGATCTTGGCGATGACCGGCACCCGGATGCCGACCTCGTCCATGACCTCGTGGACGTCCTTGATGTCGGCCGCGTTGCGGACGAAGGACAGGGCGACCATGTCGACGCCCAGGCGCAGCGCGAAGCGCAGGTCCTCCTTGTCCTTCTCGGACAGGGCGGGCACGTTCACGGCCGCGCCGGGCAGGTTGATGCCCTTGTTGTTCGAGAGCACGCCGCCCTCGACCACCACGGTCTTCACCCGCGGGCCGTCGACGCTGACGACCTCCAGGGCGATGACGCCGTCGTTGATCAGGATCGGGTCGCCGGGCTTCACGTCGCCGGGCAGGCCCTTGTAGGTGGTGCCGCAGATGTGCTGGTCACCGGGGACGTCCTCGGTGGTGATGGTGAACTCGTCGCCGTTGTCGACGGTCACCGGGCCGTTGGCGAAGGTCGCCAGACGGATCTTGGGACCCTGGAGGTCGGCCAGGACGCCGATGGCCTTGCCGGTGTCCTCCGAGACCTGGCGGACCTTTCGGTACCGCTCCTCGTGGTCCGCGTGGTTGCCGTGGCTCATGTTCAGTCGGGCGACGTTCATGCCCGCCTCGACGATGGCCTTCAGCTGTTCGTAGGAGTCCGTCGCCGGACCCAGGGTGCAGACAATTTTCGCTCGGCGCATATGGGTCAGTCTATCCGTTCGTGTTATAGGTGCATTCGGCACGGATCGGGAGGAATCGCCGACGAAGAATTCCGAGGAGTGAGACGATTTCGTGTCAGTCCTCGGACGACCCGGCCTCCCGGTGCACCAGGGCGAAGGCCTGTCGGGCGATCTCCAGCTCCTCGTCGGTGGGCACCACCGCGACCGCCACCCGGGAGTACGCGGGCGAGATGATCCGGGCCTCGCCGGAGCGCACCGAGTTCAGCTCCGGGTCCACGGCGATGCCCAGCTCCTCCAGTCCTGCGGTGGCCGCCGCGCGCACCGGCGCCGCGTTCTCCCCGACGCCCGCGGTGAACGCGATCGCGTCCACCCGGCCGAGCACCGCGTAGTAGCCGCCGATGTACTTGCGCAGCCGGTGGACGTAGCTGTCGAAGGCGAGCCGCGCGTCCGCGTCCCCCTCCTCGGCGCGGCGCATGATCTCGCGCATGTCGTTCTCGCCGCACAGGCCGCGCAGGCCGCTGCGGCGGTTGAGCAGGTCGTCGATCTCGTCGACGGACAGCCCGCCGACCCGGTGCAGGTGGAACACCACGCCGGCGTCGATGTCACCCGAACGAGTGCCCATGACCAGGCCCTCCAGCGGGGTCAGGCCCATCGAGGTGTCCACGCAGCGGCCGCCGCTGACCGCCGAGGCGGAGGCGCCGTTGCCCAGGTGCAGCACGATCACGTTGACCTCGGCCGGGTCCTTGCCGAGCAGCCGGGCGGTCGCCCGGGAGACGTACTGGTGCGAGGTGCCGTGGAAGCCGTAGCGGCGCACCCGGTGCTCGTCGGCGACGGCCTTGTCGATCGCGTACCGGGCCGAGTACTCGGGCATCGAGGCGTGGAAGGCGGTGTCGAACACGGCCACCTGCGGCAGGTCCGGCCGCAGCGCGCGGGCCACCTCGATGCCGGTGATGTTGGCCGGGTTGTGCAGCGGCGCGACCGGGATCAGCCGGCGGATCTCCTTCAGCACCTCGTCGGTGATCACGGTCGGCTCGGTGAACCGCTTGCCGCCGTGCACCACCCGGTGGCCGATCGCGGCCAGGTCGGGGGAGTCCAGCCCGAGCCCGTCCGCGGCCAGCTCCTCGGCGACGGCCTTCAGCGCGGCGAAGTGGTCCGGGAAGACCTGCCGCAGCTCGCGCCGCCCGCCGGCCCGCGGGGTGTGCGCCAGTCGGCCGGCGGACTCACCGATCCGCTCGACCAGCCCGGCGGCCAGCCGGGCGCCGTCCAGCATGTCGATCAGCTGGTACTTCACCGACGAGGAGCCGGCGTTGAGAACGAGAACGCGCGTCCCTTCACTCATGCGCCCACCTCGCTGCGCTCGGCGGTCGTTTCGCGAAACGCGCACCCGTTGATCGTTCTCCCCCAGCCTTCGGCCGGGGGGACCCCCATGCTTCGCTCGCTCACGCCTTCGGCTCCTTGTCGTCCTGGGACTGGATGGCGGTGATCGCGACGGTGTTGACGATGTCCTCCACCAGCGCCCCGCGCGAGAGGTCGTTGACGGGCTTGCGCAGCCCCTGCAGCACCGGGCCCACCGCGACCGCGCCGGCCGAGCGCTGGACCGCCTTGTAGGTGTTGTTGCCGGTGTTGAGGTCCGGGAAGATCAGCACGGTCGCCCGCCCGGCCACCGGCGAGCCCGGCAGCTTGGTGGCGGCGACGTGCTCGTCCACCGCCGCGTCGTACTGGATCGGGCCCTCGACCAGGATGTCCGGCCGCAGCTCGCGGACGATCTCGGTGGCCTTGCGGACCTTGTCGACGTCCGCGCCCGAGCCGGAGGTGCCGGTCGAGTAGGAGAGCATCGCGACCCGCGGCTCCACCCCGAACTGGGCGGCGGTGGCGGCGGACTGGATCGCGATGTCGGCCAGCTGCTGGGCGTCCGGGTCCGGGTTGACCGCGCAGTCGCCGTACACCAGCACCTTGTCGGCCAGGCACATGAAGAAGACGGAGGAGACGATCGAGGCGCCCGGCGAGGTCTTGATCACCTCGAAGGCGGGCCGGATGGTCGCCGCGGTGGAGTGCACCGCGCCGGAGACCATGCCGTCGGCGATGCCCTCCTGGACCATCAGGGTGCCGAAGTAGGAGACGTCGGTGACCACGTCCAGGGCCAGCTCGACGGTCATCCCCTTGTGGGCGCGCAGCCGGGCGTACAGCTCGGCGAACTGGCGGCGCAGCGGGCTGGTGGCCGGGTCGACGATCCGGACCTGGGCGCGGTCGGCGCCCGGCTGTCCCCCAGCCTGGCGGCCGGGAGGTGCCCCCACCTGCGGCAGGTCGATGCCCAGGGTCGCGGCCTTGCGGCGCACCGCGTCGACCTCGCCGAGCAGGGTGAGGTCGCAGATGTTGCGGCGCAGCAGGATCTCGGCCGCGCGCAGCACCCGCTCCTCGGCGCCCTCTGGCAGCACCACGTGCCGGCGGTCGGCCCGGGCGCGCTCCAGCAGCTCGTGCTCGAACATCATCGGGGTGACCCGCTCGGACCGGCCGACCTCGATCCGGTTGGTCAACTCGGCGGTGTCGACGTGCAGTTCGAAAAGGCCGAGGGCGATCTCGGCCTTCCGGGGGCTGGCCGCGGTGAGCTTGCCCTCCAGGTGGGTCAGGGTGGCGGCGGTGGGCCAGCTGCCCTCGGGGACGAACGCGACCGGGGTGCCGGGGGCGAGCCGGGCGGCGAGCGCCATGACGTTCGGGCCGGGGTGCTGGCCGAGGGTCAGCAGCACGCCGGCGATCGGCGGGGCGCCGGCCGCGTGCGCGGCCAGCGAGCCGATCACCAGGTCGGCGCGGTCCCCGGGGGTGACGACCAGGGCGCCCTCGGTCAGCGCGTCCAGGAAGGTGGGCAGCATGGCGCCGCCGAAGACGAAGCCGCGCACGTCCCGGCCCAGGCCGGCCGCGTCGCCGAGCAGCACCTCGGCGCCGGTCGCCTCGACCAGCTGGGCGACGGTCGGCGCGGCCAGGGCCGGCTCCTCCGGGATGACGTAGGCGGGGATCGGCAGCTTCTCGGTGAGCGCGCGCTGGATCCGCTGCTTGGCGCCCGGGGCGACCCGGTTGGCGATCATCGCCAGGGTCTCGCAGCCGAGGTCGGTGTACGCCCGGTGGGCGTTGCGCACCTCGGCGATCACGGCCTCCGGCTCCTTGCCCTGCCCGCCGAGCACCGGCAGCACGGCGGCGCCGAACTCGTTGGCGAGGCGGGCGTTGAAGGCCAGCTCGTCCGGGATGTTGGTGTCCGCGAAGTCGGTGCCGAGCACCAGCACCGCCTCGCAGCGCCGCTCCACCGCGCGGAACCGGTCGACCAGGGCGGAGACCAGCTCGTCCTGCCCCTGGGCGGCCTGCAGCGCGGCGGCCTCCTCGTAGGTGAGCCCGTACAGCTCCGAGCTCGGCAGGTCGATCCGGTACCGCCCGCGCAGCAGCTCCACCACGTGGTCCGACCCCGCCTCGCCGGGCGCGGCCGCGTGCACCAGCGGACGGAACACCCCGACCCGGTCCACCTGGCGGGTGAGCAGTTCCATGACCCCGAGCTCGACCGCCTGCCGGCCGTCCCCCCGGTCGATCCCGGTCACGTACACGCTGCGCGCCACGCGGATGTCTCCGTCCCGTCGTCTCGGAAGGTGGTCATATCGACCATACCTTCACAGCCCGCACACCCGTCCGCGAACAGGGGGCCGCCGGGAAGGCAAGGGACCAACGGCCTGGACTGGGATCTGCGTCGACGCATGCCCTTGATGTACCTACGTGATGTAGTTACATTGGCTGGTATGGAGACCATGGGACTGCGTGAACTGAACCAGAACCCGTCGAAGGCGGTCGCGCGGGTCCGGGCCGGTGCGACGATCGTCGTGACCGACCGCGGGCGGCCTGTGATGAGACTCGTGCCGGAGACCGAACCGGAGTCGACCCTCGAACGCATGGTCGCGGCCGGCGAGGTCACCCCGCCCGCCGAGCAGGGCATGCCCGAGCTCGCCCTCGACCTGCTGCCGGACGTCGGCAGCCTGTCGGACCTCCTGATCGAAGAGCGGAACCGGGAGCGCGACCGTTGATCTACCTCGACTCGTGTGCGCTGCTGAAGTTCATCAAGCCGGAGCCGGAGACGGCCGCGCTGCGTGCCTGGCGGGAGGCGCTTCCCGACGGCACCGAGCTGATCACCAGCGAACTGGCCCGGCTGGAGATCACCCGAACGCTGCTCCGCGCGGGCCTGTCGCACCAGCTCGTCCCGTACCACGTCGACCAAGCGCTTCGGGGCGCCTACCAGGTCGATCTCAGCAGCGCGGTGCTCGCCAGGGCCCTCGCCTACCGCACCCCGCGGCTGGGATCGCTGGACGCACTCCACCTCGCCAGCGCGGAGCCGTTTCGCGCCGAGCTCACCGACTTCGTCACCTACGACCGCGAGCTCGCCAGGGCCGCCGAGGAGCTCGGGTTCCCGGTCACGGCCCCCCGGTGAGCGCCCGCCCGGGGTCGGGCGGGCGCTCCGGGCCGGTCAGGCCGGGCGGAGCCAGAGGGTGGCGAGCGGGGGGAGGACGAGTTCGGCGGAGCGGGGCTGGCCGTTCCAGTCGACGGGTTCGGACTTGATCGGGTCGGAGTTGCCGATGCCGCTGCCCCCGTAGGTTTCGGCGTCGGTGTTCAGCAGTTCCTCCCAGAGCTGCTCGCGGCCGCCGAGGTCGGGCAGGCCGACCCGGTGGCCGTGGCGGACGACGGGGGAGAAGTTGCAGACGGCGACCAGGGGGGTGCCGTCGGCGGCGTGGCGGACGTAGGAGAGCAGGTTGTCGTCGGCGGCGCCGCCGTCCAGCCAGCGGAAGCCGTCCGGGGTGGTGTCGAGTTCCCAGAGGGCGGGGGTGGCGCGGTAGGTCCGGTTGAGGTCGCGGACCAGGCGGCGCACGCCCAGGTGCTCCTCACGGGCCGGCCACTGCTCGTCGAGCACCCACCACTGCGGGCCGTGTTCGTGGTCCCATTCCGCGCCCTGGGCGAACTCCTGCCCCATGAACAGCAGTTGCTTGCCCGGGTGGGACCACATGAAGCCCAGGTAGGCGCGGTGGTTGGCGCGCTGCTGCCACCAGTCGCCGGGCATCTTGGCGACCAGGGCCTGCTTGCCGTGGACCACCTCGTCGTGCGAGATCGGCAGGATGTAGTTCTCGGAGTAGGCGTACACCATCGAGAAGGTGATCTCGTTGTGGTGGTACTTGCGGTGCACCGGCTCCTTGGACATGTAGACCAGCGAGTCGTGCATCCAGCCCATGTTCCACTTCAGTCCGAAGCCGAGCCCGCCGGCGTCGGTGGGGCGGGTGACGCCGTCCCAGGCGGTGGACTCCTCGGCGATGGTGATCACGCCCGGGCAGCGCCGGTAGACGGTGGCGTTCATCTCCTGCAGGAAGGAGGCCGCGTCCAGGTTCTCCCGGCCGCCGTACTGGTTGGGCGTCCAGCCGCCGCCCTCGCGGGAGTAGTCGAGGTAGAGCATCGAGGCGACGGCGTCGACCCGCAGGCCGTCGATGTGGAACTCCTCGCACCAGTAGACGGCGTTGGCGACCAGGAAGTTGCGCACCTCGGTGCGGCCGTAGTCGAACTCCAGCGTGCCCCAGTCGGGGTGTTCGGCGCGCCGCGGGTCGGCCGGTTCGTACAGCGGCTCGCCGTCGAAGCGGGCGAGCGCGAAGTCGTCCTTGGGGAAGTGGGCGGGCACCCAGTCGACGATCACGCCGATGCCGTGCCGGTGCAGGGTGTCGACCAGGTACCGGAAGTCGTCCGGGGAGCCCAGCCGGGCGGTGGGGGCGTAGTAGCCGGAGACCTGGTAGCCCCAGGAACCGCCGAAGGGGTGCTCCATGACCGGCATGAACTCCACGTGGGTGAAGTTCAACTCCTGGAGGTAGCGCGGCAGTTCCTCGGCGATGGCGCGGTAGGAGGTGAGGTCGGGCCGCCAGGAGGCCAGGTGCAGCTCGTACACCGACATCGGCGCGCGGTGGTGCGCGGTACGGGCCCGGCGGGCCATCCATTCGCCGTCCTGCCACTGGTGGTCCGAGGAGGTGACCACCGAGGCGGTGCCGGGCGGGCACTGGGCGGCGCGGGCCAGCGGGTCGGCCTTGTCGAGCACCCAGCCCTGCCGGGTGTGGATCTCGTACTTGTACGTGGTGCCCTCGGCGAGGCCGGGGACGAACAGTTCCCAGATGCCGGAGGAGCCGAGCGAGCGCATCGGGTGGCCGGTGCCGTCCCAGTGGTTGAAGTCGCCGATCAGCCGCACCCCGACGGCGTTGGGCGCCCAGACCGCGAAGGCGGTGCCGGTGACGCCGTCGACGGTGCGCACGTGCGAGCCGAGCGCCTGCCACAGCTGTTCGTGCCGGCCTTCGGAGATCAGGTGCAGGTCGAGCTCGCCGAGGGTGGGCGGGGTGCGGTAGCCGTCGTGCTGGCGCAGCGGCTCGCCGCCGGGGTAGCTCACCAGCAGGGTGTAGTCCGGGAGTTCGCCGCCCACCAGCAGGCCCGTGAACAACCCGCCCTGCTGGTGGGTGAGTTCGGCCGGGCCCTGGGCGGTTTCCACCACCACCCGCTCGGCGAACGGGCGCAGCACCCGGATCGCCGTCCCGCCGTGCACCGGGTGCGCGCCGAGCAGCGCGTGCGGGTCGTGGTGCTGCCCGCTCACCAGCCGGTCCACCTCGGCCGGCGGCAGCGGTGCCTCGGGCAGGCGCAGGGCGCCGAGGGGGGTGTCCGCCGGAACTCCCGGAGCCGGCGCACCGGAAGGCGCTTCGGACTCGGGCACGTCGGACTCCCAGGACGAGTCGGCCGCCCGGGGCTCGTCGGACTTCCGGGGCGTGACGGACTCCTGGGCCTCGGCCCGTTGGGAGGCGTCGGCCAGGAAGGTGGCCTGAACGGGGCGGGTGGGGCGGCCGGTCGGGTCGAGCGACGTCACGGCGTGGTCCTCCAGCGGCGGGGTGGGCGAACTCGTGTCGGGGCAGCGGGACTGCGGGACTGCGGAACAGCAGGAGTGCGGGACAGCGGGCGGGACGGTCAGACGGACAGGGCGAGCCGGTTGATCGCGGCCAGCGGGATCGGCAGCCAGCTGGGCCGGTGCCGGGCCTCGTACACCACCTCGTAGACCGCCTTGTCGATCTCCAGCGCCCGCATCAGCTCCGGCGAGGCCGCCGGGTCGGCGCCGCCCCCGGCGGTGTAGCCGGCGCAGAAGGCGGTGCGGTTGCGCTGGGCCCAGGCGGCGGCGAGGTGGGCGAGCTCCGGGTCGACCGGGCCGCCGGCCAGCAGGTGGGCGGCCGCGTAGTCGAAGGAGCGCAGCATCGCGGCGACGTCGCGCAGGGCCGGCTGCGGCTCGCGGCGCTCGGTGACGGACTTGGCGGGCTCGCCCTCGAAGTCCAGCAGCACCCAGCCGTGCGGGGTGCGCATGGCCTGCCCGAGGTGGAGGTCACCGTGGATGCGCTGGACCGGCAGGCCGTCCGGGTGGGCGTCGGCGAGCTGCTGGAAGGCGGTGCGCAGGGCGGCCCGGAAGCGGAGCAGTCCGGGGACGGCGGCGACCGCGCTGTCCAGCCGGTCGGCCATCGCGGTGGCGAGCCGGCCGGTCTGGGCGCGGTCGAGCCGGGCGACCGGCATCGAGCGGGCGAGCACCCGGTGCACCTCGGCGGTGGCCCGGCCGAGCCGGTGCGCCTCGATCGCGAAGTTGCCGGGGGAGCGGTCGCCCTTGAGCCGGCCGACCTGGTCGAGGGCGAGCTCCCAGCCGTCCTCGGCGTCCGGCAGGTAGCGCTGGAGCAGTCCGAGGGTGGCGGGTTCGGCGCGTTCCATCCGGCTCTCGAACCAGGCGGCGACCCGGGGGATGCGGGTGGAACCGGCCCGGGAGAGGGCGAGGGAGAGTTCGAGGTCGGGGTTGGTGCCGGGATGGATGCGGCGGAAGAGCTTGAGGATGTACGAGGTGCCGTAGATGACCGAGCTGTTGGACTGTTCGGCGGTCGAGGCGCGGCCGGGGAGGTTGACGGGCAGCCCGGAGCCGGGGGTGCGGCGGAAGGACAGCGAGCCGAACCGGTCGCCGGTGGCGAGGTGTTCCAGCAGCCGCCCGGTGAGCTCGGGGTCGTGGACCGCGTCGTAGAGGGCGGCGCCGTCGTACGGGCCCTGGCTGAGCAGGCCGAGCACGGCGCCGGGTTCGATGCCCGCGGGGCCCTGGGAGCGGATGCCGAGCAGGAGTTGGTAGGTGTCGCCGTGCGGCAGGCCGGCCGTGGTGGCGTGCTCGACCCGCAGCAGCAGGTGCAGCAGGGCCGGGTCGCCGACCTGCAGCGGGGTTCCGACCATCGGGACGAGCCCGGTGATGGGCCGTCCCTTCCCGGCGTACCAGCGCTGGGTGGGGAGCCACTCGGCGATCAGCGGCAGGGCCGCCTGGACGAGCTCGCTGACCCCCAGGGCGGTTCTCCGGGGCCCGGTGCTCCGCGCGCCCGGGTGCGCGGCGGAGCCGGCCGGGGCGTCGTGCTGCACATGGGCTTGAGAACGGGAGGTTTCGGACATGACTCCCTTTCCCCGGAAGCACGCGGACGCCCGACGGGTCGTGGCCGGGGTCCGAGTCTTCCGGATTTCGGCGGCGCGGCGGTCGCGGCACGCGAGCACGGCTCGGGTGTCACGCCTTCGTGTGGGTAGCCGTTGGGCTGTTCTCCGTACGCGGTGGTGCAGAGAACTCCGGGGGCGCGGGGTTCAACTCGCGCCCCCGGAGGGTCTGGTGGTGCTGTGCGGGCCGCGGTGGCGGGTGCGGCGGATCGTTACTTCGACCGCCTGGTCCCGCTCAGGCGCGGGGGCTGCCGGAGCTGGAACCAGTAGAAGCCGTGTCCGGCCAGCGTGAGCAGGTAGGGCCACTCGCCGATCGACGGGAATCGCACCCCGCCGATCAGCTCGACCGGGTACCGCCCGCCGTACTGCCGCAGGTCCAGCTCGGTCGGCTGCGCGAACCGCGAGAAGTTGTTCACGCACATGACCAGGTCCCCCTCGTACTCGCGCACGAAGGCCAGCACGGCGGGGTTGCTGGACGGCAGTTCGGTGTAGGTGCCCAGGCCGAACGCCGGGTTGAGCTTGCGGATCTCGATCATGCGACGCGTCCAGTGCAGCAGCGAACTCGAACTGCTCTGCTGCGCCTCGACGTTGGTCACCTGGTAGCCGTACACCGGGTCCATGATGGGCGGCAGACTGAGCCTGCCCGGGTCGGCGGAGGAGAAACCCGCGTTGCGGTCCGGGGTCCACTGCATCGGCGTGCGCACGCCGTCCCGGTCGCCCAGCCAGATGTTGTCGCCCATGCCGATCTCGTCCCCGTAGTAGAGCACCGGCGAGCCGGGCAGGGAGAGCAGCAGGGCGGTGAACAGCTCGATCTGGTTGCGGTCGTTCTCCAGCAGCGGGGCGAGCCGGCGGCGGATGCCCACGTTGGCGCGCATCCGGGGGTCCTTGGCGTACTCCGCGTACATGTAGTCGCGCTCCTCGTCGGTGACCATCTCCAGGGTCAGCTCGTCGTGGTTGCGCAGGAAGATGCCCCACTGGCAGCCGCCCGGGATCTGCGGGGTCTTGGCGAGGATCTCCGACACCGGGTACCGGGACTCCCGGCGCACCGCCATGAAGATCCGCGGCATCACCGGGAAGTGGAACGCCATGTGGCACTCGTCGCCGCCGGCGGTGAAGTCGCCGAAGTAGTCGACCACGTCCTCCGGCCACTGGTTGGCCTCGGCGAGCAGCACGGTGTCCGGGTAGTCGGCGTCGATCTCCTTGCGGAGCCGCTTGAGGAACTCGTGGGTCTCCGGCAGGTTCTCGCAGTTGGTGCCCTCGCGGGCGAACAGGTACGGCACCGCGTCCAGCCGGAAGCCGTCGATGCCGAGGTCGAGCCAGAACCGGAGCCCGGCGATCATCTCGTCCTGGACCCGGGGGTTGTCGTAGTTGAGGTCCGGCTGGTGAGAGAAGAACCGGTGCCAGTAGTACTGCTTGCGGACCGGGTCGTACGTCCAGTTGGAGGTCTCGGTGTCGACGAAGATGATCCGGGCGTCCGGGTACTGCTTGTCGTCGTCGGCCCACATGTAGAAGTCGCCGTACGGCCCGTCCGGGTCCTCCCGGGAGGCCTGGAACCACGGGTGCTGGTCGCTGGTGTGGTTCATGACGAAGTCGATGATCACGCGCATGCCGCGGGCGTGCGCGGCGTCCACGAACTCCATGAAGTCGGCGAGGTCGCCGAACTCCGGCAGCACCGACTTGTAGTCGGCCACGTCGTACCCGCCGTCGCGCAGCGGCGAGGCGAAGAACGGCGGGAGCCAGAGGCAGTCGACCCCGAGCCACTGGAGGTAGTCGAGTTTGGCCGTGAGCCCCTTGAGGTCCCCGACCCCGTCGCCGTTGCTGTCCTGGAAGGACCGCACCAGCACCTCGTAGAAGACCGCACGTTTGAACCACTCGGGGTCCAGGTTCTTCTTCGAGGTCTCCGGGAAGGTGTCGGGGACGGGCTCGTTCACTGTCACGTGGGGTTCCTCCGAACCGTGAGGAGGTGAGCCGGCTCGGCTGAGGGATCGAGCCGGACGTAGTTGTGCCGGCCCCAGGTGTAGGCGGCGCCGGTGAGCTCGTCGTGCACCGCGTAGGGCCCGTCGCCGTCGAGGGTGACGGTGGCCTCCTGGACGTGGTGCGGGTCGAGGTTGACCACCGTGATCACGTGGTCGGTCAGGCCCTCGGCCGTGGTCGCGGTCTTGGAGTAGGCGAGCACCCGCTCGTTGTCGGTGGGATGGAAGCGCAGGTCGCGCAGCTGCTGCAGGGCTGGGTGGCGCCGGCGCAGCCGGTTCAGCACGGTGAGCAGCGGGGCGAGGGTGTCGGGGCGGGTCCAGTCGCGCGGGCGCAGCTCGTACTTCTCCGAGTGCAGGTACTCCTCGGAGCCCGGGTGGGCCGGCTCGTTCTCGTACAGCTCGTAGCCGGCGTAGACGCCGTAGCTGGGGGAGAGGGTGGCGGCGAGCACCGCGCGGATCGCGAAGGCGGCGCGGCCGCCCTGCTGGAGGAAGGCGTGCAGGATGTCCGGGGTGTTGGCGAAGAAGTTGGGGCGCATGTAGGCCGCTGCGTCGCCGGTGAGTTCGGTGAGGTACTCGGTGAGTTCGTTCTTGGTGTTGCGCCAGGTGAAGTACGTGTACGACTGGTGGAAACCGATCTTCGCGAGGGTGTGCACCATCGCGGGGCGGGTGAAGGCCTCCGCCAGGAACACGACATCGGGGTCGGTGCGGGCGATGTCGGAGAGCACCTGCTCCCAGAACACCACCGGTTTGGTGTGGGGGTTGTCGACCCGGAAGATCCTGACGCCGTGGGACATCCAGAACCGGAGGATCCGGACGGTTTCCTTGACGATTCCGTCCATGTCCTGATCGAAGTTGATCGGATAGATGTCCTGGTACTTCTTCGGCGGGTTCTCGGCGTACGCGATGGTCCCGTCGGCGCGGTGGCTGAACCATTCCGGGTGCTTGTTCACCCACGGGTGGTCCGGGGAGCACTGGAGGGCGAAGTCCAGCGCCACCTCCAGGTGCAGCGCCGTGGCCTCGGCGACGAAGTGGTCGAAGTCCTCGATGGTGCCGAGGTCGGGGTGGATCGCGTCGTGGCCGCCCTCCGGCGAGCCGATCGCCCAGGGTGAGCCGACGTCGTGCGGACCGGCCGTCAGGGTGTTGTCCGGGCCCTTGCGGAAGGCTCGTCCGATCGGGTGGACCGGCGGCAGGTAGACCACGTCGAAGTCCATCGCGGCGATCGCCGGCAGCCGCTCGGCGGCGCTGCGCAGGGTGCCCGAACGAGGCGGCTCGACCCCGTTCGGGTCCACCACCGCACCCTCCGAGCGCGGGAAGAACTCGTACCAGGAGCCGAACAGCGCGCGCTCGCGGTCCACCTGCAGCGGCAGCGGACGGGAGGCGGTGAGCAGTTCGCGCAGCGGGTACCGGGCCAGCAGGTCCAGCACCTCGGGGGCGAGCGCGGCGGCCAGCCGGGACAGCGGCGGCAGCCCCGGGTCGCGCAGCGCCTCCGCGGCGGCCAGCACGTGCGCCCGGCCCTCCTTCTTCGGCACCCCGGCGGCGGCCTGCTCCAGCAGCCGGGCGCCCTCCTCCAGGACCAGCGCGGTGTCGATCCCGGCCGGCAGCTTCACCGCGGCCGTCCTGCGCCAGGTGGCGACCGGGTCGCTCCACGCCTCCACCAGGTACGACCAGCGGCCGGGCGCGGTGGGGGTGACGTGCGCGCCCCAGCGGTCGGTGCCCTCGGCGAGCTCGCGCATCGGCGTCCACGGGCCGCTGCGGCCGCGCGGGTCGCGCAGCACCACGTTGGCGTTGACGACGTCGTGGCCCTCGCGGAAGACGGTCGCCGTGACCAGGAAGGTCTCGCCGACCACGGCCTTGGCCGGGCGGCGGCCGGCGTCGATCTGGGGGCTGACGTCCAGGACGGGGATGCGGCCGATCACGATGTCGCTCTCTGTCGTCTTGCGGGCGGAGGGCTTGGTGGCGGTCTTGGCGGTGCTGCTGCTCTTCGTGGTGCTGCTCTTGGCGGTACTGCTCTTGGCCGGGGTCTTGCTCGCGGTCTTGCTCGCGGCGCGCTTGCGGGCGGACGACTCGGCGGCGGGCGCGGGCTCCCCGGGGTCGCCGACCCGGCGGGTGGTGGCCGCCGCGGTGGTGCGGCGCGTGGTGGTGGTGCGCCGGCGCGGTGTCGCCGTCCGGCCCTCGTCGGCCCCGGGTTGTCGGGCCGCTGCGGCGGGCTGGGCTGTGGCGGGCGGTGCTGCGGGGGCCTGTGCGGTGGAGGCCTGGGCTTCGGAGGATTCGGTACGGACCGCTCCGGAAACCCGGGGCGACGGCATCGCCGGGTCTGTCCGAGTGTCAGAATCCATCCGTCCGGCGGATTCCGCGACCGCTGCGTCGACGGTGTCGGCCATCGGTGTGGACTGGTCCCGTGTGTCGCCGTGCATGCCAAACTCCTGCCCGAGATCAGCGGCAGCTCCCGCGGGCCGGGGGGGACGGGCCAGGGGAGTGCCGGGAGGACTGCTGGGTCGGGTGGACGTGCGACCGGAAGCCTGCCCGCGCCGCCGTCCCCGGCAACCTGCCCGGCGCCCGCCGAACCGGTGGCGGGACGCCCCGGAACCCGTGCGCGTCCCGGCGCACGCCTCCGGGGGCACGCCCCTGGGCGGCCCGGTCGACCCGTGAACGAGCCGACCCCGCGCGAGGACACGCACCGGTCTGCGGTGAACGCCGAACGAGCTACGGGAGATGGGGAACGGTCAACGCGAAAAGGATTCGGACGTGCTGCTTCACGGGGGACGCCACCCGTCGTCGTCGTTCCCGCAGCACCAACGACCTCCGGTCATCCTCGCACCGGCAACCGGGTTTTCGCAGCGGTACGACAGTAGTTCCGGGTTTTCTCCGGACCAGGTGAGCAGCCGGAAATCGATCCGTTCCACGGAGTTCACGCATTGGTAGCGCGGCACCCCGTAATGCGCGCCTCGCGCGCCCCCCGTGCAGACCAATGCGCCGAATGCGATCTCATCAATAGGCCGAACGGATGCCCAATAGTCCACTTGACCCGTTGTCAGGACGATCGTCGAGGCTACGCTTCACGCCTGTGAAGGCAATCCGCAGATTCACCGTCCGCACCGTCCTGCCCGAACAACTCCAGCCGTTGCACGAGCTGGCCCTCAACCTGCGCTGGTCCTGGCACCCCGAGACCAGGGACCTCTTCCGGTCCGTGGACCCGGAGGTCTGGGCCGCGACCGGCGAGGACCCGGTGCGGCTGCTCGGAGAGGTCCCGGCCGCCCGGCTCGCCGCGCTCGCCGCCGACCGGCGGTTCCTGCGCAGACTCGGCGACCTCGCCGACGACCTGCGCGACTACCTCACCGGCCCGCGCTGGTACCAGACCCAGCAGGAGGACGGCGCCACCCCGCCGCCCGCCGCCATCGCCTACTTCTCGCCCGAGTACGGCATCGCCGCCGCGCTGCCCCAGTACTCCGGCGGCCTCGGCATCCTGGCCGGCGACCACCTCAAGGCCGCCAGCGACCTCGGCGTCCCGATCATCGGCGTGGGGCTGTTCTACCGGCACGGCTACTTCCGGCAGTCCCTCGACCGGTCCGGCTGGCAGCAGGAGCGCTACCCCCTGCTGGACCCGGACGAACTGGCCGTCAGCCTGCTCCGGGAGGCCGACGGCGCCCCGAGCCGGGTCGACCTCGCCCTGCCCGGCGGCCGCACCCTGGCCGCGCACATCTGGAAGGCCCAGGTCGGGCGGGTCCCGCTGCTGCTGCTCGACTCCGACATCGAGGCCAACTCGCCGGCCGAACGCGACGTCACCGACCGGCTCTACGGAGGCGGCAGCGAGCACCGGCTGCTCCAGGAGATGCTGCTCGGCATCGGCGGCGTCCGGGCCGTGCGCGCCTACTGCCGCCTCACCGGGCACCCCGCCCCCGAGGTGTTCCACACCAACGAGGGCCACGCCGGCTTCCTCGGCGTCGAGCGGATCCGCGAACTGGTCGCCGACCGGGCGGCCGGGCTGGACTTCGCCGCCGCCCTGGAGTCCGTCCGGGCCGGCACCCTGTTCACCACCCACACCCCCGTCCCGGCCGGCATCGACCGCTTCGACCGCGAACTGGTCGCCCGCCACTTCGGCGGCGACGCCGCACTGCCCGGCGTCCCGGTCGAGTCGGTGCTCGCGCTCGGCGCCGAGACCTGGCGCGGCGGGGACCCGAAGCTCTTCAACATGGCCGCGATGGGCCTGCGGCTCGCCCAGCGCGCCAACGGGGTCTCCACCCTGCACGGCGAGGTCAGCCGCTCGATGTTCAACGGCCTCTGGCCCGGCTTCGACCCCGCCGAGGTGCCGATCACCTCCGTCACCAACGGGGTGCACGCCGCCACCTGGATCGACCCGGCCGTGGTGCGCCTGGGCGCCGCCGAGATCGGCGCCGAACGCGCCGAGGAGGCGATGACCACCGGCGAGTCCCAGCGCTGGACCGGCCTGGAGCGGATCGGCAACACCGAGATCTGGGACCTGCGCCGCAGCCTGCGCGCCCAGCTGGTGGACGAGGCCCGCCGCCGGCTGCGCGCCTCCTGGCACCAGCGCGGGGCCGGCGAGGCCGAGCTCGGCTGGGTCTCCTCGGTGCTCGACCCGGACGTGCTCACCATCGGCTTCGCCCGCCGGGTGCCCTCGTACAAGCGGCTCACCCTGATGCTGCGCGACCCGGACCGGCTGCGCGCCCTGCTGCTGCACCCCACCCGGCCGGTGCAGATCGTGGTCGCCGGCAAGGCCCACCCGGCCGACGACGGCGGCAAGCGGCTGATCCAGCAGATGGTCGCCTTCGCCGACGACCCGACGGTGCGCCACCGGATCGTCTTCCTGCCGGACTACGACATGGCGATGGCCCAGCACCTCTACCCGGGCTGCGACGTCTGGCTGAACAACCCGCTGCGCCCGCTGGAGGCCTGCGGCACCTCCGGGATGAAGGCCGCGCTCAACGGCTGCCTCAACCTGTCCGTCCTGGACGGCTGGTGGGACGAGTGGTACGACGGCCAGAACGGCTGGGCGATCCCCACCGCCGACGAGGGCGACGGCGTGCTCGACCCGGAGAGCAGCGAGGCCGAACGCCGCGATGACATCGAGGCCGCCGCGCTGTACGACCTGATCGAGGAGCAGGTCGCCGGCCGGTTCTACGACCGGGGCAACGACGGGCTGCCGCACCGCTGGATCGCCATGGTCCGGCACACCCTGGTCACCCTCGGGCCCAAGGTGCTCGCCGGGCGCATGGTCCGCGAGTACGTCGAACGGCTGTACACCCCGGCGGCGCTGGCCCAGCGTGAGCTGGCGGTGGAGCTCCCGCCCCGAGCCGAAGGGGGCGCCGGTGCCGAGAGTGACGAGCGAGTGGTGACCGACGAAGGAGGGAGTGCCGGAGGGCGGGGGCACCTCCCAGCCGCCGGGCTGGGGGAGAGCGTCGGCGCCGGGTCCGAGCGCCCGGAGGCGAGCGGGCGAGTCACGGCCGCGCGCGAGCTGGCCGAGTGGAAGGCCAAGGTGCGGGAGGGTTGGCCGGGCGTGCGGGTCGAGCACGTCGAGGCCGACTGCTCGGCCGAGGCCCAGGAGCTGGGCAGCTCGCTGGCGCTGCGGGTGCAGGTCGCGCTCGGCGCGCTGCAGCCGGGCGACGTCGAGGTGCAGGTGGTCTCCGGCCGGGTGGACGAGAGGGACGGCATCTCGGACGCCACGGCGCTCGCCCTCAAGCCGGTCGGCGGCCCGGACCTGGACGGCCGCACCCGCTACGAGGGCTCGCTGGAGCTGGGCCGCACCGGCCCGTTCGGCTACACCGTGCGGGTTTTGCCCGCGCACCCCCGGCTGGCCTCGCCCGCCGAACTGGGACTGGTCGCCCTCCCGGCCGAGTCGGCGGGGATGGACGCGGGGCTGCTGCGCTGAGCCCGCCGAGCGGGTGACTGCCGCCGGATTGCCACGGACGGCAGTCACCCGCTTGCCCTGCGTGTCGTACGGAGGGAGCGTGATGCTCATGATGCGAACCGTCCGCTCGGCCGCCCTAGCCGCGCTCTCCGTGCTCCTCGTGGCGTGGCCGGCGCAGGCCGCCACCACCACCCTCGCGGCGCCACCGGCGACCGCGAAGCTGTCCCTGGAGGTGCGCCCGCCGCAGGACCCGGTGGTCCCGGGCGAGACCGGGATCCTGGAGGTGAAGGTCACCAACGACGGTCCGGCCACCACCACCGACGACACCCTGGTGGTCGTGCACTCACCGCCGCCGGGCGTGGTGAGGTCGGCCGACCCGCCCGTCACCCTGACCTACTTCGGCACCGGCAGCTCCTACAGGATCCCGGCCGGGCTGGCGCCGGGGGCGAGCTCGGCCGAGCGGCTGTCGCTGTTCGTCGCGCCGATCACCGACCCGTTCGTCACGATCAGCGGCGACGTCCAGGTGTTCTACCCCGGTGACCCGGACCAGTCCGGCCGCACCACCCCGTACAGCTTCACCACCGCGGACACCGCGGCCCACTTCGTGGTCGGTGCCTCCTCGGCCTGGGAGAACGGGCACCCCGTGCCGCAGCCGGGCGACCTCACCGGCAAGCCCGGGGCGACCGTCAACCTGCCGCTGTGGGTGTACAACGCCGGTCCCTC
Source organism: Kitasatospora cathayae (assembly GCF_027627435.1). Classification (GTDB taxonomy): domain Bacteria; phylum Actinomycetota; class Actinomycetes; order Streptomycetales; family Streptomycetaceae; genus Kitasatospora; species Kitasatospora cathayae. The sequence goes on along the minus strand of NZ_CP115450.1, from coordinate 3,294,413 downwards.
GTACTCGCGGCACCCGATCGACGTGTCGATCACCGTGCCGGCGCAGACCACGCCGACCGGCACGACGCCGTACGGCTGCACCGTCGCCTCACCGCGCACGCTGACCTGCCACTACGAGAGCGGGCCGCGCTTCCACGACGCGATCTTCATCGACCCGGCCGTGGTGATCGACTCCTCGACCGTCGCCGGGCAGGTGCTGCCGGGCGGGACGCTGGACGTCGTCGCCGCGCAGGGGGACTGCCCGTCGCCCGACTGGCACACCGACTTCGTGGTGACGGTGGACGGACCGGCCCGGGAGCAGGGGAATGCCCGCCCGGGTGCGTGACGGCGCACCCGGACGGGCACAACTGTGGGGCTTCCAGACGGGCACCACTCGGGGTTTTCTACACCAGGCTGTCCCGCCAGGCGCGATGGAGGGTGGCGAAACGCCCGGAGCCGCCGATCAGCCGCTGCGGGGAGCCGTCCTCGACGATCCGGCCCTGGTCCATCACCAGGACCCGGTCGGCGATCTCCACGGTGGAGAGCCGGTGGGCGATGATCACCGCCGTCCGGCCGGCCAGCACCGTGCGCATCGCCCGTTGCACGGCCTGCTCGCCGGGCACGTCCAGGGAGCTGGTCGCCTCGTCCAGGATCAGCACGGCCGGGTCGGCAAGCAGGGCGCGGGCGAAGGCGACCAGCTGGCGCTGACCGGCCGAGATCCGGCCGCCGCGCTTGCGCACGTCGGTGTCGAAGCCGTCCGGGAGCGCCGCGATGAACTCGTACGCGCCGATGTCGCGGGCGGCCTGCTCGACCTCGGCGCGGGTGGCGTCGGGGCGGCCGATCGCGATGTTCTCGGCGACGGTGCCGGAGAACAGGAAGGACTCCTGGGTCACCATCACCACCCCGCGCCGCAGCTCCGGGGTGGCGAGGTCGCGCAGGTCCACGCCGTCCAGCCGGATCCGGCCCCCGGTCGGGTCGTAGAAGCGGGCCAGCAGCTTGGCGACCGTCGACTTGCCGGCCCCGGTCGCCCCGACCACCGCGACCGTCTGCCCGGCCGGGATCAGCAGGTCGAAGGGCGGCAGCACCTCCTTGCCGGTGCGGTAGGCGAAGCGGGTCCGTTCGAAGGAGACCTCGCGGGCTGTTACTCGCTCCTCGCCTTCGGCACCGGCGCGCCCTTCGGCTCGGGGCGGTGTGCCTCGCCCGCTCGCCGGGAGCCGTTTCGGCTCGGCCGGCTCGGCGACGGTCGGCTCGTGGGCGAGCAGGCCGGCGATCTTCTCCAGGGCCGCGGCGGCGGCCTGGTAGCTGTTCAGGAACATCGCCAGCTGGTCGATCGGGTCGAACAGGCGGCGCAGGTAGAGCACGAAGGCGGTCAGGACGCCCAGCTCCAGCGAGTCGTCGGTGACCAGGTAGGCGCCCAGCAGCACGATGCCGGTGGTCCAGACGTTGGCGGTCGCGCGGGACAGGCCGACGTACCGGGCGAGCTCCAGGAAGCCCTCCGCGTTGGCCGTGGAGGACTGCCGGTTGACCACGGCGAAGGCGGCGTCGTTGGCCTTCTCGCGGCGGAAGGCCTGCACCGGGCGGATGCCGTTCATGGTCTCGGTGAAGCGCACGATCATCGAGGCGGCGGCCGTCCGCGAGCGGCGGTAGACCCGGCGGGAGCGGGTGCGGAAGGAGCGGGCGATCAGCGCCAGCGGCAGGAAGCACACCAGCGAGGCCAGCCCGAGCCGCCAGTCCAGCACCACCAGCAGCACCGAGATGTAACAGACCGACAGGAAGACGGTCAGCAGCTCCTGCAGGCCCTCGGAGAGCAGTTCGCGCAGCGCGTCGATGTCGCTGGTGGCCCGGGAGATGATCCGGCCCGAGGTGTAGCGCTCGTGGAAGTCCAGGCTGAGCCGCTGGGCGTGCCGGAAGATCCGGCCGCGCAGCTCCAGCAGCACGTCCTGGTTCACCCGGGCGCTGATCTTGATGAACGCCCACTGCAGCGCCGGGCTGAGCAGCGCGCAGAACAGGTACCCGGCGACCACCGCGACCAGCGGTCCGGCGTCGTGGGCGCGCAGCGCCGGGATGCCGCGGTCCATCGCCACCGCGACCAGCAGCGGGCCGGACTGCAGGGCGGCCTGCTGGACCAGGATCACCACCATCGCGACCGCGATCCGGGCCCGGTGCGGGCCGAGCAGCGAGCGCAGCAGCGCCCGGGGCGCGCCGGGCGGAACGGGGATGTCCTCCTCGTCGGCCGGCGGCGGGGGCAGCTCCTCCTCGACCGGTCCGGCCTCGGCGGGCTCGACGGTGGTGGTCATCGGGTGCGGCCCCCCTCGGGCACCAGGGCGGCTTCGCCCGACATCAGTTCGCGGTAGTGCGGGCAGTCGCGGAGCAGTTCCCGGTGGGTGCCGACGGCCTCGATCCGGCCGTCCGCGAGCACCGCGACCCGGTCGGCGAGCAGCACGGTGCTGGGGCGGTGGGCGACCACCAGGGCGGTGGTGGAGCCGAGCACCTCGCGCAGCGCCCGTTCGACCAGCGCCTCGGTGTGCACGTCGAGGGCGGAGAGCGGGTCGTCCAGCACCAGGAAGGGCGGGTCGCCGACCACCGCCCGGGCCAGCGCGAGGCGCTGGCGCTGGCCGCCGGACAGGCTCAGGCCCTGCTCGCCGACCTCGGTCTCCACCCCGGCCGGGAGCTTCTCGACGAAGCCGGCCTGCGCGGTGGCGAGGGCGGCGGCCAGCTGCCGCTCGTCCGCGCCGGGGGCGCCCATCAGGACGTTCTCCCGGACGGTGGCGGAGAACAGGGTGGGCTCCTCGAAGGCGACCGCGACGAGTTCGCGCAGCTTCTCCCGGGGCAGCTCGGCGATGTCCCGGCCGTCCAGGGTGATCCGGCCGCCGGTGGCCTCGTACAGCCGGGGGAGCAGCGCGGTGAGCGTGGTCTTGCCGCTGCCGGTCGCGCCGACCAGGGCCATCGTCTCGCCGCTGCGGACGTGCAGGTCGATGCCGGCCAGCAGGTCGGGGGTGCCGTCGGGGGCGTCGGGGTAGCGGAAGCGGACGCCGCTGAAGCGGATGCCGTCCGGGGTGCCGGGGGCGGCGAGCGCCTCGGCGGTGCCCCGGTCCTCGGGCTCGGGCTCGTCCATGACCTCGAAGAAGCGGTCCGCCGCGGTGGCGGACTCGTTGGCGTAGGCGAGCAGCCAGCCGAGCGACTCGACCGGCCAGCGCAGGGCGAGCGCGGTGGAGAGGAAGGCGACCAGGGTGCCGGCGCTCAGCTCGTCGTGGGCGACCAGGTAGGCGCCGGCCGCCAGGGCGCAGCCCAGGGCGATCTCCGGCAGGCCGACGATGACCGCCCACAGGTTGGCGAGCTGGTGGGCCTTGCGCAGTTCGGTGCGGCGCAGCCGGTGGGACTGGGCGCGGAAGTTCTCGGCCATCGTGCGGTGCCGGCCGAAGGCCTTGAGGATGCGGATGCCGAGGACGGACTCCTCGACCACGGTGGCGAGGTCGCCGTTCTGGTCCTGGGCGAGCCGGGCGGTGACCGAGTAGCCGGACTCGAAGCGCCGGGTGAGCACCAGCAGCGGCGCCGAGGGCAGCAGGACGATCAGGGCGAGCCGCCAGTCCTGGACGAACATCAGCACCGTGCCGGCCAGGAACGTCACCGAGTTGACGATCAGGAACACCAGCGGGAAGGCCAGGAAGAGCCGCATGGCGTTCAGGTCCGTGGTGGCCCGGGAGAGCATCTGGCCGGAGCCCCAGCGGTCGTGGAAGGAGACCGGCAGCCGCTGGAGCTTCGCGTAGAGGTCGGCGCGCATGGTCGCCTCCAGCCGGCCCAGCGGGCGGGAGAGGACCACCCGGCGGGTGTAGAACAGGGCGGCCTCGACCAGCCCGAGGAGCAGCAGCAGGCCGACCGGCGGCCAGAGGGCGTCGAGGTCGTGCCGGGCGAGCGAGCCGTCGACGATCCGGCCGAGCACCACCGGGACGGCGAGGGTGCTCAGCATGGCGAGCGAGGCGGCCGTCACGGAGACGGCGAGCCGGCCGCGCACCGCCCGGGCGTAGGGCCACAGGCGCAGCAGCGAGCGGACCGTGGAGCGGCGGCGCCCGGTCCTCGATTCGGCGTCTTGTCTGTTCTCGGCCATCGCGGTGAGGGTAGGCAGAGAGTCCGTCACTTCTCATCCGGTTTTTCGCCCCTGTCGGTGGCACCCGACGAGAACCGGCCACCCGTACGGGCGGGGCGTGAGTGAAATGCGGGGCGTGCGGTGCCGTTCGTGCAGGGAGGAGCGCGTCGCGCGCCTCTTGCGCGCGCCCGCCGAACGGCCAATTACATCTTCTGGCGCATGCTCATATCGGCGTCCTGGAGAACGTCGAGGTCGGGCTCGCCCGAGGCTGATCACGCTGGTTGGGCAGGCGTCCGCAGCAGTTGCAGCGAGCGCCCGCCCAGCACCACCGCGCCCCGCGGGTACGGCTCGCCCGTGCCCGCGCTCGCCGTGTCCAGCACCGTCTCGTAGGCGGCCTCCGGCTCGGCCCAGGGCTCGCCGGGCAGGGTGAACACCACCGGTTCGCGGCCCGCGTTGAGCAGCAGCAGGAAGCTGTCGTCGTCCAACGGCCGTCCGGTGTCGTCCCGTTCGGACATCGCGGTGCCGCACAGCAGCATGCCCAGGCAGGCGGTGGGGCCGAACCAGTCCGCCTCGGTCATCTCCTTGCCGAGCGGGGTGAACCAGGCGAGGTCCGGGCGGCCGCCGGGGGTGGCGGCCCGGCCGGAGAAGAACGCCCGGCGGCGCAGCACCGGGTGGGCCCGGCGCAGCCGCACCAGGCGGGCGGTCAGCTCGCACAGCTCGTGCCATTCGGTTCGGTCGAGGAGCGACCAGTCGAGCCAGCCGAGCTCGTTGTCCTGGCAGTAGGCGTTGTTGTTGCCGCCCTGGGTGCGGCCCAGCTCGTCCCCGGCGGTGATCATCGGGACGCCGGTGGAGAGCAGCAAGGTGGCCATCAGGTTGCGCAGTTGGCGCAGCCGCAGGGAGTTGACCTCCGGATCGGTGGTCTCGCCCTCGGCGCCGTGGTTCCAGGAGCGGTTGTCGTCGGTGCCGTCCCGGTTGGCCTCGCCGTTGGCCTCGTTGTGCTTGCGGTCGTAGGAGACCAGGTCGCGCAGGGTGAAACCGTCGTGCGCGGTCACGTAGTTGACCGAGGCGTACGGGCGGCGGCCGTCGTGCTGGTAGAGGTCGGAGGAGCCGGACAGCCGGTAGCCCAGCTCCCGCACGTCAGGGCGGGCGCCTCGCCAGAAGTCCCGCACGGTGTCGCGGTACCTGTCGTTCCACTCGGCCCACAGCGGGGGGAAGCCGCCGACCCGGTAGCCGCCCGGGCCGACGTCCCAGGGCTCGGCGATCAGCTTCACCCGGCTGAGCAGCGGGTCCTGGGCGACGGCGGCGAGGAAGGGGTGGTCCGGGTCGAAGCCGTCCGTGCCCCGGGCCAGCGCGGCCGCCAGGTCGAAGCGGAAGCCGTCCACGCCCATCTCGGCGACCCAGTAGCGCAGCGAGTCGGTGATCAGCCGGACCACCTGCGGGCGGCGGGTGTCCAGGGTGTTGCCGCAGCCGGTGTAGTCGGCGTAGCCGCGCGGGCGGTGCGGGGCGAGGCGGTAGTAGGCGGCGTTGTCGATGCCGCGCAGCGACAGCGCCGGGCCGAGCTCGGCGCCCTCGGCGGTGTGGTTGAACACCACGTCGAGGATCACCTCGATCCCGGCGGCGTGCAGGGCGCGGACCATCCGCTTGAACTCGCCGACCTGGCCGCCGCGCGAGCCCGAGGCGGAGTAGCCGGCGTGCGGGGCGAAGTAGCCGATCGTGTTGTAGCCCCAGTAGTTGACCAGGCCGCGGGCCTGCAGGTGGTCCTCGTCGGCGAACTGGTGCACCGGCAGCAGCTCGACGGCGGTGACGCCGAGGCGGGTCAGGTGGGCGATCGCGGCGGGGTGGGCCAGGCCGGCGTAGGTGCCGCGCAGGTGGGGCGGGACGTCGGGGTGGCGCATGGTGAAGCCGCGCACGTGGAGCTCGTAGAGGACCGTCTCGGACCACGGGGTCTTCGGGCGGTGGTCGTCGTACCAGTCGTCGTCATCGTGGACGACCACCGATCTGGGGACGTACGGGGCGGAGTCCCGGTTGTCCCGGACGGTGTCGGCGACGTCGGCCTCCGGCCAGTTGCGGACGGCCGAGCAGGCCGCGTCGTGGGAGGTGTAACGGCCGTCGACGGCGCGGGCGTACGGGTCGAGCAGCAGCTTGGCGGGGTTCCAGCGGGCGCCCGTCCACGGGTCCCAGCGGCCGTGCACCCGGAAGCCGTAGCGGGTGCCGGGGCGCACGCCGGGCAGGAAGCCGTGCCAGATCTGCAGGTCCTGCTCGGTGAGGCGGTGTCGGGTCTCCCGGCCGTACTCGTCGAACAGGCACAGGTCGACGGCTTCGGCACCGGCCGCCCAGAGCGCGAAGTTGGTGCCCGGGCCGCCGAGTTGGTCGGTCCGGAACCGGGCGCCGAGCGGCTGCCGGCTGCCCGGCCACGGTGGCTCGGCGGTGTGCGGGGCGCCGTCCGGCCGTGCCTCGGCTTCCAGCTCCTGCCCTGACGCCATGGTCGTACCCTCCCTGGACGGGGTGTCCCGGATCCCGTTCACCTTCTCTTTCCCGGTTTGTGGGGGGAGGAAGCGGCTGAACGGCGGCTTACCGGCGGATGGCGGGGTGGGGGTTTGGTGTTCGGGGGGGTGCCTCTATGTCCTTCGTCAAGGTCGATCGGGTCATGCGGGCACGGCTTCGGGGGTGCGGGTCTCGTAGAGGGTGCCGTCTCGGAGCATGGCGAACAGGACGCTGATGCGTTGGCGGGCGAGGCGGAGGAGGGCCTGGGTGTGGGTCTTGCCGCGGTCTCGTTGCCGGTCGTAGTAGGCCCGGGAGTCGGGGTCGTGGAGGGCGGCGAACGCGGAGAGGAACATGGCCCGTTTCAGGAGCCGATTGCCGGTCCGCGGGGCGTGTTCGCCGTGGATGGAGGATCCGGAGGACTTCGTCGCCGGAGCGAGGCCGGCGTAGGAGGCCAGGTGGGCGGCGGTGGGGAAGCTGGTGCCGTCGCCGACGGTGACGAGCAGGGTGGCGGCGGTCCTGACGCCGACCCCGGGCATCGAGGTCAGGACCTTGGAAAGAGGGTGGGCCTCCAGCAGTTCGCCGATCTGGGCTTCGACGGCGCGTCGTTGCTCGTGGACGGCGGCGAGCGAGCGGGCCAGGGAGGGCACCACCGTGTCCAGGGTGGTGGTGCCGGGGACGACGACGGTCTGCTCGTCGAGCGCGGCGAAGATCTCGTCGACCAGGCGCTCGGCCATGCGCGGGGCCTTGGGGCGTATGAGGGTCACGAGTCTTCGCCGGCCGGCCTTGCGCAGGGCGGCCGGCGAGCCGTGCTGTTCCAGCAGGTGGGTGACGGCGGGGTGGTCCAGGCGCGGGCCGAGAACGCGTTCGAGGGAGGGGTGGAACTGCGTGAGCAGGCCGCGCAGGCGGTTGCTGGTGCGGGTGGCCTCGGCGGCGAGGTCCTGGTCGAAGCCGGTCAGGACGGTGAGCTGGGCCGCGGTCTCGTCGGCGAGTTCGAGGGCGCGCAGGGTGTGGGGCATGGTGCGGGCGGCGTCCGCGATCACGCGGGCGTCGCGGGCGTCGGTCTTGGCTTCGCCGGGGTAGAGGTCGGCGATGCGGCGCATGGCCAGGCCGGGCAGGTAGGCGACCTCGCAGCCGGCGTCGCGGGCTACGGCGAGTGGCAGGGCGCCGATCGAGGCGGGCTGGTCGACGATGACCAGGACGCGGCCGAACTTGGCGGTGAGCTTGTCGAAGACGGCCCGCAGTTTCGGTTCGCTGTTGGGCAGCCGCTTGTCGAACACGGTTTTGCCGGCGGCGGTCAGGCCGTGGCCGTGGTGGTCGCCCTTGCCGACGTCCAGGCCGAGGAAGACCGCGATGTCACTCGTGTCGAACACCGAACCCCCCGAGGGTCGTTCATCGTCCTGGCCTCGCCCTTTGGCACCGTTCGCGCGCATCCACGTTACGCAGACCAGGCATCCGTCAGCGGCCGGGCGTTGCGCTCGGCCGGGTGCCGGTCAGGCCTCTCATCAGCGGTCATACGGTGCTCCGGGCCGCGGTGACACCACCCCCCAGGTCATACCTTCGACAGGGGGCAACAGTCATACCGGGCCCGGAGGCCAGGAGCCCCGTTTCAGGGCCACGAAGAAGGTAACGGGGTGGCTCTCGGGAGGGTGGGTGGCCGGGGCGGTTCCGGGGGTGGCCGCTCCGGGGGCTGGATGATTTTCCGACTGCCGACTCTGTGGGCGCGTGGCCGGGCGCCGTTGGCAGTCTGAAAATCACCCGCAACGCCCCCTTCCGCAGCCACCCCCTCCACCGCCCCTCCCGCAGCGCGTCCCTCTCGCCCGGTCGAGGTGGTGGTGGGGGGTGGGGGGAGGTGGGCGTGGGCGCGCGAGGCGGGGCGCGCGCGCCCACGCCGGAAAGCAGGGAGGTGGGGCTGGGGAGTTCAGCGTGCCCCTGTCGGGTTCGTCCTCGTTGTTCCGGTGTCGGAAGCGAACAGTGGGAGGCCCCGGGATGCGGCGCCGAGTTGGGGTGTGGGCGCGGCGGGTGGTGGCGGCGGTGTGGTGTGCGGCCGTGGTCACCGGGTGCGGGTCGTCGGGGGTGCCTGCGGATGATGTGGTCGGGGCCGGTCCGCGCACGCCGCCGCCGGCACCGTCGCGGGCGGTGCTCAGCGCGGTGCCCGCCGACGGCGCGCAGGACGTGGCGGCGGAGGGGCCGGTGCGGGTGAGTGTCAGCCAGGGGCGGTTGGTGTCCGTCCGGTTGGCCGACGCGAAGGGTGTCGGGCTGCCCGGGCGGATCAGCCCGGACGGCTCCGGGTGGGCGCCGGACGGGCCGTTGCCGCTCGGTACCGCCTTCACGTTGGACTCGGTGGCCGAGGACGACCAGGGGCAGCGGGCGGCCCAGCACTCGGCGTTCTCGACCGCGGCCCGGGCGCACACCTTCGTCGCGTTCTTCACTCCGGAGGACGGCTCCACGGTCGGGGTCGGGATGCCGGTCTCGCTGCGGCTGAGCCGTCCGATCACGGACCGGGCGGCGGTGGAGCGGGCCGTGCAGGTCACCGCCGATCCGCCGGTGCCGGTGGCGGCGCACTGGTTCGGCAACCAGCGGCTGGACTTCCGCCCGCAGCGGTACTGGGCGGCCGGCACCAAGGTGACGGTGGCGTTGCGGCTCAAGGACCTGCAGGGTGCGCCGGGCGCGGTCGGCACCCAGAACCGGGACCTGCACTTCACCGTCGGGCGGGCGCAGGTGTCCACCGTCGACCTGGATGCCCATGTGTTGACCGTTCGGGCCGGGCAGGGCGGCAAGGTGGTCCGGGTGCTCAAGGTCTCCGGCGGCAGCCCCGACCACGCCACCTACCGGGGGGTGATGGTGGTGTCGGAGAAGTACAAGCTGACCCGGATGAACTCGCAGACCGTCGGCATGGGCGACGAGTACGACATCAAGGACGTCCCGCACGCGATGCGGCTGACCGACTCCGGCACCTTCCTGCACGGCAACTACTGGGCCGACCCGGCGGTGTTCGGCACCGCCAACACCAGCCACGGCTGCATCGGCCTGGCGGACGCCGAGGGCGGCGCGAGCAAGGACACCCCGGCGGGCTGGCTGTTCGAGCACACCATCCCGGGGGACGTGGTGGAGGTGCGGGCCTCCGCCGGGGACGTCGCGGCGCCGTCGAACGGGCTGGGGGACTGGAACGTGCCGTGGGAGCAGTGGGCGGCCGTCGGCTAGACCTCTTCACCGGCGGTTCACCGCCGCTCCACCCACCTCCTCCGAGGTTTCACCCGGACGGCCCAGCTATCCTGCTCCGGCGCGTCGGGGTCCGGCGTGAAACTTCGGCACCCCGTGCAACTCACGGGGGCGCTCAACGCGTCAAGTGAGTGGATACCGGGAGGGGAGATTCCGTGAAGACGGGGAAGACGGTCGGAGCAGCGATACGGACCACCAGCCGTTACCGGCGCAGGGGTGCGATGGCGCTGGTCATGGGCGGGGTGCTGCTGCTCACCGCGGCGTGTAACGACGACAAGGGCGGGACCTCGGGTGACGCCGCCGCCACGGCGTCGGCGGACGCGAACGGGACGGCCGCCCCCGCGGGCAACGCGGCGGCGCCGAAGGCCTCGGCGGCGGTGCTCGCGGTCTCGCCGAAGGACGGCGCCCAGGACGTCGCGCCGAACGCCCTGCAGGTGTCCGTCTCCAACGGCAAGCTGACCACGGTCGAGGTGACCGACAAGAACGGCAAGCCGGTCGAGGGTGCGATCACCCCGGACGGCAGCGGCTGGAAGCCCGCGGCGGCGCTCGCCGTCGGCATGGTGTACAAGGTGAACGCGCAGGCCAAGGACGACGCGGGGCTGGTGGCCGCGTCGACCACCTCGTTCACCACGCTGACGCCGGAGAAGAAGGTCTCCACCAACGACAACATCGCCGACGGCGCCACCTACGGCGTCGGCATGATCGTCTCGGTGAACTTCAACAAGGACGTCAAGAACAAGGACGCCGTCCTCAAGGGCATCACCTTCGAGACCAACAACGGCACCACGGTCAAGGGCCACTGGTTCGACAGTCGCCGGGTGGACTTCCGTCCGGAGGACTACTGGAAGCCGGGCACCAAGGTGACCATCAAGTACCGGCTGAAGAGCGTCGAGGTCGCGCCGGGCGTCTACGGCGACGTGGACAAGGACGAGCCGTTCACCATCGGCCGCTCGATGATCTCCACCGCGGACGCCAAGACGCACCAGATGACCGTCGAGCGGGACGGCAGGAGCACCACCCTGCCGGTCACCCTGGGCGCGGACGCCACGCCGTCCTGGGGCGGGACGATGGTGATCATGGACAAGGAGAAGGTCACCCGGATGAACTCGCAGACCGTCGGTCTCGGCGGCGAGTACGACATCCAGGACGTGCCGCACGCGATGCGGCTGACCACCTCCGGCACCTTCCTGCACGGCAACTACTGGTCCAACCCCTTCGGCAAGTCCAACGGCAGCCACGGTTGCATCTCGATGCAGGACGTGAAGGGCGGCAGCGACAGCTCGGTCGCGGGCAAGTTCTACAACGACTCGATGGTCGGCGACGTCGTGAAGATCGTGAACACCAAGGAGAAGACCGTCTCGCCCTCCAACGGGCTGGGCGGCTGGAACGTGTCCTGGGCCAACTGGTAGGCCCGGGAGGTTTGTCAGCGTGCGGCCCGGACCTCACTCGTTGGGGTCGGGCCGCCCGCTTTTCGGGGCAGGAATCCCGTTTTCGGGGCAGGAATTCCCTCGAATGGCGCAACCTTTCCGGTGGCCTGGCACATCTATGGATCGGGTCCGTCGTGGCCGTGGGGAGCAAGGGAGGGAATCGGCGTTGAGGTCGATACGCAGGGTGGTGGCCGTCGGTCTGGTCGGCGGGGCGATGGCGCTGACGGCCGCTTGTGGCGGTGGCAGCGGCGGCGGCAGCGGGAGCGGTGCCGCCAAGGCCGATCTGGGGGCCGGCGCGGCCGCCTCCTCGTCGGCGACGGCCGGATCGGCGGGTTCGGCGCCGAAGGTGTCGCAGGCCGCGGTGAGCATCGAGCCGAAGAACGGCGCGGTGGACGTGGCGCCGGGGACGCTCAAGATCGGGGCGACGGGCGGCAAGCTCACCACCGTCAAGGTGAGCGACAAGACCGGCAAGGAGGTCCCCGGCACGATCGCCGCGGACGGCTCCAGCTGGACCCCGTCCGCCGGGCTCGCGGTGGGCACCGCCTACCAGGTCAGCGCGATGGCCGCGGACGCCAACGGCGTGGTCGCCACGGCGGACAGCAGCTTCACCACGCTGACCCCGGCGGCGCTCGCCAAGGCCTCCGACAACGTGGACGACAACGCCACGTACGGCGTCGGCATGATCGTCTCGGTGGACTTCAGCAAGGACGTCGCCAACAAGGACGCGGTCGCGAAGGGCATCACCTTCGAGACCGACAACGGCACGGTGGTCAAGGGCCACTGGTTCGACGACCGCCGGCTGGACTTCCGCCCGGAGGAGTACTGGAAGCCGGGCACCAAGGTGACGGTGCACTACCGGCTCAAGAGCGTGGAGATCGCCCCCGGGGTGTACGGCACCGACCGGGACGAGCCCTTCACGATCGGGCGATCCAAGGTTTCGACGGTTGACGCCGCCGCGCACAAGATGACGGTGGCCGAGAACGGGGCGTCGAGCGACATCGACATCACCTCCGGCTCGGACGAACACCCCACCTGGAACGGCACGATGGTGGTCATGTCCAAGGAGGGCACGGTGCGGATGCAGTCCAGCACCCTGCCCGGCATGACCGGCGCGCCGTACGACCTGCAGGTCCCGCACTCGATGCGGCTGACCACCAGCGGGACGTACGTGCACGGCAACTACTGGAGCGACGCCTTCGGCGAGGACAACGTCAGCCACGGCTGCGTGGGCCTGCGCGACGTCAAGGGCGGCGGCGACTCCACCACGATGGGCAAGTTCTACGCCGACTCGATGGTCGGGGACGTGGTGATCGTGAAGAACTCGGTCAAGAAGGAGACGCTCGACCCGGCGAACGGGCTGAGCGGCTGGAACGTGCCGTGGAGCAAGTGGTAATCGCCAGGTAGGCGCGGTTGGACGTCAACCCGGGCTTGACTTCGGTCAGCCCGGGTTGACGGCTTTCCGATGGCTTCTTGCTCCGGGCATATGCCGATTCGGGGGAGATCGTTTGCTCATTGTCCGTACGCGCCTGCTTGCGTTCCGCAATGATGGTCCGCATGGCGGGTTGGGGCGAAACAGATCAGTCATCGGTTCCCGTGGCCGACGTGGTCGCGGAGGCGTCGTGGATCGACGTCCAGGGTGCGCTCTCGGCGCTGGAGCGGCTCAGCTCCGAGGAGCTGCAGGAGATGTACTCCGGCAGGCTGTGCGACCAGTCCGCGCCGAACGAGGCGCGGCTGCCGTCCCGACCGGCGTCGGTCTCGGTGGCCCGTCGGCTGGTGCTGGACGTCCTGTCGTCCTGGGGGCTCCACCAGCTCCTGGAGCCGGGGGAGTTGCTCACCAGCGAGCTGGTCTCCAACGCGGTGCGGCACGCCGCCGGGCGCACCATCGGGCTCCACGTCAGCCGCAAGCCGGGGTGGCTGCGGATCGAGGTGCGCGACTCCTCGCGCGCGCTGCCCTGCATGATCCTCGCCGAGCCGAAGCCGGTGAACGAGCGTGGGCGCGGGCTGAAGATCGTCGACGACCTCGCCGACAGGTGGGGTGCGGACCTGCTGCCGCGCGGCAAGGGCGTCTGGTTCGAGCTGAAGATCCGCGAGCGGCACTGAGGCGCTCTTTCCGAGCCTGGATACGCGCAGGGCCCCCGGGCTCGCCGTGGTCGGCGGTGGGGGCCCCTGCAAGTCATCGCGCCGGCCAAGGGGGTGCGTGCCGCGCGATGGGCGTCGGCAGTGCCAGGTCGGGCCCGCCGAAGTTCGATGAGTCGACTATCGCATGGATCTCAGCATGTGGGCAAATCGGGCGTCTTGGATTGAAAGGTTTGTAACCTACTCCACCTTTGGAATTTGCATAGGTTAACGCCGTGGCCTGTGAATATTCATGATCGTGGTGCTGTGGCGAGCGTGCGGCGGATGCTGGCGGCGTGCCGGTGGACGGCGGCGGGGGAGAGGCGCCGGCGGGGTGGTGGCGGGGTCGTGGGGGTGCCACGGCAGGCGCGGCAGAGGCCACCGAGGAGGGCGTGCGGGCGGCAGGGGGTGCGGCAGTCGGTGCACTCGATGAGGCGGGTGGAGGGCTCCGGGTGGGGCCGTTCCGGGGGCATCTTGTCGAGCAGGCGGTGGCGGGTGAAAGCCGCCGGGCTGTGGACGCCGTCCGGTGGGAGGTTCGCGGCGAGGACGGCGGTGAAGAGGGCCGGGGTGGTGCCCCGGGCCAGCCACTCGGCGGCGAGCGGCTCCAGGGCCGTGCAGTCGGCGGCGGAGAGGGCGAGCCGGGCGTCCGAGAGGCCGAGGCCGGCGAGGGCGGCGTACGCGGCCGAGGTGGGAGGCGTGCGGTTGAGCGTTCGCTCCTTGGGGGGATCGGGTGCGGCGGGCGTTGACGCCTCGCCCGTGTCGCCCGAGATGAGGAATCGCGTCCACCAGGCGTCGGAGCGGGGAGTGCGGGAGAAGTAGGTGCGGAACACCCACCGGCAGTTCTCGGAGCTGATGCGCTCGCGGACGCGACGCAGATGACCAGCGGTGGAGAGGTTGTTGAGCACCGTGCGGCAGGCCATCTGCCCGTAGTGGGGCTGGAGGACGGCGAGGGTTTTGACGTCCATGGCGGCGCCGTCGGGGAGGTGGTCGATGAGCGAGGCGATGTACGCCTCGCGCGCCGGGAGGTGCGAGAAGTCGGTGGCGGAGCGGGGAAGTTGCTCCGGGGCGGACTGCTTGCCGTATCCGGGCGCGGCCATGGCGGTAGAGTCGTGAGTAGCCACAGGATCGACCTTCGTTCGATCGTGCCGGTCAGACCCCCGTTCGGTGTTGCGAGCACCGGCGGGGGTTGTTTCGTTGGTGCGCACGCTACACGTCGGAACCGGCCGTGGAGAAGTTGTGACAATAAGTCATATCTGCTGCGTGCAGGGGTGGTTGGAAGGTGGTTACCTCACCGTTCCACTAAGGGGTCACTCGACCGGTGCCGCTTGAGCTTCGGGGGCGAACGAGACGAAGGCGGACCAGGCCTCGGGGGAGAAGGTGAGGGTCGGGCCGGCCTTGTCCTTGGAGTCACGGACGTGGATGGCGGCGGCGGAAGTAGCTACCTCAATGCACTCGCCGCCGTCACTGGTGCTGTAGCTGGACTTGAACCAGTTCATAGCTCCTCCGCCACCTTCCTGATGAACACTCTCGACTCTTCGATGCTGAGAGCCTGCATGCGGATCATGCCATGGCGCTGTGAGAGCGTGTTCACCTGAGCTGGATCGGAGTAGAGGATCCCGGTCTTCTGCCCTTCGACATAGGCGAGTTGCTCGTGTTCCGGCGTCTCCAGAAGGATCACCGGTCCATCAAGAGCTGCGTAGGCCGCACGGTCGAGTGGGAGCACCTGGATCGAGATGTTGCGCAGCTCGCCGACATCCAGCAGGTGGTCGAGTTGGCGCTTCATGACGCCCTTGGTGCCGACGACTGCACGAAAAGCCGCTTCGTTGATCACGAATCCGAACATTACGGTCGGAGAGCCCGTCAGTCGCTCCTGCCGTTGCATGCGACCGGATACGCGGGTTGCAACCGCCTCGTCGCCCAATGGTGGGTACGTCCTGCTGATCAGCTCCTGGGCGTACTCCTTGGTCTGTAGTAGGCCTGGGATCAACAGAGCCGAGTATGCGTGGAACGCGATCGCCTCGCGCTCGGCCTCGGTGTATCCCCGCGAGTACGACGAAAACTTCTCGGGCGCCAGGTAGTCGGCTGCCCCCACGATCATTCCCTTCGCATCGCACAACTCGTCTGCCACTTGAAGCAACTTGAGCGAAGGCTTCCGCCTCCCCGCCTCCATCGACCGCACGCTCTCGATGTCGTAGTGGGATGCCTGACTCAGCTGCTCCCGGGTCACACCGGCCCGTTCACGCCACCGCTTGACCTGGTCGCCGCAGTACTTCCACGACATCGGGTTCTGCTTCGGCGTACTCACTGCCCCGTGCCCCTTCCTGCCCTGGTCAAAGGGCGGTTCAAGCTCTCGCGTACCACCGGTGTAACTCCCGAGGCTAAGCCCGCCTGCCGACCCTTGAAGGGTGAAATGGCCGAACTCGGCCCTTGTGAGTGAAGCTTTCCCCGCCTACCCCTCAAGGACTCTGATGATCACTCAGCCCGTCGATGCCGTCGAGTGGATGCTCCCCCGCCACCCCCGCAGTGCGAGCCGCGCCCGGATCCGGCTCCTCCGGCAGGCCTTCGACTGGCAGATCGACGTCGAGTCCGCCGAGACCGCGCTGATCCTGCTCAGTGAACTCGTCACCAACGCCTGCCGCCACGCCCGCTCCCCGCGTGACCGGATGATCGGAGTTCGGGTCCTCCTCCCCACCTCCTCCCTGCTCCGCATCGAGGTGTCCGACGCGAATCCCGAACTCCCGACGCTGCGCCACGCCACCCCCGACGACGAGTCCGGCCGGGGCCTCGAACTCGTCGCGGCCCTCGCCACCTCCTGGGGCGCCCACCCGCGCGGCGAGGGCTACATCGGCAAGACCGCCTGGTGCGAACTCGCCCTTCCCACCCCGGCCAACCCGCACGACTGATCCCCCCCACCACCTGCGCAGGAAGTCGGGCCCGTCGACTTCCTGCGCGGGCCGGGTAGCATCGGGCTCGTGAACTCGTACTGGCACGTCGCACTGCCACCGCTCAGCGCCTGATCGGGCGCACGCAGTCGGTGGTTTGATCCCAAGGCCCCCGCTCAGGGGGTCCTGTGGCGTGCGCCCGTTTCGAAACCAGTTCCTCTGATGGTCTTCGACGACGGAAGTTCACGACTGTGCCGAATCGTTTGTCCGCGCCTGAGCGCGCCCGGCTGACCCCTGCCGCCGCCCGCCGTACCCGTCCTCTCGACGGGCCGGTGCCGATCCTGGCCTCCGCGCTGCTGTGGGGCACCACCGGGACGGCCAGTTCGCTGGCGCCCGCAGGTGCCCCGGCGGCGGGGATCGGGGCCGCCGCGCTGGTGCTCGGCGGGTTGCTGCTGTTCCTCACCGACCGCGCCGCGTGGTCGCTGCCCCGGGTGTGTGGGGCCCGTGAGCGGTGGCTGCTGGCCGTCGGGGCGGTGGCCGTGGTGGGGTACCCGGTCACCTTCTACCCGGCGGTGACCCGCACCGGGGTCGCGGTGGCGACCGTGATCGCGCTGGGGAGCGCGCCGGTGTTCACCGGGCTGCTCGGGTGGCTCGCCCGGCAGGGGCGGCCGAGCGGGCGGTGGGCCGGGGCCACGGCGCTGGCCGTGCTCGGCTGCGGGGTGCTGGTGCTCGGGCCCCAACTCGCCGGTGGGGGCGGGGCGGCGGACCTCTTCGGGGTGCTGCTGGCGGCGCTCTCCGGGCTCTCGTACGCGGTGTACTCGCTGATCGCCGGGCGGCTGATCGCGGCCGGGCATCCGTCCGGCGGGGTGATGGGCGCGATGTTCGGCGGGGCGGCGGTGCTGGTGCTGCCCGTGCTGGCGCTGGGCCCGGTCGGCTGGCTGCTCTCGGTGCGCGGCGCGGGCGTCGTGCTGCACCTCGGGGTGATCACCACCTTCCTCGCCTACCGGCTCTTCGGCCACGGCCTGCGACACACCCCGGCCCAGACCGCCACCACCCTGACCCTCGCCGAACCCGCCGTCGCCGCCGTCCTCGGCGTCGCGGCCCTCGGCGAGCGCCTCCCGGCCGTCTCCTGGTGCGGCCTCGCGGTCCTCGCCGGCGGCCTGGCGTTCCTGACCCTCCCCGGCCGGCGGTAGGCGATCGTCGCCGCTGCGCCGGAAGGCGGACCGGGCACCCCTTCTATCGAAAACTTGTTCGAGTGACTCGGCGTCAGATATGTTCCACCGCATGGAAGCTGTTGCCGCCATCGAACAGTCGCTGCGGGAGAATCCCGACGACCACGCCTTATGGCTTCACTACGCTGACCGGCTCCTCGCCCGGGGCGACGCCCGGGGCACGCTCATCCGTCTCGAACAGCGACGGATGCGCGCCCGCCCCGCCGATCGCGAGACCCTGACGAACGAGATCACCGCCCTCATGGACGAGCACCGGCCGTCCTGGGATGCGGAGCTGCCGTCCGGTGCGACCATCCTGGCCCACCGGTACGGCCTCGTCACCAAGGCCGGCGTCACCTGGTCCGACGAGGCGCCCGCGCTGATCGAGCAGGTCCTCCGCAGCCCCTTCGTGACCGCGCTGCGGATCGGACCGCCCGACCCCGTCGACGAGGACGAGGACGACGAGGACTTCGAACTGGAGGACTACGAGCCGGACGACTTCCCCCTCCTCCGGCCCGTCGACGTCAGTGCCCTCGCGTCGCTCGACCTCGGGCGCCTCACCGAGCTGGACCTGTCCTACCTGCCCCTCGGCGAGGCCGGCGCCAAGGACCTCGCGGCCTCCGCCGGCGGCCACCTGATCGACACGCTCGACCTGCGGTACTGCGGCGTCGGGGACGCCGGACTCGCGGCCCTCGCGGCGACCGCGCGCTTCGACGGGCTCCGCCGCCTGCACCTCCAGTGCAACGCGCTGACGGCCGAGGGCGTCCGCTCGCTGCACCGCCTCGAACGGCTCGTCGAACTCGACCTCCGCTACAACACGATCGGCCCGGACGGGGCCGACGCCCTGCTCGCGACGCCCTTCGTCGGCTCGCTCGCCCGGCTGTTCCTCTACCGCAGCGACGTCTCCGACGCAGGCGCGACGGCGCTCGCACGTGCCCCCCAACTCCCGTCCGCCCTGCGCAGCCTCTGGAGGAGTGTGTGAGCGCCGAGCTCCGCGACCGCTTCTTTGCTCTGTCGACCGGTCACGCCCCGGCCGACGAGGTCGCCCACTACCGTGCCCAGGTCGACGCGACGGACACCGAGCCCACCACTACGCTCGACGGGCTCGCAATCTCCTGGCACCCGACCGTCCGCCACAAGGCAGTGCGCTTCGTGGACGCCGAGCGGATCGACGCCGGCGTGCGCGACCTGTTCGCCCGGCCCAGCGAGGAGGCGCCGTACCTGGCCGCCGTCTTCGTCGATCCGCGCGAGCTGTCGTTCCGCACGTTCGAGAACATCGTCCCGCTCGACCGCCTGTTCACGGACACCCCGTTGGAGTTCGAGCTCGTCGAGCCGGTCGAACTCGCCGCCGGTGCGTACTCGTTCTCGCTGCGGCTACCGGCCGCCGCCCGCGCCCGCCTGGAACGCCTCGACGGGCTGAACCTGTACGTCCCGCCGCTCAACTCCGGTTCGCGCGGCGGCGAACGCTTCATCTTCCACTCGGCCCTGCTCGCCGACGCCCTCACCGCGGCGGTCGGCAGGGCCGCGCCACCGGAGCTGCGCGAGGGCTTCTCGCACGTGAACCCCGTGTTCCGGTGCAACCGTTTCGAGCCCGGGGACCGCAATTTCCACCGCCACCACGACACGCCCTACTACGACGCCGAACGCAAGCACGTCTCCCGCTACACCGTCCTGATCTACCTCACCGGTGGCTCGGCGGCGCCCGCCCTCGACCTCGCCGGGGGCGCCGCACTGACCGAGATCGAACCCTTCACCTGCGTGGTCTTCGACCAGCGGTACGAGCACGAGGGCGCGCCCTACCTCGACGGCCGCAAGGTCTTCCTGCGCAGCGAACTCGTCTTCACCGAGCCCGGGTTCACCCACGACCCGGAGATCGCCGCTCTGTTCAGCAAGGCCTGCTACTGGACCGGCGAGAGCGTCTTCGCCCCCGAACTCGCCCGCCACGCCGACACCTACTACAACCAGGTCGCCACCGCGCACTGGAACGGCCTCGCGGCCGGAGCCGAGCGCGAGCCCTTCGTCCACAAGCAGTTCCGCGGCGTGCACTTCGTCGCGAACGGCTACGACTTCTGGTTCGCGAAGACCGACACCCTCTCGCTCGCCGAGTGCGCCGCGATCGCGCTGCTCGACTACTTCAACTGCAGGATCGGCGACGCCGCGTTCCGCACCCTCTGCGGGCCGGAGGTGATCGAGGCCGACGGCACCGACTGGATCCCGGCCTTCCTCCGGGACAGGCGCGCCGAGTCTGCCGTCGCGCCGATCGACAAGTCCCTGCTCTTCCCCGCGCCGGAGGAGACGGAGCCGTCCGGGTGCTGTCCGTTCCACACCATGGAGACGTTCGACTCCACGCGCGACCCCGAAATCCTCGATCTCTACACCCGGGCCCAGAACTTCGCCATGGCGCACATCATGCCGGCGCCGATCGTGATGCTCGGCGAGGACGTGCTCCTCGACCCGGACCGGTTCCTGATCGAGGGGAACACCATTCACGTCCTCGGCGAGAAGTCGCTCGCACCCGTGAACTTCGCCGCCTGCTGGAACGCCGGCGGCAGCCCGCAGAACTACATCGACGTCGCGGCCACCGTCGGCGTCGCGCACTTCCTCGTCCCGCCGATCCTCTTCCACGAGGCGGACGGCTGCTACCACCTCCAGTTCGACTTCTTCCGCAACTCCTGGATGGTGCGGCACCGGCAGGCGAGCGTCCACGTCCCCATGGTCCAGCGGGGGATGCACGACGACGACTCCCCCTGGCCCTGGGTGGCCGCCGTCGACCGCTCGCTTGCCTCCGACCGGGAGTCGGCCTTCTGGACGGCCGAAAGCGCCGAAGTGGACGAGGAGCTGGCCGAGATCTTCGCCGAGTACGAGGAGGAGTTCGAGGGCGAGGACTGAGCCGGCTCGTCGCTCGCCCGAAGCTCAGAGCGCCGCGTCGGCCACGAGCTTTCCCGTAGCGGCGGAGGAATGCGGCGGTGGGTAGGGTGGGGCGACCGAGTGATTCGCGGGGGCCGGGCGATCGCCGGAGGGATCCTGGTGTACCCGCTCGTTGCCAAGGGGGTTCAGCCATGCCCGATTCCGTCGTGCCCAGCCCGTTGGAACTGCTCGCCCGTTACCGGCGGGCGATGCTCGACCTGGACGCGGACGCACTGGCCGAGTTGTACGCCGAGGACGGGGTGCACGAGTTCCCGTTCCTGTTCCCGGGGATGCCCGAGCGGTACCGGGGGCGGGAGGAGGTGCGGGCCGGGTACCGGGCGGCCTGGGGGGCGAGTGAGGCCCGGCCGCAGGAGATCCGGGAGGTCGCGGTCCACCCGGGCGCCGACCCCGAGGTGCTCACCGTGGAGCAGTTGGTGATCGGCCGGGTCGCCTCCACGGGCAAGGAGTTCGCCTTCCCGGGCCTGCTGGTGATGCGGGCCCGGGGCGGTCAACTGGTGCACGTCCGCGACTACATGGACGGCCTGGGGGTGGCCCGCGCCATGGGCCGCCTTTCCGCCGTCGCCGCCCGCCTGGAGGCGTAGGGGCGGCTCAGATGCCGAAGTGGGTGGCGATGCCGTCGAGGACGCAGTCGAGGCCGGTCGCGAAGTGCCAGTCGGGGTCGTCCTTGCGGGTGGCCTGTTGCAGGTACTGCAGGTAGGCGGGGTAGCGGCCGGTGCCCATCAGGTAGGACATCCGGGGGGCGAGGGCCGCGCGGGTCTCGTCGCCGTCGGACCAGCCGCGGGCGCGGCGCAGGTCCTGGAGGGCGACCTCGGTGGCGGACGAGCCGTGGACGTAGATGGCGACCGTGCGGAAGATCGCCATGGTGGTGTCGGGGTCCAGGCCGTGGCCGGCGAGGGCGGCGAACGCCCGTTCTGGGACGGCGAGTTGGTTGGGGCTGAGGGAGAACGGGGTGGCCGCCCGAGTGATCCAGGGGTGGGCCAGGCTCATCGCGCGCAGGTGGACGGCGAGGGCGTGCATGGTTTCGCGCCAGCCGTCGGCGGGGGTGTCCAGGGGGAGCCCGCCGTACACGAAGTCGACCATCAGCTCGATGAGTTCGTCCTTGCCGGACACGTACCGGTAGGCGGCCATCGGGGCTACGCCGAGGGCGGTGGCCAGGCGGCGCATGGTGACGGCGTCCAGGCCCTCGGTGTCGGCGATGGCGACCGCGGCCTCGGCGATCCGGTGCGGGGTCAGGGTGGTGCGCGGCGCGGGGGAGGGGCGGTCGAGCCGCTCCCAGAGTGAGACCTGCGACCTGTCGCGGTCGTCGGCTCCGGCGCGGGCGTCCCCGGCGGGGCCCTGCTGAGCGGGCATGAGGGCGAGCTCCTTCCGGCTGGTGATCTCCACCGTACCACTCATGTGTACGGCGTATATCCGTAGTGGACGGCGTACGCGCTTATGTGTACGTTGTACGTCATCGATACGGCGTACACACCGTCCCGGAGGGGGACCATCCATGTCCACGGAACCGATCGACGACCGCCCCAAGCCGCCACTGCTCGGCGTGCTCGGGCTGATGCTCGGCATCTTCCTCTCGGCCCTCGACGGCCAGATCATCGGCACCGCGCTGCCGACCATCGTCGGCGACCTCGGCGGACTGGAACACCTCGCCTGGGCGGTCACCGCCTACTTGCTGACCTCCGCCGCCGCCACCCCGCTGTGGGGGCGGCTCGGCGACCTGTACGGGCGCAAGGGTGCGTACCAGTGGGCGGTCGCGGTGTTCCTGGTCGGCTCGATGCTGTCCGGACTCTCACAGAACATGGGCGAGTTGATCGCCTTCCGGGCGTTGCAGGGGATCGGCGCGGGCGGGTTGATGGTCGGCGCGCTCTCGGTGATCGGGGTGCTGGTGCCCGCCTCCGACCGGGGTCGGGTGCAGTCGGTGATCGGGGTGCTGATGCCGATCGCCTTCGTGGGCGGACCGCTGCTCGGCGGCTTCCTCACCGACCGGCTCAGCTGGCGCTGGGCCTTCTACGTCAACCTGCCGGTCGGTGTGTTCGCCCTGCTCGCGGTCGGCGCGGCGGTGCGGCTGCCGAAGGCCGAACGGGCCCGCGCCCCCTTCGACCGGGCCGGGGTCGCCCTGCTCACCGCCGGCATCCTCGGACTCACCCTGGTCAGCAGCTGGGGCGGGACGACGTACGCCTGGACCTCGCCGCTGATCCTCGGGACGGGAGCGGTCGCGATCGCCGCGCTGGCCCTCTTCGTCCGGACCGAACTGCGCGCCCCCGGACCTCTGATCCCGCCCGCGCTCTTCCGCGACCGCAACTTCACGGTGTCCCAGGTGCTGGGCTTCCTCACCGGCGCGGTCATGCTCGCCCTGATCGGCTACCTGCCGCAGTACCTCCAGCTCGTCCAGGGTGCGTCGCCGACCACCGGCGGGCTGCTCCTGCTGCCGCTGATGCTCGGCATGATGGGCACCCAGCTGATCACCGCCCGGCTGATGGGCCGGCCCGGCGGCGAGCGGCGCTACCCGCTGCTGGGCGGGGCGCTGGCCCTGGCCGGGTCCGCGCTCCTGCTGCTGCTGGGGACGGACACCCCGGTGGCGCTGGCCTCCGGGCTCACCGCGGTCGCCGGGGTCGGCATCGGACTGCTGATGCAGAGCACCATGCTGACCTCGATGGGCGCGGTGCCGCGCCAGGACATGGGCGCGGCCATGGGCGTGGTGACCCTGCTGCGCAGCATCGGCGGCTCGCTCGGGATGGCCGCCCTCGGCGCGGTCTACACGGCGCGGCTGACCGCCTCCCTGGGGGCGCGACTGAACCCGGCCGAGGCCGCCCGGCTGACCGGCGGTGGCGGGCTCACCCCGGCCTCGCTGGCGGGGCTGCCGTCGGCCGTCCGGGACGCCGTCGGGGCGGCCGTCACCAGCGGGCTGCACGGCACGGTGGCCGGCGGCATCGTCCTGGCGGGGGTGGCGACGGCGGTCGCCTGCCTGGCCCGACCGGGCGCGGGCGCGAGCCAGGGCCGGAGCTCGCACCCCGAGCCGCGCGCGGCCGACGTGCCGGTGGAGGAAGCGGCGGTGCGGCCCTAGCAGGCCCGAGGCTCGAGGCCCGGGCGTCAGGGGCAGTGGCCGGCGAGGCAGAAGGAGGCGAGCTCCGACTGCAGCAGGTCGTGCAGCGGGGTGGGCCAGCTCTGCTCCGGGCCCGCCACCAGCACGGCCCAGGAGGAGCCGTCCGGCCCGACCAGGATGTGGTCGATCGCGTGGCGCACGCCGGAGCCGGACGTGGCGTGGTCGTAGGCGTACTCCAGCTCGGCGGAGCCGTCGGCGGCCTGTTCCAGCCGGATGCGGTGGTAGTTCGGGAACCGGGTCGCATTGCGGGCCAGCTCGCCGTCCGTGTCGGCGGCCTGCTGGTACGGGGAGCCGGCGCCCACCGCCCACACCTCGATCAGACTGGCGCCGTCGGGCGAGTCGTAGAACACCGCGCTGTCCTGCGTGCGGCGCTGCCAGCCGTCGGGGACGAGCAGGGTGAAGCCGCTCGGGTCCTGGACCGGTGTCAGGTGCGGCCCGGCGGGCGTGGATGTGGGCGTCGGGGTGAGGCTGGGGACGGGCGTGTCCGGGGGAGCCGGGGCGACGGAGACGGAGGTCCCGGTCGGGGCGGGCGACGCCGACTCCGACACCGTCGGTGAGGCCGGGCCGGAGGCCGCGGTGACCGGCCGGTCGCGCCCGCCGTCCCGGTTCAGCAGGTACCACCCGCCGCCCGCGAGCAGGCCGGCCAGCGCCCCGGCGACCACCGCGACCAGCACCCGCCGGGACCGCGGCCGCGCCGACGGCCGTTGCGGCGGCGGGCCGTACGGCGGCCGGGGCCCGAGCAGCGGCGGTGCCAGCGGCGGTGGCACGGGCGGCGGTGGTACGGGCGGCTGCCCCGCCTGCGGTCGGTACGGCTCCGGCGGTTGGAACGACATCCGCCTCCCCCTCTGGCGTGGCCCGGGTGGCCAACTCGACCGGATTATGGCGCCGGTGACGCCTCGTCGGCCAGTGGAAACGCACAAGCCCCAGGGTGGAGCGGGAGGCTCCACCCCGGGGCCCGGCCATCGGACCGCCGCGGTCAGTGCGCGACGATCAGCACTCGATGACGTTCACGGCGAGGCCGCCGCGCGAGGTCTCCTTGTACTTGATCTTCATGTCGGCCCCGGTCTCCTTCATCGTCTTGATCGCCTTGTCCAGCGAGACGTGGTGGCGCCCGTCGCCGCGCAGCGCCATCCGGGCCGCGGTGACGGCCTTCACCGACGCCATGCCGTTGCGCTCGATGCAGGGGATCTGGACCAGGCCGCCGACCGGGTCGCAGGTGAGGCCGAGGTTGTGCTCGATGCCGATCTCGGCGGCGTTCTCGACCTGCTCGGGGGTGCCGCCGAGGACCTCGGCGAGGCCGCCCGCGGCCATCGAGCAGGCGGAGCCGACCTCGCCCTGGCAGCCGACCTCGGCGCCGGAGATGGAGGCGTTCTCCTTGAAGAGCATGCCGATGGCGCCGGCCGCGAGCAGGAAGCGGACGATGCCGTCGTCGTCGGCGCCCGGGATGAAGTTCAGGTAGTAGTGCAGGGTGGCGGGGATGATCCCGGCCGCGCCGTTGGTGGGCGCGGTGACCACCCGGCGCCCGGAGGCGTTCTCCTCGTTGACCGCCATCGCGTAGAGGGTCACCCACTCCATCGCGTTGGCCGGGCCGATCCCCTCGGCGCGCAGCGCACGCGCCGCCGCGGCGGCCCGGCGGCGGACCTTCAGCCCGCCCGGCAGGATCCCCTCGCGGGTCATGCCGGCCCGCACGCACTCCTGCATCACGGACCAGATCTCCAGCAGCCCGGTCCGGATCTCCTCCTCGCTGCGCCAGGCCTTCTCGTTCTCCAGCATCAGGCCGGAGATCGACAGCCCGGTCTCCCGGGTGAGCCGCAGCAGCTCCTCGCCGGTGCGGAAGGGGTAGCGCAGCGCGGTGTCGTCGGGCTTGACCCGGTCCGCGCCGATCGCGTCCTCGTCCACGACGAAGCCGCCGCCGACCGAGTAGTAGGTCTTCTCCAGCAGCGTCGAGCCGTCCGCCGCGTACGCCCAGAGGGTCATGCCGTTGGCGTGGTACGGCAGCGAGCGGCGCCGGTGCAGGATCAGCTGGGTGTCGGGGTCGAAGTCGACGGGGTGCTCGCCGAGCAGGCTGAGCCGCTTCTCGGCGATGATCCGCTCGACGTCCTTGTCCGCCTGGTCGACGTCGACGGTGCGGGGCGAGTTGTTCTCCAGGCCCAGCAGGACGGCCTTCGGGGTGCCGTGGCCGTGGCCGGTGGCGCCCAGTGAGCCGTACAGCTCGGCGCGCACACCGGTGACCCGGTCCAGCAGGCCTTCGGAGCGCAGCCGGCGGGCGAACATCCGGGCCGCGCGCATCGGGCCGACGGTGTGGGAGCTCGACGGGCCGATGCCGATGGAGAAGAGGTCGAAGACGCTGATGGCCACGGGGGACGTCCTTGTCTGGTCTCGTGGAAGGACTTGCGGGCAGGGGGATGACACGGGACGGGGCACCGCGCGCACTGTCCAGTGTGCGCGGTGCCCCGGGGTCCCAGGTGCACCGGCGGGGTGAGGCCGGTCACCTCATCCCGAACGGGATCACTCCTGGCCGGCCAGGTTGGGGTAGAGCGGGTACTTCTCGGCCAGGGCGGTGACCCGGGCCTTCAGGGCGGCGGCGACGGTCTCGTCGAAGGCGGGCTTGAGCGCCTCGGCGATGATGTCGGCGACCTCGCGGAAGTCCTCGGCCTGGAAGCCGCGGGTGGCCAGGGCCGGGGTGCCGATGCGCAGGCCGGAGGTGACCATCGGCGGGCGCGGGTCGTTCGGGATGGCGTTGCGGTTGACGGTGATGCCGACCTCGTGCAGCCGGTCCTCGGCCTGCTGGCCGTCGAGCTGGCTGTTGCGCAGGTCGACCAGGACCAGGTGGACGTCGGTGCCGCCGGACAGCACGGAGGCGCCGGCCTCGGCGACGTCGGCCTGCAGCAGGCGCTCGGCGAGGATCCGGGCGCCCTCGAGGGTGCGCTGCTGGCGCTCCTTGAACTCCTCCGAGGCGGCGACCTTGAAGGCGACGGCCTTGCCCGCGATCACGTGCTCCAGCGGGCCGCCCTGCTGGCCGGGGAAGACCGCGGAGTTGATCTTCTTGGCGTACTCGGCCTTGGACAGGATGACGCCACCGCGCGGGCCGCCCAGGGTCTTGTGGGTGGTGGTGGTGACCACGTCCGCGTACGGCACCGGGTTCGGGTGCAGGCCCGCCGCCACCAGGCCGGCGAAGTGCGCCATGTCCACCATGAGCAGCGCGCCGACCTCGTCGGCGACCCGGCGGAACTCGGCGAAGTCCAGCTGGCGCGGGTAGGCGGACCAGCCGGCGATGATCAGCTTCGGCTGGTGCTCCTTGGCCAGGCGCTCGACCTCGGCCATGTCGACCTGGCCGGTCTTCTCGTCGACGTGGTACGCGACCACGTTGTAGAGCTTGCCGGAGAAGTTGATCTTCATGCCGTGGGTCAGGTGACCGCCGTGGGCCAGGTTCAGGCCCAGGATGGTGTCGCCCGGCTGGATCAGCGCGAACATCGCGGCGGCGTTGGCCTGCGCGCCGGAGTGCGGCTGGACGTTGGCGTGCTCGGCGCCGAACAGGGCCTTGATGCGGTCGATCGCGATCTGCTCGACCACGTCGACGTGCTCGCAACCGCCGTAGTAGCGGCGGCCGGGGTAGCCCTCGGCGTACTTGTTGGTGAGCACCGAGCCCTGGGCCTCCATGACCGCCACCGGGGCGAAGTTCTCGGAGGCGATCATCTCCAGGGTGGTCTGCTGGCGGTGCAGCTCGGCGTCGACCGCGGCGGCGATCTCCGGGTCGAGGGCGTGCAGGGACTGGTTGAGAACCGTCATGGTGGGGTCTTCCCGGGAGGAGGAGAGCTGAGGGACGGTGGGGGCGGGCCGGCGTGCGCGCGGCCCGCCCGGTGCCGGGCTGGTCAGCCGGCGTGGGTGAGCGCGTCGTACTCGTCGGCGCTGAGCAGCTCGTCGGTCGACTCGACCCGGACCTTGAACAGCCAGCCGGCCTCGAAGGGGGCGCTGTTGACCAGGCCGTTGTCGTCCAGGACGTCCTGGTTGACCTCGGTGACCTCGCCGGTCACCGGGGAGTACAGGTCGCTGACCGACTTGGTCGACTCCAGCTCGCCGCAGGTCTCGCCGGCGGTCACGGTGTCGCCGACCTCGGGCAGCTGCACGTAGACGATGTCACCGAGGGCATCGGCGGCGTGCTTGGTGATGCCGACCGTGGAAATGCCGTCCACGGCGGCGGTCAGCCACTCGTGCTCCTTGGTGTACTGCAGGTGCTGGGGGTTGCTCATGGCGTCATTCTCCAGGATGGGAAGCGGGTACGACGCAGCGGGCCGCCGCACGGACGGCTCCGACGTGCGTGTATGGGAAATCGAGGGGGCTGCGACGGCCTCAGCGGGCGCGCTTGTAGAACGGCAGCGCGACGACCTGAACGGGCTCGTGCTTGCCGCGCACGTCCACCGCGACGGTGGTGCCGGGCGCGGCGTGGGCCGCGTCCACGTAGGCCATCGCGATCGGCTTGCCCAGGGTCGGGGACGGCGCGCCCGAGGTGATCCGGCCGATCGGGGCGCCGTCGGTGGAGACCACCGTGTACTCGGCGCGCGGCACGCGCTTGCCCTCGGAGACCAGGCCGACCAGCACCTTCGGCGGGTTGCTCTCGGCCGCGGCGGCGGCCTGCTCCAGCGCCTTGCGGCCGACGAAGGCGCCCTCGTTGGTGGTCTTGTCGAAGCGGACGACCCGGCCCAGGCCGGCGTCGAACGGGGTCAGGTCGGTGGACAGCTCGTGCCCGTACAGCGGCATGCCCGCCTCCAGGCGCAGCGTGTCGCGGCAGGACAGGCCGCACGGGACCAGGCCGTGGCCCTCGCCGGCGGCGGTCAGCGCCTGCCAGATCGGCTCGGCGTCGACCGGGTGGCAGAAGATCTCGAAGCCGTCCTCGCCGGTGTAGCCGGTGCGGGCCAGCAGCACGTCCTTGCCGGCCACCTTGGCCGGGAGGATCGCGTAGTACTTCAGGCCGGGCAGGTCGGCGTCGGTGGTCTCCGCCAGGATGCCGGTGGCCTCCGGGCCCTGGACGGCGATCAGCGCGTAGGTGTCGCGGTCGTCGGTGACGACGGCGTCGAAGCCCTTGGCACGGGCGATCAGCTCGTCCAGCACCAGTTGGGCGTTGGAGGCGTTGGCGACCACCAGGAAGGCGTCCTCGCGCAGGCGGTAGACGATCAGGTCGTCCAGGATGCCGCCGTCCTCGGCGCAGATCATGGTGTAGCGGGCGCGCAGCACGCCGAGCGCGGAGACGAAGCCGACCAGCGCGTGGTCCAGCATCTCGCCGGCCTGCGGGCCGGTGACGGTGATCTCGCCCATGTGCGAGAGGTCGAACAGGCCGGCCTTGGTGCGGACGGCGAGGTGCTCCTCGCGCTCGCTGCCGTAGCGCAGCGGCATGTCCCAGCCGGCGAAGTCGGTCATGGTCGCGCCGAGGGCGCGGTGCAGCGCGTCGAGCGCGGTGAGGCGGAGGGACGACATGGCCAGGAACTCCTCGGTCGGGGCACTCAGGGGTGCGCGCGCCGGAACCGGACCCGCTCGGGACCGACCCTGCGCGCGGGCATGCGGCGGCGTGGGTCTCCCCATCTGTCGTCGAACCTGAGAGCTTCACCGCCCACCTGCCCGAAGCTGTTTCCAGCTTGCGGGACAGCATGGCGGCTTGCACCGTGGGTGGGCGCGCGACAGGGCCGTGCGCCGCTTTCCAGATGTGCCTAACCCGCGCGGTAGGGGGGCCTGAGAGATTCCGGGGAGGACTTGCTCCTTCGGCGCCGGCTGTGCCCCCTGAGGGGCACTCCGGGCTCTCCCGCGCGGGTTCGAGCGGCCGGTGTGGAGTTGTGGGGGCCCGCGGCGCATGCCGTCGGACGCGCACATCATGGCACGTCCGCGCGGAGGAGGGGAGGGGGGACCCGGTCACACGGTGCGGCGGACCCGGTCACACGACGTGCGTTCGAAGCCGAGCCCTAGAATCTGCCCGTCGGCACAGCAGTGGGCGGCCGACCGGCAGAGGGCGGTTCAGGCGCGCATGGGGTACCCGGTGGAGCAGCAGCAGGGGTGGGGCGGGCCGGAGTCGGCGCCGTCGGGCGGTGCGTGGCCGGCGAACGAGCTGGAGCAGGTGCTGACGGCCGCGCTGGGCGACCCGGGGGCGACCCCGCGGGTGATCGAGGTGCTGGCTCGCAGCCAGGTGTGGATCCCGCTGCCGGCCGGGGGCGACCCGAACGGGCAGTCGCTGGACCTGCCGACCGTCGAGCTGGCCGGGGCCCCCTACGTACCGGTGTTCTCATCGCAGGAGGTGTTCCTGCAACAGGCGCCGGGGATGGCCTTCGCGATCGCCCCGGCCTGGGAGTTCGCCCGCGGGCTGCCGCTGGGCGTGGGCATCGCGGTCAACCCGGAGGCGGCGGTGGGCATCCCGGTGCCGCCGCAGGGCGTGGCGGAGCTGCGCCGCGGGCCGCGGGACGACCGCTGGGAGCAGCAGCCGGACGCGCCGACCGGCGGCCGGGTGGCGCTGCGCGAGCCGGTGCCGGGTGAGGACCCGGAGCACTTCCTGGCCGCCTGCCGGGCCGAACTGTCGGCCCTGCCGGGGGTGTTGACCGCGCGCCGGGCGCTGGCCAGCATCGAGGGCGAGCCGACCGTGATGTTCGTGGGCGTCCAGCTGGACCCGGTGGCCCCGGCCGACCCGGGTGCGGTGAACGAGGCGCTCGGGCGGGCGCTGGGAACCGCGCCGCTGCCGGGTGGCGTCCACCTCGTGCTGCTCGACCTCGCCGACGACCCGGTGGTCGAGTGGCTGCTGACCCAGGTCATGCCCTTCCACACGCGGGCGTGAGCGGGGATCCTTCGTAGGCACGTCGCCGTGGCGGTGGCCGGTGCCGCGCCATAGGGTGCGTGCAGGCGGCTGACGGGCCGGCGGGTTCAGGAAAGAGGCGCGGCGAGGTGGGCGCATGAGTGCGGTAACGGGAGCGGGCGGGGCGCCGGGGCCCTGGGGCCAGGCACCGGCCGGGCGCCCGGGCGCGGATCCGGGCGCGTTGGAGCAGGCCCTGCGCGAGGTCGCGCCGGAGCGCTGGGACGCGTACGAGCGACTGCTGCACGCGCTGGCCGAGGGCCAGGTCTGGATGCTGCTGTGGCACGGCAGCCCGGGCAGTCCGGACGCCCAGTACGGGAACATGGAGATCAGCGGCCACGGCTACGCGCCGGCCGTCACCTCGCCCGAGCAGTTGACGGCCTCCGGCTGGGCCCGGGCCCACGAGGTCATCTCCGGGCGGGAGATCGCCGCCTCGCTGTACCGCACCCGCTGGGGCCTGTGGCTCAACCCGCACGCGCCGGGCGGCGGGGTCGGGGTGCCGTGGGCGGACCTGCGGCGGATCGCCGCGGGCCTGGACCGGCTGCCGGCCGGCCCCTTGAAGCTGAGCGAGCCGCAGGTGAACGCCCAGCAGTTCTTCGCGCTGCTGGAGCGGCAGGCGGGCGAGGTGCGCGCGGTCCGGGCGCTGCGCCGGGCCTGGGTGCAGCCGTCGGTGGGGGAGCCGTACCTGGCGATCGGCCTGGACCTGTACGAGAGTTCGCCGCCGGCGGTGGAGGCGGTGCGGGCGCTGATGCAGCGGGCGATCGCGGTGGCCCCGGAGGGGCTCGCGGTGTCCACGGTGGCGATGTCGGACGAGTACGACCCGGTGGCGCTGTGGATGCGCGCCAACGCGCGGCCGTTCTTCGACCGGGAGGCCGGTCGCCCGCCGACCGGCCCGTACCCGCCGGTGCCGCCGCCGTACCCGGGGCAGTCGATGCCGGGGCAGCCGATCCCCGGGCAGTCGATGCCGGGCTATGCCTACGGCACCCAGCCGCCGGCGCCGGGTTGGGGCCGGCAACCTCAGCAGCCCCAGCGGCCGTGGCCCGGATACCCGGGCCGCTGATTGCCGAACCCGTTGTTGTGAAAGCCTCGGGCAAGAAGCCGACTTGATCCCTGATCAGGTCGGCTTCGGTGCTTTCGGGACGAATTTTCCGGCCTTGGCACCGGCACATCTTGACATGGCAGTTACAGCCGTGTGAAGAGGGATATGCCAAACGGCGGGAAGGTGCATGCGGGCAGATCACAGTTGGGCATCTGTCGGTTGTCAGGGCTGGCGCAAGCCAGTTCGGATGACAGAGAGTTCTGCGCAACGCATCGCGCGTACTGGAAACCCCACGAAGGTGAACGCGCACGCCGACCGCTCGATCCATGCGACGCCCATCCCGCGTGGAGGCAGTACCCCGTGCACGACGTACTGCCGCGAACACCAGCTCCTAGCACCTCCGCACGTCCGCAGCCGTACCGCCGAACCGGCGCCCGGCACCCGTGGGCCGGCCACCGTCGGCGAGGGGACCAACTGACCATGACCGCACCCATGACAACCGCCGGGAACGAACCCGAGGCGCCCGCCTCCCCGAGCCCGGCCAAGACGATCGAGGGCCGCTCCCTCGGTCGGATCGCCTGGACCCGCTTCAAGCGGGACAAGGCCGCCGTCGCCGGCGGCATCGTGGTGATCCTGCTGATCCTCCTGGCCGTCCTGGCCGGGCCGATCGAGTCCGTGTTCGGGCTCGACCCCGACGCGTCGAACACCGACCTGCTGGACGCCGACCTCGGTGGAATCCCGCTCGGCGACTGGGGCGGGATGAGCGGGGACCACCCGCTCGGCGTCGACCCGCTGCAGGGCCGTGACCTGCTCGCCCGCGTGATCGACGGCTCCTGGGTCTCCCTGCTGGTCGCCTTCGGCGCGACCGTGCTGTCCAACACCCTCGGCACCGTGCTCGGCGTGATGGCCGGCTACTACGGCGGCTGGGTGGACACCCTGATCAGTCGGCTGATGGACGTCTTCCTGGCGTTCCCGCTGCTGCTGTTCGCCATCGCGATCTCCGCCTCGCTCCAGGGCGGCGCGTTCGGCCTGCACGGCCTCCCGCTGCACATCCTGGTGCTGATCTTCGTGATCGGCTTCTTCAACTGGCCCTACATGGGCCGGATCGTGCGCGGACAGACCCTCTCGCTGCGCGAGCGGGAGTTCGTCCACGCGGCCCGCAGCCTCGGCGCCCGCGGCCCCTTCATCCTGTTCAAGGAACTGCTGCCGAACCTGGTCGGCCCGATCCTGGTCTACTCGACGCTGCTGATCCCGACCAACATCCTCTTCGAGGCCGGTCTGAGCTTCCTCGGCGTCGGCATCCAGCCCCCGCAGTCCTCCTGGGGCGGCATGCTCGCCGACGCGAAGAACTACTACCAGGTGGACCCCCAGTACATGGTGGTCCCCGGCCTGGCGATCTTCATCACCGTGCTCGCGTTCAACCTGCTCGGCGACGGGCTGCGTGACGCCCTCGATCCCAAGAGCAACTGACCCAAGAGCGACCGATCCTGAGTCAGTACCCTCCCTCCTCCACACCTCAAGGGGTTGATCCCACCCATGCGTAGGTCCCGTACCGTCGCGTTGACCGCCGCGGCCGCCGCCGCGGTCCTGGTCATCACCGGCTGCTCGTCCAGCTCGAAGAGCGGCAGCGGCTCGTCCTCCTCCTCGGCCGGCTCCAACGACGCGAGCGGCGGTGGTGCCGACGCGGCCACCAAACAGATCGTCAACGCCTCGGACAAGAAGGGCGGGACGGTCACCTTCGAGATGAAGGGCACCCCGGACTCGCTCGACCCGGGCAACACCTACTACGCGTACATCTACAACTTCTCGCGCCTGTACGCCCGTCCGCTGACCACCTTCAACCCGGCCGCCGGCGCGGACGGCAACAAGCTGGTCCCGGACCTCGCCGAGTCGATGGGCCAGCCCAGCGCGGACGGCCTGACCTGGACGTACAAGCTGCGCGCCGGCCTGAAGTACGACGACGGCACCCCGATCACCTCCAAGGACGTCAAGTACGCCGTGGAGCGCTCGAACTACGCGCCCGAGGTGAACTCCAACGGCCCGACGTACTTCCACGACCTGCTGGTCGACAACCCGACGCCGTACCAGGGTCCGTACAAGGACAAGACCGGCGACCTGAAGTCGATCGAGACCCCGGACGACACCACGATCGTCTTCCACCTGCAGCACCCCTTCGCCGACTTCGACTACCTGGTCAGCGCCCCGCAGACCGCGCCGGTCCCGCAGGCCAAGGACACCGGTGCCGACTACGTGAAGCACATCGTGTCCTCCGGCACCTACAAGTTCGAGACCTACGAGGACGGCAAGCAGGCCGTCCTGGTGCCGAACACCAACTGGGACAAGAGCACCGATCCGATCCGCAAGCAGCTGTCGGACAAGATCGTGCTCAAGATGAACATCGACCAGGCCACCATCGACAAGGACCTGCTGGCCGGCAACGCCCAGGTCGACCTGGTGGGCGGCGGCGTCGACCCGCAGACCCAGGCGCAGATCCTGCGCGACCCGAAGCTCAAGGCCAAGACCGACAACGCCTACGGCGGCCGCCTGGTCTACATGGCGATCAACACCAAGGTCGCGCCGTTCGACAACATCGACTGCCGCAAGGCCGTCCAGTACGCGATCGACAAGGTCGCGGTGCAGACCGCGCTCGGCGGCCCGATCCGCGGCCAGGTGGCCAACACCGTGCTCCCGCCGGACATCCCGGGCCACCAGGACTTCAACCTGTACGAGACCCCGGGCAACAAGGGCGACCAGGCCAAGGCCAAGGACTCGCTGAAGGCCTGCGGCAAGGACGGCGGCTTCAGCACCGTCCTGACCGCCCGCACCGAGCGCGCGACCGAGGTCGCCGCGGCCACCCAGATCCAGGCGCAGCTGAAGAACGTCGGCATCAACGTCGAGATCCAGCAGTTCCCGCAGGGCAAGTACCTGACCGACTCGGCCGGCGCGCCGCAGTTCACCCAGGACCACAACATCGGTCTGATGATGATGCAGTGGGGTGCCGACTGGCCGACCGGCTACGGCTTCCTGCAGCAGATCGTCGACGGCCGCGCGATCAAGCCGTCCGGCAACAGCAACCTGGCCCAGCTGAACGACCCGGCCGTCAACAAGATGATCGACGACGCCGCCGTCAACCCGGACAAGGCCGCCCGCGAGAAGATCTACGCCGACATCGACAAGAAGGTCATGGAGTCCGCGGTGTACGTCCCGCTGACCGACTACAAGGTCTTCCTGTACCGCCCGGACAGCGCCACCAACCTCGCGTCCAACCCGGCCTGGTCGGGGGAGTACGACTACCTGAACATCGGCACCACCAAGTAAAGAGCCTGGCTCCGCATCCCTGAAGGCAGGTGAAGGCAGCGGCGCCCGCCGCCGTCCGGCAGATCCCGGACGGCGGCGGGCCGCCGGAGCCGCCCAACTGTGTTTGCCTACATCGTTCGCAGGATCCTCGCGGCCGCGGTGCTGCTGCTGGTCGTCAGCGCGGTCACCTTCGCGATCTTCTTCCTGCTCCCGCGCATCGCCGGCGAGACCACCGACCAGCTGGCCGCGCAGTACATCGGGAAGAACCCGTCGCCCGAGGCGATCGCGGCGGTCAAGCAGAACCTCGGCTTCGACCAGCCGCTGTACACCCAGTACTGGAACTTCCTGAAGGCGCTGGTCAGCGGCGCAGAGTACAAGTTCGGCCCGGAACCGGCCACCTGCCACGTGCCCTGCTTCGGCTACTCCTTCAAGAACCACCTGGAGGTCTGGCCGGAGATGACCAGCCGGATCCCGGTCACCATCTCGCTCGCCATCGGCGCGGCGGTGCTCTGGCTGATCTCCGGCATCACCACCGGCGTGATCTCCGCCCTCAAGCCGCGGTCGATCTTCGACCGGCTCTCCATGGGCGTCGCCCTGGCCGGCGTCTCGCTGCCGGTCTTCTTCACCGGCGCCCTGCTGCTGACGGTGTTCAGCTACGAGTGGCCGATCCTGGACAACCTGCACTACGTCGACTTCACCGAGGACCCGCTGATGTGGGCCCGCAACCTGATCCTCCCGTGGATCTCGCTGGCCTTCCTCTACTCCGCGCTCTACGCCCGGCTCACCCGCGCCGGGATGCTGGAGACGATGAGCGAGGACTACATCCGCACCGCCCGGGCCAAGGGCCTGGTCGAGCGCAAGGTGGTCGTCAAGCACGGGCTGCGCTCCGCGCTCACCCCGATCGTCACCATCTTCGGCATGGACCTCGGCCTGCTGCTCGGCGGTGCGCTGATCACCGAGCAGGTCTTCTCGCTCAACGGCGTCGGCCAGTTCGCCGTCCAGGCGATCACCGACAACGACCTGCCCAAGGTCCTCGGCGTCACCCTGCTCGCCGCCTTCTTCATCGTCGTCTGCAACCTCGTGGTCGACCTCCTGTACGCCCTCGTCGACCCCCGCGTGAGGCTCTCGTGACCGACCTCCAGAAGACCCCGGCGGACGCTCCTGCCGAAGCTCCGGCCGACGCCGCCCGGGCGGACGCCGCTCCCGCTCCGCTGGGAGACCCGTTCCTGTCCGTCCGCGACCTGCGGATCCACTTCGACACCGACGACGGCCTGGTCCGCTCGGTGGACGGGGTCAGCTTCGACCTGCACAAGGGCCGCACCCTGGGCATCGTCGGCGAGTCCGGCTCCGGGAAGTCCGTCACCTCGCTCGGCATCATGGGCCTGCACCGCTCCAAGCGGGCCCGGATCAGCGGCGAGATCCTGCTCGACGGCGAGGACCTGATCGCGGCCGGACCGGACCGGGTGCGCCAACTGCGCGGCCGCGAACTGGCGATGATCTTCCAGGACCCGCTGACCGCGATGCACCCGTACTACACGGTCGGCGCGCAGATCATCGAGGCGTACCGGGTGCACCACCCGAAGGCCTCCAAGAAGGAGGCGCGGGCCCGGGCGATCGAGATGCTCGACCGGGTCGGCATCCCCCAGCCCGACCGCCGGCTGGACGACTACCCGCACCAGTTCTCCGGCGGCATGCGCCAGCGCGCGATGATCGCCATGGCCCTGGTCAACGACCCCTCGCTGCTGATCGCCGACGAGCCCACCACCGCCCTGGACGTCACCGTCCAGGCGCAGATCCTGGACCTCATCCGCGACCTCCAGGAGGAGTTCGGCTCCGCCGTCATCATCATCACCCACGACCTCGGGGTGGTCGCCGAGCTCGCCGACGACATCCTGGTCATGTACGGCGGCAAGTGCGTCGAGCGCGGCCCCGCCGCGAGCCTCTTCGACGCGCCCGAACACCCCTACACCTGGGGCCTGTTGGGCTCGATGCCGCGACTGGACCGGGAGCTGCAGGAACGGCTCGTGCCGGTCAAGGGCACCCCGCCCAGCCTGATCAACGTGCCGTCCGGCTGCGCCTTCCACCCGCGCTGCCCGTACGCCGCCCTGACCGGCGGGCGCTCCACCAGCGAGCTCCCGCTGCTGGCCGAGGCCACACCCGGGCACCTCGCCGCCTGCCACCTGTCGGCCGACGAGCGGCACCGCATCTTCGCCGAAGAGATCGCGCCCCGGCTGTGAGCCCGGCCCCGTACCACCTTTCTGGAGAGAACCGATGACGGACACTCAGGGGGCCACCATCCCTTCCCCGGCGCCCGCGCCCGAGCGCGAGCCGCTGCTGAAGGTGACCGGCCTGACCCGGCACTTCCCGATCCGCGGCGGACTGCTGCGGCGCCAGACCGGCGCGGTGCGGGCCGTCGACGGCATCGACTTCACCGTCAACGCCGGTGAGACGCTGGGCGTCGTCGGCGAGTCCGGCTGCGGCAAGTCCACCATGGGGCGCCTGGTCACCCGGCTCGACGAACCCACCGGCGGGAAGATCGAGTTCGAGGGCACCGACATCAGCCACCTGGGCACCGGTGCGATGCGGCCGATGCGCCGCGACATCCAGATGATCTTCCAGGACCCGTACTCCTCGCTGAACCCGCGGCACACCGTCGGCACCATCGTCAGCGCGCCGTTCCGGCTCCAGGGCGTCCAGCCGGAGGGGGGCGTCAAGAAGGCCGTCCAGGACCTGCTGGAGCTGTGCGGCCTCAGCCCCGAGCACTACAACCGCTACCCGCACGAGTTCTCCGGCGGCCAGCGCCAGCGCATCGGCATCGCCCGGGCGCTCGCGCTCAAGCCGAAGATGATCGTCGCGGACGAGCCGGTCTCGGCGCTGGACGTCTCGATCCAGGCGCAGGTGGTCAACCTGCTGGACGACCTCCAGCAGGAGCTCGGGCTGACCTACCTGATCATCGCGCACGACCTCTCGGTGGTCCGGCACGTCTCGGACCGGGTGGCGGTGATGTACCTGGGCAAGATCGTCGAGATCGCCGACCGCGACTCGCTCTACCGCAGCCCGATGCACCCGTACACCAACGCCCTGATGTCGGCCGTCCCGGTGCCGGACCCGCGCCGGCGCCAGAGCGGCGGTCGGGAGCGGATCCTGCTCAAGGGCGACGTGCCCTCGCCGATCAACCCGCCCAGCGGCTGCCGGTTCCGGACGCGCTGCTGGAAGGCCCAGGAGGTGTGCGCGACCCAGGAGCCGCCGCTGGCGGCGCTGAAGACCGGGCACCAGGTGGCGTGTCACTTCCCGGAGCGGAGCGAGGGGAACGAATAGGCACAGTCCGGAGCGGAGCGAGGGGAACGAATAGGCACAGTCCGGAGCGGAGCGAGGGGAACGATGAGGCACAGCCCGGAGAACGCCGCTGACTGAGGACGTAGCGGAGGGGAAGGTTCCGCGGCAGGTCATAGTTGTGTGGTGACCTCGCAGATCTTCCCCTCCGACGTGCAGCAGTCGCTCGACCTCGCCGGCATATTCGTCTTCGCCCTCTCCGGCGGCCTGCTCGCCGTCCGCAAGAACATGGACATCTTCGGAATCTGTGTGCTGGCGGAGGCCACCGCCCTGGGCGGCGGGGTGATCCGCGACCTGGTCATCGGGGCGACGCCGGTGGCCGCCTTCACCAACCTGGGCTACTTCGTGACCCCGCTCGCGGCCGCCCTGGTGGTGTTCTTCCTGCACCCCGAGGTCGAGCGGATCAACCGCGCGGTGCAGACCCTGGACGCCCTCGGTCTCGGGCTGTTCTGCGTGACCGGCACCGCCAAGGCGCACGACTACGGGCTGGGCGCGGTCGCGGCGATCGCGCTCGGCATGGTGACCGCGGCCGGTGGCGGCGTCATCCGCGACGTGCTGGCCGGGGAGATCCCCTCGCTGCTGCGCTGGGACCGCGAGATCTACGCCGTCCCGGCCCTGGTCGGCGCCACCCTGGTGGCCCTGCTGATCGGTGCCGACCGGCTCACCGGCGCCACCGGCACCGGCGCCGCGCTCACCGCCTTCGGGCTGCGGATGCTCGCCCTGAAGTACGGCTGGCGCGCCCCGCGGGCCTGGCACCGCAACGGTTCTCGCACCAGCGAGGAGTAGGCGAGCCACCGCACGCGAGCGAGATCGCCTCGGCCGTGCAGAGCAGTTCCGGCAGCATCCGGGCCAGTTCGGCCGGCGGCACCTGGCTGGCCGGGGCGCTCAGCGCGCAGGCCGCGACCGTCCGCCCGCCGCTGCCCGCGACCGGCGCGGCCACGCAGGTCACCGGCTCCCGGTGCTCGGCCGACTCGGCCGCCCAGCCCCGGCGGCGCACCGCCGCCAGCTCGGCCGGCAGTTCCTCCTCGGGGCTGCCGTCCTCCGGCAGCCCGGCGAGCAGCACCCGCCCGACCGCCGTCCCGGTCACCGGGGCGCGCCGCCCGATCCGCGGCGGTCGGGCGGCCGACGGCCCGGCCACCTCGTC
This sequence comes from Kitasatospora cathayae, assembly GCF_027627435.1. GTDB lineage: Bacteria > Actinomycetota > Actinomycetes > Streptomycetales > Streptomycetaceae > Kitasatospora > Kitasatospora cathayae. The sequence continues at coordinate 3,255,345 of NZ_CP115450.1, read as the reverse complement.
CAGGTAGAGCACCTCGCCGTCGTGCAGCACGGCGAGTTGGACGGTGTAGCCGCAGCGGGCGTTGAGCGCGGCCAGGTGGGGCGCGGCCACCTGCCGGACGTCGAAGTCCTCCAGCGCGCGATGGGCCAGCGAGAGCACCCGGCCGCCGACCCGGTAGCGCCGGTCGGGCTGGCGCAGGACGAAGCCGTGCTCCTCCAGGGTGCGCAGCAGCCGCAGCGCAGTGGACTTGTGCACCCCGAGGCTGCCCGCGGCCTGCTCCAGCGAGAGCGGCCCGTCGCCGAGCGAGCCGAGCAGCGTCAGTGCGCGGTCGACCGACTGCGACATGGAGGCCCCCCTGGAACTCGCTCGAGAAGTGTCCGCCAGGCTAACCGCTGGGCGGCACAGTGGTACAAACCAGTGCCCGAGGCCGCCGTCCGTCCGCCGGGTGGCCGGGATGGCCGGGGTGGCCGGATCGGTGCGCACCTGGTGGGGCCCCGGGGTATGCCCTCTACAATCGGATGGTTATGCCATACCTGGACCATGCGGCGACCACGCCGATGCTGCCCGAGGCGATCGCCGCGATGACGGCGCACCTGGGGGTGGTCGGCAACGCCTCGTCCCTGCACGCGGCCGGCCGCCGGGCCCGCCGGGTGGTCGAGGAGTCCCGCGAGTCGCTGGCCGAGTCGCTGGGCGCCCGCCCGAGCGAGATCGTGCTCACCGGCGGCGGCACCGAGTCGGACAACCTGGCGGTCAAGGGCCTGTACTGGGCCCGCCGGGACGCCGACCCGGCGCGCACCCGGGTGCTGTGCAGCCCGGTCGAGCACCACGCGGTGCTGGACGCGGTGCACTGGCTCTCCGAGCACGAGGGCGCGACGGTCGAGTACCTGCCGGTGGACGAGTACGGCCGGGTGCACCCCGCGGAGCTGCGGTCGGCGATCGAGCGCGACCCCGCCTCGGTGGCCCTGGTCACCGTGATGTGGGCCAACAACGAAGTCGGCACCATCCAGCCGGTGCGCGAACTCGCCGCCGTGGCCGCCGAGTACGGCATCCCGATGCACGCCGACGCGGTGCAGGCGCTGGGTCAGGTCCCGGTCTCCTTCGCCGAGTCCGGGCTCACCGCCCTCACCGTCACCGGGCACAAGATCGGCGGCCCGTTCGGCATCGGCGCGCTGCTGCTCTCCCGCGGTGCCGCGCCCGTCCCGCTGCTGCACGGCGGCGGCCAGGAGCGCGACGTGCGCTCCGGCACCCTGGACGCCCCCGCCGCCGCCGGCTTCGCGGCCGCCGCGGCGCTCGCCGTGGAGCGACGGGCGGAGCACGCGGTGACGCTGGGCGCGCTGCGCGACGAGCTGGTCTCCGCCGTCCTGGCGGCCGTCCCGGACGCGGTGCTCAACGGCGACCCGGCGGGCGAGGGCAGGCTGCCCGCCAACGCCCACTTCTCCTTCCCCGGCTGCGAGGGCGACGCCCTGCTGATGCTGCTGGACGCCCAGGGCATCGAGTGCTCCACCGGCTCGGCCTGCTCGGCCGGGGTGCCGCAGCCCAGCCACGTGCTGCTCGCGATGGGCGTCGACCCGCTGCTGGCGCGCGCCTCGCTGCGGTTCTCGCTCGGCCACACCTCGGTGCGCGAGGACGTCACGGCCCTGGCCGCCGCCATCGGCCCGGCGGTGCAGCGGGCGCGCAACGCCGGGCTGGCGGCCGTACGCCGGTAGCCCGGTGCGGCTCTGGGCATGTCCGGCGGCCCCGTACGCTTGTACTCACCATGACTGACTTCCCGGGTGCCCCGACCACTCCGTCCACCGGCCGCCTGCGCGTGCTCGCGGCGATGTCCGGCGGAGTCGACTCCGCCGTCGCCGCCGCCCGCGCCGTCGAAGCCGGGCACGAGGTGACCGGCGTCCACCTGGCGCTCTCCGCCAACCCGCAGTCCTTCCGCACCGGCGCGCGCGGCTGCTGCACCATCGAGGACTCCCGGGACGCCTGGCGGGCCGCCGACGTGATCGGCATCCCCTTCTACGTCTGGGACCTCGCCGAGCGCTTCCGCGAGGACGTGATCGACGACTTCGTCGCCGAGTACGCCGCCGGGCGGACCCCGAACCCCTGCCTGCGCTGCAACGAGAAGATCAAGTTCGCCGCGCTGCTGGACAAGGCGATCGCGCTCGGCTTCGACGCCGTCTGCACCGGCCACTACGCCCGCATCGTCGACCTGCCGTCCGGCGAGCGCGAACTGCACCGGGCGGTGGACGGCGCCAAGGACCAGTCCTACGTCCTCGGCGTGCTCGACGCCGACCAGCTCGCCCACTCGCTCTTCCCGCTCGGTGACACCACCAAGGAGGAGATCCGGGCGGAGGCCGAGCGCCGCGGCCTGGCCGTGGCCAAGAAGCCCGACAGCCACGACATCTGCTTCATCGCCGACGGCGACACCCAGGGCTTCCTCGCCAAGCACCTCGGCACCGCCACCGGCGACATCCTCGACGTCGACGGCACCAAGCTCGGCGAGCACGACGGCGCCTACGGTTTCACCATCGGCCAGCGCAAGGGCCTGCGGATCGGCCGCCCGGCCGCCGACGGCAAGCCGCGCTACGTCCTGGACATCTCCCCGGTGAACAACACCGTCACCGTCGGCCCGGTCGAGGGCCTCGACGTCACCGCGCTGACCGCCATCCGCCCCCGGTGGTGCGGCACCGAGCCGTTGGCGGAGGGCCGCTACACCGCCCAGCTGCGCGCCCACGGCGAGGAGGTGCCGGTCTCGGCCGCCATGGTCGACGACACCCTCCACGTCCGCCTCGACACCCCGGCCCGCGGCATCGCCCCCGGCCAGGCGGTGGTGCTGTACGACGGCACCCGCGTCGTCGGCTCCGCCACCATCGCCACGACGGAGCGCCCGGCCGTCAACGCCGTCGGGAGCTGACCGGCGGCCACCGCCTGAGTGGGTCATGGCGGCGTCATCCGGAGGGATGACGCCGCTGAACCACCCGGATGACCGGGGCCGGAGAGGGCATCCGCCGGGCTGATTCGGGGAGTTGGGCGGCGAACCTAACGTCGGGGGCATGACTCGAACCCGCCGTATCGCGGCCGTCGCCGCCCTCGTCCTCGCCCTTCCGCTCCCGCTCGCCGGGGCCGCCATGGCCGCCCCGGCGCCGGCCGTCGCCGCGCAGGCTCCGGCCCCCGCCGCCTTCCACGGGGAGCTGCCCCGTCCCACCGGGCGGTACGCGGTCGGGGAGGAGGTGTTGCACCTGACCGACAACAGCCGCACCGACCCGTGGGTGCCCTCGGCCGGGCCCCGGCAGCTGGCGGTGTCGATGTTCTACCCGGCCCGGCCGGGCACCGGCGAGCCCGCTCCGTACATGAGCCTCGGCGAGGCGCAGGGCTTCGTGGCGACGCGCGTCCCGGCCGGTACCAGCCTCCAGCCGCAGGACGTCGTGAACATCGACACCCACGCCTACACCGGCGCGAAGGCCGCGGGCGGGAAGTTCCCGCTGGTGGTCCTCTCGCCGGGTTTCGAGAACCCCCGCGCCACGCTGACCGGCCTGGCGACCGACCTGGCCAGCCACGGCTACGTGGTGGCCCTGGTCGGCCACACCTACGAGGACTCCGGCGAGACCCTCGCCGACGGCTCCACCCCGGGCTGCGCGCTGTGCGACAGCGGCGCACCGGACGCGCTGCCGGAGAGCCGGGCGAAGGACGTGTCCTTCGTGCTGGACCGGCTGACCGGGCACCACCCGGCCTGGCGCCTGGCGCATCTGATCGACCGCGACCGGATCGGCATGGCCGGGCACTCGATCGGCGGCGCTTCCACGCTGAACGCGATGGCCGACGACCGCCGGATCCTGGCCGGGGTGAACATGGACGGCACCTTCTGGCCGCCGGTCCCGACCGACAAGCTGGACGGGCGCTCGTTCCTCCTGCTCGGCAAGGTGAGCAACCACTCGGCCGGCGGCGGGGACGCCTCGTGGGGCCAGACCTGGGCCAGCTGGGACGGCTACAAGCCCTGGCTGGCCGTCACGGGCACCAACCACGGCAGCTTCACGGACGTCACCGTCCTGGCCGCCGAGATCGGCATCCCCCTCCCGCCGGGGACGACCACCTCGCCGGAGCGCGGCATGCAACTGACCCGGGAGTACGTCGGAGCCTTCTTCGACCAGACCCTGAAGGGGATCCACCAGCCCCTGCTCGACGGCCCGTCGGCGGCCAACCCGGAGGTGCTCTTCCAGCACCCGTAGTCCCGTTCCCGGGCGCCCGGCCGTCCGCTGCGGACGGCCGGGCCCGCCCGTTCAGCGCTGCGGGACGGGCGGGGGTTCAGCGGGAGCGGTTGATCAGCACCAGTGCGGCGGTGACGACCTGCAACGCGGCTGCCGCCGACACCCCGTAGGCAGCCCAGACCCGGATCGGATCAGGGCTCCTATCCTCCTGCACATGAGTAACAGCGCCGGGAATCCCCAGTCAACGCCGCTCCACTCGGTGTCCGTTGCGGGTGCGGTGGTACGCGACGACGGCCGGGTGCTGGCGATCCGGCGGGCCGACAACGGGACCTGGGAGCCGCCGGGCGGGGTGCTGGAGCTGACCGAGTCGATCGAGGACGGCGTGTGCCGCGAGGTCTATGAGGAGACCGGGATCAAGGTCCGCGTGGAGCGGCTGACCGGCGTCTACAAGAACGTGAGCCGCGGGATCGTCGCGCTGGTCTTCCGTTGCCGACCGGAGAGCGGGGCGGAGCGGCCCTCGGACGAGACGGTCGAAGTCGGCTGGCTCACACCGGCCGAGGTTTCCGACCGCATGACCGAGGTCTACTCCGTGCGCCTGTTGGACGCCCTCCGGGACGACACGGCACCGAGCGTCCGAACCCACGACGGCCGACAGCTGTTGTGACCCGGCGGCCTGCCCACCGAGCAGGCCGCCGGGAGGATCGGCCCGTCACGGGCTGAGCGAACCGCCGGGCCGACCCGCAGTGAGCGGGCACTTCCGGCCGGGGTGTTGGCGAGGTCCGCCATAGTGGACGGCATGACCTTCTACGAGCAGCACCGCGACTTCATCGAGGAGCTGGAGCGGATCGCCCCGGAGGGCGTCCGGATCGAATGGTCCGGGGACACGCTGATCATGCAGGCGTCTCCGTCCAACATCCATCAGCTCAACGTGGCCCAGGTGCGCAGGCAGTTCGAGCAGCATGCTCCTGAGGGCTATCTGCCCAGCGAGCGAAGCGAAATCGTCAGCCCGGACGTCTCGAAGGGACGCGAGCCGGACCTGACCTACCTTCCGATCGACATCCTCTCCGAGTCGGGCGACAAGGCCCCAGCCGCAGAAGCTCTGATCGCGGTGGAGATCGTGTCGCCGTCCAACCCGGGCAACGACTGGATGGACAAGCTGCACGACTACGCCGTGATGCGCATCCCGCTCTATCTGATCGTGGACCCGCGTCAGCAGACGGTGACGCTGTTCTCCGAGCCGGACCACGACCGGTATCACACCCGTAGCGACAGGAAGTTCGGCGATGCGATCACGATTCCCGAGCCCTTCGGCTTCACGCTGAGCCTGTCGGAGCTCGTTCCCTACAAGGACTGATGCTCCGGAGCTGCGGGTGAGGGGGCTGCGGGCCGCCGCGCGTAATGCCGGTGAGCGGGGGCGGGCGGGCGTGATAGACCAGTCGGCACTATGAACATCTGCGTCTTCTGCTCCGCGTACTCGCTCGACGACCGTTACTCCGCCCCCGCCGCCGAGTTCGCCCGGCTCCTCGGGGAGGGCGGGCACACCCTGGTCTGGGGTGGCTCGAACGCCGGGCTGATGGGGCTCCTCGCCGATGAGGTGAAGGCGGCGGGCGGCAAGCTGGTCGGCATCATGGTCGAGATGCTGAAGCACAAGGGGTACGTCGGCGCGGACGAGCTGGTGATGACCGCCGATCTGGCCGAGCGCAAGCGGGAGTTGGCGTCTCGGGCGGACGCCGTCGTCGTCCTGGTCGGCGGCCTGGGCACCATGGACGAGGTCACCGAGGTGCTGGAGCTCAAGAAGCACGGGATGTTCGAGAAGCCGGTCGTCCTGCTGGACACCGAGGGCTTCTACTCGGGGCTGCGCACCCAGCTGGAGCGGATGGACGTCGAGGGCTTCCTGCCGCGGCCGCTGGCCGACCTGGTCGGCTTCGCCGACACGCCCGCCGAGGTGTTCGAGCTGCTCAAGGCCTGAGAGGATCGGGGCCATGGCTGCACATCTGATCACCGGCGCGGGCTCCGGCATCGGCGCCGTCCTCGCGGAACGCCTCGCCGAGCGCGGGGACGAGCTCTGGCTGCTCGCCCGTGACGCCCGCCGGGCCGCCGAGCTGCGCGACCGCTTCCCGGGCGCCCGCACCCTCGTCGGGGACCTCGGGGACCCCGGCAAGCTGTCCTGGGCCCTCGGGCACCAGCAGCCGCCGATCGAGCTGGACTCCCTGCTGCACGTCGCGGGCGTCGTCGAGCTGGGGACGGTCGGCGACCTCTCGGTCAAGGCCTGGCAGGAGACGCTGAACGTCAACCTGCTCGCCCCCGCGGAGCTGACCCGGCTGATGCTGCCCTCGCTGCGCCTGGCCAAGGGCCACGTGGTGTTCGTCAACTCCGGCGCGGGCCTGACCGCCCACGCCGAGTGGTCGGCGTACGCGGCCAGCAAGCACGGCCTGAAGGCGCTCGCCGACTCGCTGCGCCAGGAGGAGCACGCCAACGGAGTCCGGGTGACCTCGGTCTACCCCGGCCGCACCGCCACCGCGATGCAGGTCAAGGTGCACCAGCAGGAGGGCAAGGAGTACGACCCCGCCCGCTGGATCGAGCCGGATTCCGTCGCCAAGGCGATCCTCGCCGCCCTGGACGCCTCCCGGGACGCCGAGATCACCGACCTCACCGTCCGCCCGGGGCACTGAGAACCACCCGGCGCCGCGCACTAGGCTCGGACGGGTGAGCACCGGACACCCCTTCCCCGACCTGCGCGGCGCCGCCACCGGCGTCGGCTCGCTGCCCGGCACCGACGCCCGGGAGGCCGCCAAGACCTCCACCGGGGCGCTGGAGCACCTGCCGTTCCTGCCCGAGCTGCCCGCACGCGGGCCGGGCGCCGACATGATCGGCCGCAGCGCCGGCCTGCTGGTCGAGCTGTTCGCGCAGACCGAGCCCAGCGGCTGGCGGTTCACCGACCGCCCCGGCCGGGACACCCGCCGCGCCCACTCCTGGCTCGGCGAGGACCTGGACGCCCTGGAGGAGTTCACCCAGGGCCACCAGGGTGCGCTCAAAATCCAGGCCGTCGGCCCGTGGACGCTGGCGGCGAACATCGAGCTCAAGCACGGCGAGAAGGCGCTCGCCGACCCGGGCGCCTGCCGGGACATCGCGGGCTCGCTCACCGAGGGCCTGCGCCGCCACCTCGCGGAGGTCCGCAAGCGGGTGCCGGGCGCACAACCGGTCCTCCAGCTGGACGAGCCCTCGCTGCCCGCCGTCCTCGCGGGCGCGGTGAAGACCGCGAGCGGCTTCCAGCGGCTGCGCGCCGTCGACCGGCAGGTCGCCGAGGAGGTGCTGCGGGAGCTGATCCGCGGTCTGGACGCGCCCGTCGTGGTGCACTCCTGCGCCCCCGAGGTCCCGATCCCGCTGCTGCGCCGGGCCGGGGTGGCCGGGATCTCGCTCGACTTCTCACTGCTCACCGAGCGCCAGGACGACGACCTCGGCGAGGCGGTGGAGGGCGGCACGGTGATCCTCGCCGGTGTCGTCCCCGCCACTGACCAGGCGGTGTCGGACCCGGCCGGTAGTGTCCAGGGGGTCAGGACCTTGTGGCGCAGGCTCGGGTTCGCTCCGGAGCTGCTGGGCCGCCGCGTGCTGGTGACGCCGACCTGCGGGCTCGCCGGGGCTTCCCCGGCGTACGCGCGCAGGGCGCTGTCGCTCGCGGCGCGGGCGGCACAGAGCCTGGTGGACAACCCGGAATGAGAACGTAGGAGGGCTTGCGGTGACGGCTGTCGAGGGCTGGGAGGACGTCCCGGCGGAGGTGCGCCGGCGGCACGCCGAGCTGGCGCAGGAGATCACCGACCACCGCGCCCGGTACTACGAGCAGGACGCGCCGGTCATCAGCGACGCCGAGTTCGACGCCCTGATGCGCGAGCTGGAATCGCTGGAGGCCGAGCACCCGGCCCTGGTGACGCCGGACTCGCCGACCCAGAAGGTCGGCGGCGCCCCCACCGAGCTGTTCGCCGAGGTCGAGCACCGCGAGCGCCTGCTCAGCCTCGACAACGCGATGGACGACGAGGAGCTGGGCGCCTGGGCGGACCGGGTCGCCACCGAGCTGCACGGCATCGACTACCACTACCTGTGCGAGCTCAAGGTGGACGGCCTGGCCGTCAACCTCACCTACGAGAACGGCCAGTTGGTGCAGGCGGCGACCCGCGGCGACGGCCGGGTCGGCGAGGACATCACCGCCAACATCCGCACCATCAAGGAGATCCCGCACCGGCTCAAGGGCGACAACGTCCCCGAGCTGGTGGAGATCCGCGGCGAGGTCTACTTCCCGACCGAGCAGTTCATCGCGCTCAACGCCTCCTTCTCGGAGGAGAACGAGCGCCGCCGGCAGGAGAACGAGGAGCGCGCCAAGGAGGGAAAGCGGCCCCGGGCGATGATCCGGCTGTTCATGAACCCCCGCAACGCCGCCGCCGGTTCGCTGCGCCAGAAGGACCCGCACGTCACCGCCTCCCGCCCGCTGCACATGGTGGTGCACGGCATCGGCGCCCGGGTCGGCTTCGACATCGACAACCAGTCGCACGCGTACCAGCTGCTGCACGACTGGGGCCTGCCCACCGCCCGGCACAACAAGGTGGTCGGGAGCCTGGCCGAAGTGCGGGCCTTCATCAAGCACTTCGGCGAGCAGCGGCACTCGGTCGAGCACGAGATCGACGGCGTCGTGGTCAAGGTGGACGAGATCGCCCTGCAGGGCCGGCTCGGCGCCACCTCCAAGTCCCCGCGCTGGGCGATCGCCTGGAAGTACCCGCCGGAGGAGGTCACCGGCAAGCTCGCCGAGATCAAGGTCGGCATCGGCCGCACCGGCCGGGCCACCCCGTACGCGGTGCTGGCCGAGCCGGTGAAGGTGGCCGGGTCGATGGTGCAGTACGCGACGCTGCACAACCAGGAGATCGTCAAGGCCAAGGACGTGCTGCTGGGCGACACCGTGGTGCTGCGCAAGGCCGGTGACGTCATCCCGGAGATCCTCGGCCCGGTCTACGACCTGCGGGACGGCACCGAGCAGGCCTTCGTGATGCCCTCGCACTGCCCGGAGTGCGGCACCGAGCTGCGTCAGATGTCCGAGGGGGACATCGATCTGCGCTGCCCCAACGCCCAGCACTGCCCGGCGCAGATCCGGGAGCGGATCGCCTTCCTCGGCGGCCGGTCATGCCTGGACGTCGAGGGGCTCGGCTACGTCGCGGCCACCGCACTGACCCAGCCGCTGGAGCCGGCCGAGGCGCCGGTGCGCAACGAGGGCGACGTCTTCGGGCTGACCGAGGAGCAGCTGCTGCCGATCAAGGTGCTGGTGCGCGACCAGAAGACCGGCATGCCCAAGCTGGACGACCGGACCGGCAAGGAGAAGGAGGTGTTCTTCTTCGCGACCACCAAGGGCGAGCCGAAGAAGTCGCTCCGGGCCCTGCTGGACAACCTGGAGGGGGCGAAGGAGCGTCCGCTCTGGCGCTTCCTCAACGGGCTGTCGATCCGGCACGTCGGCCCGGTGGCGGCGCAGGAGCTGGCGCGGGAGTTCCGTGACCTGGACCGGGTCTTCTCGGCCACCGAGGAGGAGCTGGCCGCGGTCGAGGGCGTCGGCCCGACCATCGCCCGCTCGATCAAGGAGTGGTTCGAGGAGGAGTGGCACCGGGAGATCCTGGAGAAGTGGCGCGCCGCAGGCGTCCGCTTCACCGAGGAGTTCGCGGACGAGGAGGCGGCGGAGCGCCCGCTGGAGGGGCTGACGGTGGTCGTGACGGGGACGCTGTCCGGCCACACCCGGGACGGCGCCAAGGAGGCGCTGACCTCGCGCGGAGCGAAGGTGACCGGTTCGGTTTCGAAGAAGACCGACTTCGTGGTCGCCGGTGACAATCCAGGGTCCAAGTACGACAAGGCCGTTCAGCTCGGACTGCCGGTCCTGGACGACGCGGGTTTCGCCGTGCTACTGGCCGACGGACCGTCGGCGGCCCGTGCCCACCTGGGACTTCCGGAGCCCGAGGAGGCCGCCGATCCCGCCGGCACCCCCGCCGAGGGCTGATCCGGAGCGGACCCGAGCGGCCGGTGGCCGGATCCGTGTTGTTATCGTCCTGATGCAACGTCACCGGGTGCCGTCCAGTGAAAGCGGGCATTGTGTCACTGTGTGACACTCGGGCGCGGTAGCGCGTTTCCGGTTGTCCGAAAGTCTGCCCACCGGGTGGACCCCGGCATACCCTGGAGCGCAACAGAGTGTCAGCAGGGGTGGGGGCACCGGCTGAGCCGGTGCTCCTCGGGGTCGCTCCATGCCCGGCAGCTGTCGGTACCGGCACGGTGCCTCACCGTAAGGCGGCCTGACGGGGCGGGCCCGACGGAGGACAGGGCTTATGGATCGTACGACCGGTGGCGCGCCCACACGCCCGCCGCAGGGGGTGGCGGGTGCGGTCCTGCTGCTCGGCGTGCTGCTGGCCGGTGCTGCGCCGCTCATCCCGCTGGCAGTCCTGGTCTACCGGTACGAACCCGAACTGCTGCCGCTGTTCGCGGTGCCGCTGGCCGTGCTGGTGGCGGCCTGGCGGATCGCCCGGGACCGCGCCCGCGACCAGCTGACCGATCCCCTGACGGACCTGCCCAACCGTCAGGCCTTACTGCTGGCCGCCCAGGAGGCGATCGCCGAGCGTGAGGAGGGTTGCAGCGTCGGTCTCATCCTGCTCGACCTCGATCGTTTCCGATCGCTCAACGACACACTCGGTCATACGGCGGGTGACCGGCTGCTGGTTCACATCGCCCGCCGACTGCACCGGGCGCTGCGCTCCGGCGGCCCGGCCGGCAGCGCCACCCGGGAGTCCATCGACGACGTCTTCGCCGGCCTGCCCCGGCACTACCGCCGGGGCCGCCCGATGGTGGCCCGGATGGGCGGCGACGAGTTCGCCGTCCTGATGCCCGGCATCGCCTGCCCGGACAGCCTGGAGCGGGTGGCCAAGGCGCTGATCGCCGAACTCGCCGCGCCGATCCGCCTGGACGGGTTGCTGCTGGTGCTGGAGGCCAGCGCCGGCGTCTGCGTCTACCCGCAGGGCGCCCCGGACGCCGAGTCGCTGCTGCGCCGCGCCGACGTGGCGATGGGCCACGCCCAGCGCGGGTGCAGCGGGGTCGCCCAGTACGACGAGACCCAGGACGCCGACACCCCGTACCGGATCGGCCTGCTCGGCGACCTGCGCCGGGCCCTGGAGACCGGCGAGGTGCAGCTGCACTACCAGCCGAAGGTGGCCTTCGACGGCCGGGTGGTCGGCCTGGAGGCGCTGCTGCGCTGGGAGCGGCCCGGGCAGGGCAAGGTCTCGCCGGACGAGTTCGTCGGCCTCGCCGAGTCCAGCGGCCTGATGCCCCGGCTCACCGACTACGTGCTCGAGGCGGCCGTCGGCCAGCTCGCCTACTGGCGCGACCAGGGCCTGCAGGTGCAGGTCGCGGTCAACGTCTCGCCGCGCGACGTGCTCAACCCCGGCTTCGCCCAGCGCGTCGCCGGGCACCTGGTGCGCCACCAGGTGCCGGCCCACGCGCTCCAGCTGGAGATCACCGAGCGGCTGCTGCTGGACGACTCCCGGCGCGCCGCCGACACCCTGGCCGAGCTGCGCGGCTACGGCGTCGGGATGTCCCTGGACGACTTCGGCACCGGCCACTCCTCACTGGTGCGGCTGCGCAGCCTGCCGGTCGGCGAGCTGAAGATCGACCGCTCCTTCGTCTCCCGGATGGTCGCCGACGACCACGACGCGGCGGTGGTCCGCTGCTCGGTGGAGCTGGCCCACTCGCTCGGCCTGACCGTGGTCGCCGAGGGCGTCGAGGACGACGAGACCTGGGAGCGGCTGCACTGCATGGGCGTGGACGCCGTCCAGGGCTGGCTGGTCTCGGCCGCGCTGCCCGCCGAGCAGGCCACCGCCTGGCTGCGGGTGCACCGCACCACCGGCGCCCCGACCGCGGAGCGGCTCGGCGCCCCGCCCAAGCTCCCGCCGCTCGTCAAGCCGGTCACCCCGCCCACCGTGATCAAGCCGGCCGCTCAGTCGGCCACACGGCCGCCGGTGCTGCCGCCGACCCTCCCGCCGGTGCTGCCGCCCGTCGTCCAGGCCGTGCAGCGGGGCCAGGCGGTGCCGGCCGCGCCACTGGGCGTCACGGCGCCCGGCAACCCGGGTTGGGCCCGCACCAGGCCCCAGTGACGCGGGTCCGAGGTCACTCGTTGGCCGGTGGCCGGGCCGGGCCCCATAGGATGGGTCCAAAGACCACGAGGACGGAGCGCCGAACCCGGCTGCTCCTGCCCGGGCCCGGCACCGCCGAAGGCGTCGCCGGGTCTCACCAGAACTCACCCTGAGGATCGCTGCATGCCTGGCATCACGCGCGAGGAGGTCGCCCACCTCGCCCGGCTGTCGCGTCTTGAGCTGAAGCCCGAAGAGCTGGACCACTTCGCCGAGCAGCTCGACGTGATCATCGGCGCGGTCGCCCGCGTTTCCGAGGTCGCCGGACAGGACGTCCCGCCGACCTCCCACCCGCTGCCGCTGACCAACGTCATGCGCGCGGACGAGGTGCGGCCGTCGCTCACCCCGGAGCAGGCGCTGTCCGGCGCCCCCGCCGCCGAGGAGCAGCGTTTCCGTGTGCCGCAGATCCTCGGGGAGGACTGACCGAGATGACCGAGATGATCCCCACTCCGATCATTAGGTGGACGGCCGCCGAGACGGCCACCGCCATCGCCAAGGGCGAGGTGTCCGCCGTCGAGGTCGCCCAGGCGCACCTGGACCGCATCGAGGCCGTCGACAAGAAGGTCAACGCCTTCCTGCACGTCGACACCGAGGGCGCGCTGGCCGCCGCCAAGGCCGTCGACGACAAGCGCGCCAAGGGCGAGGAGCTGGGCCCGCTGGCCGGCGTCCCGCTCGCGCTGAAGGACGTCTTCACCACCAAGGGCATCCCGACCACCTGTGGGTCCAAGATGCTCGAGGGCTGGATCCCGCCGTACGACGCCACCCTGACCACCCGTCTCAAGGACGCCGGTGTGGTCATCCTCGGCAAGACCAACATGGACGAGTTCGCGATGGGCTCCTCCACCGAGAACTCGGCCTACGGCCCGACCGGCAACCCGTGGGACCTCACCCGCATCCCCGGCGGCTCCGGCGGCGGTTCGGCCGCCGCGCTGGCCGCCTTCGAGGCCCCGCTGGCGATCGGCACCGACACCGGCGGCTCGATCCGCCAGCCCGGCGCCGTCACCGGCACCGTCGGCGTCAAGCCGACCTACGGCTCGGTGTCCCGCTACGGCCTGGTCGCCTTCTCCAGCAGCCTGGACCAGGGCGGCCCGTGCGCCCGTACGGTGCTGGACGCGGCGCTGCTGCACGAGGCCATCGCCGGGCACGACCCGCTGGACTCCACCTCGATCGACGCGCCCGTCCCGGCCGTGGTCGAGGCCGCCAGGATGCGCGACATCCGCGGCATGCGGATCGGCGTCGTCAAGGAGTTCGCCGGCGAGGGCTACCAGACCGGCGTGATGCAGCGCTTCAACGAGTCGGTGGAGCTGCTGCGCGAGCTGGGCGCCGAGGTCGTCGAGGTGTCCTGCCCGTCCTTCACCCTGGCGCTGCCGGCGTACTACCTGATCGCCCCGTCGGAGTGCTCCTCCAACCTGGCCCGCTTCGACGCCATGCGCTACGGCCTGCGGGTCGGCGACGACGGCTCGCGCTCGGCCGAGGAGGTCACCGCGCTGACCCGCGAGGCGGGCTTCGGCGACGAGGTCAAGCGCCGCATCATCCTGGGCACGTACGCCCTCTCCTCGGGCTACTACGACGCCTACTACGGCTCGGCCCAGAAGGTGCGCACGCTGATCTCGCGCGACTTCGACGCCGCCTTCGCCGGCGTGGACGTCCTGGTCTCGCCGACCACGCCGACCACCGCCTTCCCGATCGGCGAGCGCGCCGACGACCCGATGGCGATGTACCTGGCCGACCTGTGCACGATCCCGTCGAACCTGGCGGGCAACGCGGCCATGTCGCTGCCGGTCGGCCTGGCGCCGGAGGACAATCTCCCGGTCGGCCTGCAGATCATCGCTCCCGCGATGGCGGACGACCGCCTGTACCGCGTGGGCGGTGCCGTCGAGGCCGCACTCAACGACAAGTGGGGGCACACCCTGCTGGAGGAGGTACCGGCACTGTGAGCAAGATCGAGAAGGCCAAGGCCCAGTCTGCTTCTTTGAAGGGGTGGAAGCACTCGAAGCCCGGCCTCTGGCTGTCCATCGGCACCAGCGCCTTCGGTGCGATCTCCATCGTCAAGGACGTCCGCAAGGCCCGCGAGGAGAGCGACACCCTCAAGCTGGTCAACGCCCTGGTCGGCGCGGCCGCGCTGATCACCGGCACCGCCCTGCTGGTGCGCGAGCTGCGCCAGCTGGGCTCCGACGACGTACTGCTGGGCTGACGCCCAGGGCGTGTCTTGTGGGTTTCGCCGGCAAGGACCCGCAAGACACGCCCTAGCCCGGCCCCGCGCGAGCGCGGCGGCCGGGCCCGTACCTCCCAAGCTTCAAGTGAGAAGGGACGCTGTGAGCGTCATGAACCTGGTCTCCTACGAGGACGCTCTCGCGTCGTACGACCCGGTGATGGGCCTTGAGGTCCACGTCGAGCTCGGTACCAAGACCAAGATGTTCTGCGGCTGCTCGACCGAGCTGGGCGCCGAGCCGAACAGCCAGACCTGCCCGACCTGCCTGGGCCTGCCGGGCTCGCTGCCGGTGGTCAACGCGGTGGGCGTGGAGTCGGCCGTCAAGATCGGCCTGGCGCTGAACTGCGAGATCGCCGAGTGGTGCCGGTTCGCGCGGAAGAACTACTTCTACCCGGACATGCCCAAGAACTTCCAGACCTCGCAGTACGACGAGCCGATCGCCTTCAACGGCTACCTCGACGTGCAGCTGGAGGACGGCTCGACCTTCCGCGTGGAGATCGAGCGCGCCCACATGGAGGAGGACACCGGCAAGTCCAGCCACGTCGGCGGCGCCACCGGTCGCATCCACGGGGCCACCCACTCGCTGCTCGACTACAACCGGGCCGGCATCCCGCTGATCGAGATCGTCACCAAGCCGATCGTCGGCGCGGGCGAGCGGGCCCCCGAGGTCGCCAAGGCGTACGTCGCCGAGCTGCGCGAGCTGATCAGGTCGCTGGGCGTCTCCGAGGCCCGGATGGACAAGGGCCAGATGCGCTGCGACGTCAACCTGTCGCTGCGCCCGAACGGCACCGAGACCTTCGGCACCCGCTCGGAGACCAAGAACGTCAACTCGCTGCGCAGCGTGGAGCGGGCCGCCCGGTTCGAGATCCAGCGGCACGCCACCGTGCTGACCGACGGCGGCACCATCGTCCAGGAGACCCGCCACTTCCACGAGGACGACGGCACCACCACCTCGGGCCGGATCAAGGACAACGCCGAGGACTACCGCTACTTCCCCGAGCCGGACCTGGTGCCGGTGGCCCCCTCCCGCGAGTGGGTCGAGGAGCTGCGCGCCGCGCTGCCGGAGCTGCCGCGGGTGCGTCGCGCCCGGCTGCAGGCCGAGTGGGGCCTGTCCGACAAGGACATGCAGTCCGTGCTCAACGCCGGTGCGGTCGAGCCGATCCTGGAGACCATCGCGGCCGGTGCCCCGGCCGACCAGGCCCGCAAGTGGTGGATGGGCGAGCTGGCCCGCCGCGCCAACGAGACCGGCACCGAGCTGAGCGAGCAGCCGATCACCCCGGCGCAGGTCGCCCGGGTCACCGCGCTGGTCGCCGAGGGCAAGCTGAACGACAAGCTGGCCCGTCAGGTCATCGAGGCCGTGCTGGCCGGCGAGGGCGAGCCGGACGAGGTCGTCGAGAAGCGCGGCCTGGCCGTGGTCTCGGACGACTCGGCGCTGGGCGCCGCCGTCGACCAGGCCATCGCCGAGAACGAGGCCGTCGCCGCCAAGATCCGCGACGGCAAGATCGCGGCCGTGGGCGCGCTGGTCGGCGCGGTCATGAAGGCCACCCGTGGCCAGGCGGACGCGGCACGTGTGAAGGACCTGATCTTGGAGAAGCTGGGCGTCTCTGCCTGAGGTTCTCTACGCCGTCAAGCCCGCCTTCCTAAGGCGCCTAAGGCATCTAAGGCCATCTAAGTAAGGCCTAAGGCCCCGTCTCACCTATGTATCTAGGTGAGACGGGGCCTTAAACCTTTTCTGGCGCCTCATCTAAGGCATCCGGCCTTCGGAAGATGGGGCACGCTCCCGATGTGGCACCCCCCACTGGGGGAGGAAGCTCTTACTCGTCAGGGAAACGAAGGTGAAACCCGAAGGGGAACCCGAAGTGATCGAGTACCAGCTCATCCAGCAGCAGGCCCACGAGCTCGAGGTCCGCGCCGAGCACGAGCGTCTGGTCCGCGAGGCCAGGCAGGCCCGACGCCTCCGCCGCCGTCCGGTGGCCGCCCGCTTCCAGCGGCGCCCCGTGCGTCGGCCGGAGTGCTGACGGTGCGGCACCACGACGGTGCCGATGGAGTTCCGGAGGGGGAGGCGCCGCGGGGGAGCGCCTCCCCCTCCGGGCGTTCGCCCCGGGAGATAACCCCTCTCACCGGCGGCTCCGGCTATGGCATGCTCGCCTCCATGCAGCAGATATCGGTCAGTCCCGTCTTCGTCGGCCGCGGCAGCGAGATCACCGAACTGACCGACGCGCTGCGCAGGGCGGGCACCGGCAGCCCGCAGGCCGTGCTGATCGGTGGCGAGGCCGGCATCGGCAAGACCCGGCTGCTGGAGGAGTTCCTGCAGCGGGCCTCCGACGGGGGTGCGGTCACCACGCTCGGCAGCTGTCTGGAGGTCGGCGCCGAAGGCCTGCCGTACGCGCCGCTGGCCGCCGCGCTGCGCCGGCTGCACCGCTCGCTGGGCGCCGAGTTCGAGGCCGCCGCGGCCGGCAGCGAGGGTCATCTCGCCCGGCTGCTCTCCGAGTTCGGCGAGGCGGACGGCGAACCCAACGACGAGTACGGCCGGGCCCGGCTGTTCGAGCACACCGCGAGACTGTTCGAACGGTTCGGCGCGGAGCGTACCCTCGTCCTCGCCGTCGAGGACCTGCACTGGTCCGACCGCTCCACCCGGGAACTGCTCGCCTTCCTGGTGCGCACCCTGCACCGCTCCCGGGTGCTGCTGGTCGCCACCTACCGCACCGACGACCTGCACCGCCGCCACCCGCTGCGCCCCTTCCTCGCCGAGCTCGAACGGCTGCGCACCGTCCAGCGGCTGGAGCTGGAACGGTTCGGCCGCCGCGAGGTCGCGGCCCAGCTGGCCGGCATCCTCGGCACCACCGCCCCCGACCGCCAGCTGGTGGACCGGATCCTGCGCCGCTCGGAGGGCAACCCGTTCTTCGTCGAGGAACTGGCCACCGCCTTCGAGGACGGCTGCGGCGCCGGGCTGACCGACTCGCTGCGGGACATCCTGCTGGTCCGGGTCGAGGGGCTGGACGAGGAGGCCCAGCGGGTGGTGCGGATCGCCGCCGAGGGCGGCTCGCACGTCGAACACGCCCTGCTGGCCGCCGTCCTGGCCGACGACGAGGAGGCGCTGATCGAGGCGCTGCGGGCGGCCGTCGGCGCCAACATCCTGCGCCCGGACAGCGAGGGCGAGGGCTACCGCTTCCGACACGCGCTGGTCCGCGAGGCCGTCTCGGACGACCTGCTGCCCGGCGAACGGCACCGGATCAACCGCAAGTTCGCGCTCGCCGTGGAGGCCCGCCCGCAGCTGGTGCCCGCCGACGCGCTGCCGGCCCGGCTGGCCAACTACTGGTACCACGCGCACGACCCGGCCCGCGCCCTGCCGACCGCCCTGGACGCCGCCCGCGCGGCCCGCCGCCGCAACGCCTTCGCCGAGCAACTCGGCATGCTGGAACGCGCCCTGGAGCTGTGGGACCAGGTCTCCGAGGAGGTGCTGGCGCACACCCTGCGCCCGTACGACTGGGCCGAGACCTACCCGCCCGGCTCCTGCGACCACAGCCCCGCCGACGCGGACTGCGACCGGATCCAGCTGGTCGACGTGCTGGCCGAGGCGGTGGTCGCGGCCCGGCGCTGCGGCGACCGCGAGCGCGGCCTGAGCCTGGCCAAGCGCGGTCTCCGGCTGGTCGACGAGGCGGAGCACCCGGTCCGTTCGGCCTGGTTCCGGATCAACCGGGCCCGGATGCTGGGCAACCTGCGCCGCTCCGGGGATGACGAGGAGATCGCCCGCGCGCACCGGCTGGTGGAGGGCCTGCCGCCGTCCGCCGTGCAGGCCGAGGTGTTCGCGCTGGCCGCCGGGGTCGCGGTGGTCAGATCGCCCCGCCCCGAGCACCTGGAACTGGCCGAGCGGGCGATCCGGATCGCCGAGCAGGTCGGCGCCCACTCGGTCGAGGTGCACGCCCGGATGACCCTCGGCAGCCTGCGCCACGACCTCCTGGGCGACGCCGAGGGCGGGCTGGCCGAGCTGACGGCGGCGGTCGAGCGGGCCCGGCAACTGGGCGTGCCGGACCTCCTGTTGCGCGGCATCAACAACCTGGCCAGCATGCAGCGCGGACTGGGCCGGGCCGAGGAGGCCGTCCGGCTGGCCCGGGAGGGCCTGGAGTTCGCGGACGGCAACGGGCTGCAGCGCAACATCGGCAACATCCTGACCGGCAACCTGGTCGAGGCGCTGGCCGACCTCGGGCAGGTCCGGGAGGCCGAGGAACTGCTCGCCGCCAGCGAGTCGGCCAGTCTGACCGGTTCCCACGCCGAGTTCCTGGACCGGATGCGCGGTGACCTCGCCGTGCTGCGGGGGGACTTCGCCGCCGCGGCGACCCTGCTGACGAAGGCCCGGGCGGCCAACCGGGTCGGCCAGCCGCAGCACAGCGTGCCGATCAGCCGGCTGGCGGTGCGGATCGCCGCGTACGGCGGACGGCCGCTGGAGGCCCGGGCCGAACTGCTCGCCGCGCTCGCGGAGGAGGGGCGGCTCGGCTACGCCTCCGACGTCTACCCGCTGTTGGTGGAGGCCGCCGGGGTGGAGGCGGACAGCCTGGGGCTGCCGGAGACCGAGGCGGGCCGCGCCGAGGTGCTGGCCGCGATCGCCGCGGCGGGCGCCGAACTGCGGCCGCAGTCCCCGCTGCACCGCGGCTGGGCCGGACTGCTGGAGGCCGAACTCGCCCGTGCCGCGGCCGCGGACACGCCCGAGCAGTGGGCGCGGGCGATCGCCGAGCTGCGGCCGACCGGCCTGCCGTACCCGCTGGCCCTCGCCCTGCTGCGCGGTGCGGAGGCGGAGGTGCGGGCCGGGCGGCGGGAGGCCGCGACCGAACTGCTGCGCGAGGCGGCCGAACTGGCGGCCGCCCGGGGCGACCGGCCGCTCGGGGCGCAGATCGCCGCCCTGGCCGAGCGGGCCGGGCTCACCCTCGCCCCGGCCGCGCGCCCGGCCGCCGCGGCGGCCCCGGTGCAGGCCGTCGGGGACTCGTTCGGGCTCACCCCCCGTGAGCGGGACGTGCTCCGGTTGCTCGCGCGGGGCTGGACCAACCGGCAGATCGCCGAGGAACTGTACATCTCTCCGAAGACCGCAAGCGTGCACGTGTCCAACATCCTGGGCAAGTTGGAGGTCGGCGGTCGCGGCGAGGCCGCCGCGCTGGCCCATCGGCTGCGGCTGTTCCCTGACGACCTGGTCCCCTCGGGCCGGTGAATCCGCAGGTCGCCGACCGTACCCGTACGGTCGGCGACAGGGCCTGTCTCTTGGGTTTCGTCGGACCCGGCAAGCACCCGAGAGACAGGCCCTTTGACTGCTCCGGGGGTCGGGCGCCGTCGCGTGCTCCCGTGCGCGCCGCGTGAGCCCCTGCCCGCGCGCCGCCGCCAACCGGGCCGATCGGTCGGAATCGGGTGCATTTCCCCGCTCTGTCGCCATTACTCTAAGTTGAGTGTGCGTGTCATTGAGTGACGGAATTGGTGTAGGGTCCCGAGCGGGAGCATCGGTGCGGTGCGGTGGCCGGAAGGCCGCCCACCCCCTGGGCCACCGTCCTGACGGGGCGCCAGGCCACCGCGTACGTCCGAGAGGTGCGCGGCCGGTGGCCCGTGGCCGGGGCGCCAGGCCCCGGGTCGGAGGGGGAGAGGCCGAGTGAGCTCCACCGATACGGTGCTGCCCGGATCCGGACGACCGGGCGTGCCGCCCACCGACGCGTCCGCCGCGGACCCGCCGCCGCCTGCCGGGCGCGGCCCGCTGTGCAGGCTCCGGGAGAGCCGCGTGCTGCCCGGCCTCGCCCTCGGCGGGCTCTGCCTGGCCTACGCGCTGGGTGCCGCCACCGGCTGGGGATCACGCCAACTCTCCATCTTCATGGGCGACTTCGGGCTCGCTGCAGCCGCCCTCGGGGCCGCGCTGTCCTGCCTGGTGTACGGCTGCACGGTCGGCGGCCACGCCCGCCCGGCCTGGCTGCTGTTCGGCCTCTCCTCGTTCATGGTCGCCTTCGGCAACGGCACCTGGGGCTGGTACGAGCTGGTCGTGCGCATCCCGCTGCCGCAGGACTCGCTCGCCGAGTACGCCTTCCTGCTGTTCGCCCCGCTCGCCATCACCGGCGTGCTGGTGCTCGCCCAGCACCCGCGCTCGGCGGCCGGCTGGCTGTGCCTGCTGCTCGACGGCTGGCTGATCGCCGGCTCGCTGTTCACCCTCAGCTGGAGCCTGGCGCTCGGCCGGATCGCGGCCGGCGAGAGCGGCTCCCCGCTGAGGCTGGCTCTCAACCTGGCCTACCCGGTGCTGGACATCCTGCTGGTCAGCCTGGTGGTGGGGCTGCGCTTCGGCGGCCGGGACGGCAACCGGGCGGCGGTGCACACCGCGATGCTCGCGCTCGCCGTCACGGTGACCTGCGACGCCCTGTTCACCTCCCCGGAGCTGCGCAGCAACTACCACTCCGGCGAACTGCTGGACGCCGGCTGGTTCTCCGGCAGTCTGCTGCTCGCCTGGGCGCCGTGGTCCTCGCGCTGGCGCCGTCCGCTGCGCGAGCACCCCTCGGCCGGCGGCCTGCCGCGCCGCCGGGTGGCCACCACCTTCAGCGCGCTCACCCCCTACGCGGCCGCCGCGGTGTGCACCGCGGGAATCCTCTACAACGCCCTCGGCGGGCGCGAGTTGGACCGCGTGGTGGCCGCGGCCGCGTGCACCGTCGGGCTGGCACTGATCCTCAGGCAAGGCGTCATGCTGCTCGACAACCTCTCACTGGCCCAGGAACTCGCCCACAAGGAGTCGCACTTCCGCTCCCTGGTGCAGGGCTCCAGTGACGTCATCATGATCGCGGGGGCGAACGGCGTGCTCTCGTACGTCTCCCCGGCGGCGCTCGGCGTGTACGGGCGGGACCCGGAGGAACTGGTCGGCGGCAACCTGTTGGACCTGGTGCACCCCGAGGACGTGGACCGGGTGCTCGCCGAGGTCC
This sequence comes from Kitasatospora cathayae, assembly GCF_027627435.1. Lineage (GTDB taxonomy): Bacteria > Actinomycetota > Actinomycetes > Streptomycetales > Streptomycetaceae > Kitasatospora > Kitasatospora cathayae. The sequence goes on along the minus strand of NZ_CP115450.1, from coordinate 3,233,831 downwards.
GCCGCTACCTCGCGCGGGTCCGGCTCGCCGCCCACCGCACCCCGGGCACCGGCGAGACCTCGGCCCGGGTGGAGTGCCGGATCAGCTCCGGCGTCGGCGAGTGGCTGCACGTCGAGTCCACGGTCAGCCGGCACCGCGACGGTCTGCTGCTCAACAGCCGGGACGTCACCGAACGCGTCATGCTCCAGGCCCAGTTGCAGCACAACGCCTTCCACGACCCGCTCACCGACCTGCCCAACCGGGCGCTGTTCACCCAGCGGCTGCGCGCCGCCCTCGGCAACCGCGGCCAGCAGGACGGGACGGGCGCCGGGATCGCGGTGCTCTTCCTCGACCTGGACGGCTTCAAGGCGGTCAACGACACCGCCGGGCACCAGGTGGGCGACGAGCTGCTGGTGCAGGCCGCCCGCCGGCTGCTGGGCGCGGTGCGCTGCGGGGACACCGTCGCCCGGTTCGGCGGCGACGAGTTCGCCGCCCTGGTCTGCGGCCCGCTCGGCAAGCTGCAGGTCCAGGAGCTGGCCGAGCGGCTGCGGGTCGCGCTCTCCGAGCCGTACTGGATCGGCGGCGTCGAACTCGGCGTCGCCGCCAGCATCGGCATCGCCTTCGGCACCCCCGAGCGCGGCCCGGCCGCCGACCCCAGGGCCGCCGCCGACGAGCTGATGCGCAACGCCGACCTCGCGATGTACCGGGCGAAGTCCGAGGGCAAGGGCCGGGTGGTGCTCTACGCCCCCGCGATGCGGGCCGACCTGGAGCGCCGCACCGAGCTGGAGGAGCGGCTGCGGGTGGCCGTCCGGGAGGGCGGCTTCACCCTGCTCCACCAGCCGGTGGTGGACCTCGCCAGCGGCGCGGTGATCGGCGTCGAGGCCCAGGCCCGCTGGCGCTCGGCGGGCGGGCTGCTGCTCACCCCGGCCGAGTTCCTGCGCTCGGCCGAGCACGGCGACGCGGCGACCCGGTTCTCCCGCTGGCTGGTGCAGGAGGCGGTGGCGGCCGCCGCCGACCGGCGGGCGGTGTGCGGCCGGAGCCGCGGCGGCGCGCCGGTGCCCGTCCCGGTGGCCGTCCGGCTCTCCACCGAGCGGCTCTGTTCGCCAGGCCTGTACGAGACGGTGGCCGCGGCGCTGCGCGACAGCGGGCTGCCGGCCGGCGAGCTGGTGATCGAGGTGGCCCGGATGGGCCCGGACCGGCTCGCCGACGAACTCGGCCGCCGGCTGGCCGCGCTGCGCAGACTCGGGGTCTCCACCTGGCTGGCCGGTTACGGCGCCGGCAGCGGCTCGCTGGGGGCGCTCGCCCGGCTGCCGCTGGACGGGCTCAAGCTGGACCGCACGCTGGTCCAGGACCTCGGCGAGTCCGCGCTCAGCCGCACCCTGGCCGGGCACGCCCTGCGGCTCGGCCGTGACCTCGGGATGATCACCGCCGCCGAGGGTGTGGACCTGCCCCGGCAGGTCGCCGCGCTGCAGGAGCTGGGCTGCCGGCTGGCCCAGGGCTCGGCCTTCGCCCCGCCGCTGGACGAGACCCGGCTGCGCCGGGCGCTGGCCCGCCGCGGCTACCCGCTGCCCAAGCCGCTCGGCCCGCTGTCCGCCCGCCGCGGGTACCTGGCCGCGGACACCCGTACGGGTGGCCGCGCGGACGCCGCGCCGGGCCGTGTCGTACCTCACCACGGGGCCTCCGACCTGCCCGAACACCCGGCCGCCGCCGGTCCGGGAGCTGGTCCGCATGGCGAGACGGTCATCCCACCTGCTTGACACGCCACCCCGGACGGGAGGAAGGTCGTTGCCATGCGCACCCGAATTCTCGTACTTGGCGGGCGCGTCGGCTGAGTGGGCTCGCACGCCCCGCTCGTGACAGACCGACGCGCCACCCCTCGCATGCCCTTGGGCACGAGGGGTTTTTTGTTGCACTGACGCTGTTCCCCCCGCAAGACCCCTGGCCCCGACCGCCCCGAAGAGTCCGCATCGTCGGATCGAGCGGGACGATTGAGGCAGAGCCGGCGATCGGCCCGGACCGGGACCCCCACCCTCGCACCACCGGGGCCCGCAGCACCGGGCCGGCAAAACCCGAGAAGAGACAGGCAGATGACCGAGCACGCCGCATCCCCCCGCCGCGGGGACAACCCGGCCGCCCACGCTCCCGCTCCCCAGCACGTCGCCGAGACCATGACCGGAGCCCAGTCGCTCATCCGCTCGCTCGAGGCCGTGGGCGCGGACACCGTCTTCGGCATCCCGGGCGGGGCCATCCTTCCCGCGTACGACCCGCTGATGGACTCGGTCAAGGTGCGCCACATCCTGGTCCGCCACGAGCAGGGCGCCGGCCACGCGGCCACCGGCTACGCCCAGGCCACCGGCAAGGTCGGGGTCTGCATGGCCACCTCCGGCCCCGGCGCGACCAACCTGGTCACCCCGATCGCCGACGCGTACATGGACTCCGTGCCGATCGTCGCGATCACCGGTCAGGTCGCCTCCAAGGCGATCGGCACCGACGCCTTCCAGGAGGCGGACATCTGCGGCATCACCATGCCGATCACCAAGCACAACTACCTGGTCACCGACCCGGCCGAGATCCCCCGGGTGATCGCCGAGGCCTTCCACATCGCCGCCACCGGCCGCCCCGGCCCGGTCCTGGTCGACATCGCCAAGGACGCGCTGCAGGCCACCACCACTTTCCGGTGGCCGGTCGAGACCGCGCTGCCGGGCTACCGTCCGGTCACCAAGCCGCACGCCAAGCAGATCCGCGAAGCCGCGAAGATGCTGGTCAGCAGCAAGCGCCCGGTGCTCTACGTCGGCGGCGGCGTGATCAAGGCGCAGGCCACCGCCGAGCTGCGGATCCTCGCCGAGCTGACCGGCGCCCCGGTCGTCACCACCCTGATGGCGCTCGGCGCCTTCCCGGACAGCCACCCGCAGCACCTGGGCATGCCCGGCATGCACGGCTCCGTCCCGGCCGTCACCGCGCTGCAGAAGTCGGACCTGCTGTTCACCCTCGGCGCCCGCTTCGACGACCGGGTCACCGGCAAGCTGGACAGCTTCGCCCCGTACGCCAAGATCGTCCACGCGGACATCGACCCGGCCGAGATCGGCAAGAACCGCCCGGCGGACGTGCCGATCGTCGGCGACGCCCGCGAGGTGCTGGCCGACCTGATCGTCGCCGTCCAGGCCGAGTTCGACGCCGGCCACAAGGGCGACTACGCGGACTGGTGGGAGAAGCTCAACGAGTGGAAGAAGACCTACCCGCTGGGCTTCGAGCCGGCCCCGAACGGCCAGCTCTCCCCGCAGCAGGTCATCGAGCGGATCGGCCAGCTGGTCGGCTCGGACGCCGTCTACGCCGCGGGCGTCGGCCAGCACCAGATGTGGAGCTCGCAGTACATCCGCTTCGAGAAGCCGGGCACCTGGCTCAACTCCGGCGGCGCCGGCACCATGGGCTACGCCGTCCCGGCGGCGATGGGCGCCAAGGCGGGCCGCCCGGAGGCGGTGGTCTGGGCCATCGACGGCGACGGCTGCTTCCAGATGACCAACCAGGAACTGGTCACCTGCGCCCTGAACGACATCCCGATCAAGGTCGCGGTCATCAACAACGGCTCGCTGGGCATGGTCCGGCAGTGGCAGACGCTGTTCTACAACCAGCGCTACTCCAACACCGTGCTGCACTCCGGACCGGACCACGACGGCATCGCCCCGCCGGCCCAGGGCACCCGGATCCCCGACTTCGTCCTGCTGTCCGAGGCGATGGGCTGCGTCGGCCTGCGCTGCGAGCGCCCCGAGGACCTGGACGCGGTCATCAAGCAGGCGATGGAGATCAACGACCGCCCGGTGGTCATCGACTTCATCGTCCACCAGGACGCGATGGTGTGGCCGATGGTCGCGGCCGGCACCAGCAACGACGAGATCCAGTTCGCCAAGGGCGTCCGCCCCGACTTCGGCGACGATCTCGACTGACGGCCCCCGCCCGCCCGTCGCCCGCCGCCACCCTTCTTGGGACCGGCTACGCCGGACCCCTCCTGTGCGACTGAGGAACCACATGTCCAAGCACACCCTCTCCGTCCTGGTCGAGAACAAGCCCGGCGTGCTCGCCCGCATCGCCGCGCTGTTCTCCCGTCGGGGCTTCAACATCGACTCCCTCGCCGTCGGCCCGACCGAGCACCCGGACGTGTCCCGGATGACGATCGTGGTCAACGTCGAGGACCTCCCGCTGGAACAGGTCACCAAGCAGCTCAACAAGCTCGTGAACGTGATAAAGATCGTCGAACTCGACCAGTCCGCTGCGATCCAGCGGGAACTGGTCCTGGTGAAGGTCCGCGCCGACAACGAGACCCGGTCGCAGATCGTCGAGATCGTCCAGCTGTTCCGTGCCAAGACCGTCGACGTGTCACCCGAAGCGGTGACCATCGAGGCCACCGGCAGTTCGGACAAGCTGGAGGCCATGCTCCGGATGCTGGAGCCTTACGGCATCAAGGAGTTGGTCCAGTCCGGCCTGGTCGCCATCGGCCGCGGCGCGCGTTCCATCACGGACCGCTCGCTGCGCGCCCTCGACCGCAGCGCCTGACCGGCCCACCCGTCGCCCGCCACCGCCCTTCCAAGGGCGCGCTGGCGCGCGGCACCTCTTGAGCAAAGACCCACACCCCGCCGGGTGTTGCCTACGCTGGGAACCCCGGCACCCCATCACGCAAGGAGATGTGCCCCCGTGGCCGAGCTGTTCTACGAAGACGACGCCGACCTGTCCATCATCCAGGGCCGCAAGGTCGCGGTCATCGGCTACGGCAGCCAGGGCCACGCCCACGCGCTGTCCCTGCGCGACTCCGGCGCCGACGTCCGGGTCGGCCTGAAGCCGGAGTCCAAGTCCCGTGCCAAGGCCGAGGAGGCCGGCCTGCGCGTGGTCACCCCGGCCGAGGCCGCGGCCGAGGCCGACGTCATCATGATCCTGGTCCCGGACCCGATCCAGGCCGACGTCTACGAGGCCGACATCGCCCCGCACCTGAAGGCCGGCGACGCCCTGTTCTTCGGCCACGGCCTGAACATCCGCTACGGCTTCATCAAGCCCCCGGCGGACGTCGACGTCTGCATGGTCGCCCCGAAGGGCCCGGGCCACCTGGTCCGCCGCCAGTACGAGGAGGGCCGCGGCGTCCCGGCGATCGTCGCGGTCGAGCAGGACGCCTCGGGCAAGGCCTTCGACCTGGCCCTGTCGTACGCCAAGGGCCTGGGCGCCACCAAGGCCGGCGTCATCAAGACCACCTTCACCGAGGAGACCGAGACCGACCTGTTCGGCGAGCAGGCCGTCCTCTGCGGTGGCACCGCCGCCCTGGTGAAGGCCGGGTTCGAGACCCTGGTCGAGGCCGGCTACCAGCCGGAGATCGCCTACTTCGAGTGCCTGCACGAGCTGAAGCTGATCGTCGACCTGATGTACGAGGGCGGCCTGGAGAAGATGCGCTGGTCGGTCTCCGAGACCGCCGAGTGGGGTGACTACGTCACCGGCCCGCGGATCATCACCGACGCCACCAAGGCCGAGATGAAGAAGGTCCTCGCCGAGATCCAGGACGGCACCTTCGCCAACACCTGGATCGCCGAGTACAAGGCCGGTCTGCCCAAGTACAACGAGTACAAGACGGCAGACGAGAACCACCTGCTGGAGACCACCGGCAAGAAGCTGCGCTCGCTGATGAGCTGGGTCGACGAGAAGGCCTGAGCCTCCTCGCCCCGAGCTTCTGCCAGGCCCGGTTCCTCAGGGCCCTTGTACAAGTAGGCTGCTCCCGTCCGGGTGATTTCGCCGGACGGGAGCAGCCCCGTACCCTGCCCGCCGATACACTCCCGAGTGCGCGTCAGGCCCACAGCGTCGTGCGTCTACCTACGCGGCCATGCCACCTTCCCCCGCCCTCCACGCCACCTTCGTGCCCGGGGGAACCGGACAGTTAAGGACCCACTGTCGTGAGCAAATCCGTCGTTCTGATCGCCGAAGAGCTGTCGCCCGCCACCGTCGACGCCCTCGGCCCCGACTTCGAGATCCGCCACTGCAACGGCGCCGACCGCACCGAGCTGCTCACCGCGATCGCCGACGTGGACGCGATCCTGATCCGCTCCGCCACCAAGGTCGACGCCGAGGCGCTGGCCGCCGCCCGCAAGCTCAAGGTCGTCGCCCGGGCCGGCGTCGGCCTGGACAACGTGGACGTCGCCGCCGCCACCAAGGCCGGTGTGATGGTCGTCAACGCGCCGACCTCCAACATCGTCACCGCCGCCGAGCTCGCCTGCGGTCTGCTGATCTCCGTCGCCCGCAACATCGCCCCCGCCAACACGGCGCTCAAGCAGGGCGAGTGGAAGCGCAACAAGTACACCGGCGTCGAGCTGAGCGAGAAGACCCTCGGCGTGGTCGGCCTCGGCCGGATCGGCGTCCTGGTCGCCCAGCGGATGTCCGCGTTCGGGATGAAGATCGTCGCGTACGACCCCTACATCCAGGCCGCCCGCGCCGCCCAGATGGGCGTCAAGCTGGTCTCGCTGGAGGAGCTGCTGGAGGTCTCGGACTTCATCACCGTCCACCTCCCCAAGACCCCCGAGACCATCGGCCTGATCGGCGACGAGGCGCTGCACAAGGTCAAGCCGAGCGTGCGCATCGTCAACGCCGCCCGCGGCGGCATCGTGGACGAGGAGGCGCTCGCCAGCGCCCTGCGCGAGGGCCGGGTGGCCGGCGCGGGCCTGGACGTGTACGCCAAGGAGCCGTGCACCGACTCCCCGCTGTTCGCCTTCGACAACGTGGTCGCCACCCCGCACCTGGGCGCCTCCACCGACGAGGCGCAGGAGAAGGCCGGCATCGCGGTCGCCAGGTCGGTGCGCCTGGCGCTGGCCGGCGAGCTGGTGCCGGACGCCGTCAACGTCCAGGGCGGCGTGATCGCCGAGGACGTGCGCCCGGGCCTGCCGCTGGCCGAGAAGCTCGGCCGGATCTTCACCGCGCTGGCCGGTGAGGTGGCCGTCCGACTGGACGTCGAGGTCCGCGGCGAGATCACCCAGCACGACGTGAAGGTGCTCGAACTGTCCGCGCTGAAGGGCGTGTTCGAGGACGTGGTGGCGGAGACGGTGTCCTACGTCAACGCCCCGCTGTTCGCCCAGGAGCGCGGCGTCGAGGTCCGCCTGACCACCTCCAGCGAGAGCCCCGAGCACCGCAACGTGATCACCGTGCGCGGCACGCTCGCGAACGGCGAGGAGATCGCCATCTCCGGCACGCTGGCCGGCCCGAAGCAGATCCAGAAGATCGTCGGCGTGGACACCTTCGACGTCGACGTCGCGCTCACCGACCACATGGCCTTCTTCAAGTACGAGGACCGCCCCGGCGTGGTCGGCGTGCTCGGCCGCCACCTCGGCGACGCCGGCATCAACATCGCGGGCATGCAGGTCGCCCGGGACGGCGGCAGCGCCCTCGCCTCCATCACCGTGGACAGCGAGATCCCGCAGGACGTCCTGACGGCGATCGCCGCCGAGATCGGCGCCCGCTTCGCGCGCTCGGTCGACCTGGGCTGATCCTGGTCCGAGCAGGGCCCGGACCGCCGTTCGCACGGTGGTCCGGGCCCTGCTGCGTTCTCCCGGGTGGCGCCCGTCTCAGATACTAGGAAATCCAAGTATTCGAGCAGACACGGCCGGGGCGGGGTCGTACCGTGGAAGGGCCATACGGTGTGCCGCCCCTGTAGCCAGGGTCCGCGGCCCGTGTGCGCGTGCGCCCCCACGGGCAGGCGATCCCTGCTCCGCGCGTACCCACCTCCCCTCTCGCGCTGTTGCGCAGCGCCGCTTCCAAGGAGCCCGGTATGCCCACCACCGCCGACCGCCACGCCACCCCCGCCCCCGCCGCCACCCCCGTGCGCGCCCCGCGCCGCCGCCGGGCCGCCGAGCGGAACCCCTTCGCCGCCGCCGCGCTGCAGCGCTCGCTGGACCGCCGGGACAACGGTGGCGCCACCGGCCACCACTGAGCGGTGCCGACGGTGGCGTTCATCGGCCTACTACGCCGACCGGCTTGACGGTGCGTCACCCCGTGGGGTGCAACCGAGGTCCGTCCGAGCGAAGTCGCTCGCCCCGAGCGGCGAGATCATCCTAATTTGGGGCCCCCGGAAGGGTGATCGACGTCCGCGCGGGCGGGCGCCAGCGACCTCCTCGGTGTGCGGATCATTCCCCCCTGCCGGGGGAGAGGGTCCCTCGTGCGACTGCCACCCGTCCGCCGGAAGCTCGCCCGGATCGGCCTCACCCTGACCCTGCTGGCCGGGGGCGCGGCGCTCGCCGCCACCCCGGCCGCGGGCGGTCCGGCCGGTGCCGGACCGCCGACCGTCACCCCGTCGGGCCAGGGCCGAACGGCCTCCGTCCTGCTCGAACTGAGCACCGAGGCGGCCGGCCCCGCCTGGCGGCACGCCGCCGACACCGCCCGGCGGGCCCAGCGCTCGCCGGACGACGTCCGCCTGGACGCCGCCCGGGCCGGTGCCGCCCAGCGGGCCCGGGCCGGGGACGCGCTCCACCGGCTCGCCCAGGCCGTCCACCGGTCGGCCCCCGCCGCCCGCGAGCTCTACCGCACCCACACCCTGCTCACCGGCCTGGCGGTCAGCGCCCCCGCCGAGCGGCTGTCCGCGCTGCGGGCGCTGCCCGGCGTCCGGGCCGTCCACCCGATCGTGAACAAGCAGCGCGACAACGCCTACTCCGTTCCGCTGACCGGCGCCCCACAGGTCTGGTCCGGTGACGCGGCGGTGGCCGGGAACACCGGCCGGGGCACCCGGATCGGCATCATCGACAGCGGCATCGACTACACCCACGCCGACTTCGGCGGCCCCGGCACCGAGGAGGCCTTCCGCTCGGTCGAGCGCGGCAAGCCCGCGCCGCCCGCGCTGTTCCCCAACGCCAAGGTGATCGGCGGCAAGGACCTGGTCGGCGACGACTACGACCCCGACCCGACCGCCCCCAACCACCAGCCGGTGCCGCACCCCAGCGACAACCCGCTGGACTGCGTGCGCAACGGGCACGGCACCCACGTCGCCGGGACGGCCGCCGGGTACGGCGTCACCGCCGACGGCCACCCGTACGCCGGTCCGTACCGGCCCGGGCTCGACCCGGCCTCGTTCCGGATCGGCCCCGGCGCCGCCCCCGGCGCCCAGCTGTACGCGATCCGGGTGTTCGGCTGCGACGGCTCCACCGACCGGCTCGCCCAGGCGCTCGACCTGGCCGCCGACCCGAACGGCGACGGCGACCTCGGCGACCGGCTCGACGTGGTCAACCTGTCGCTCGGCAGCCGCTTCGGCAGCCCCGACGACGCCGACGCGCTCGCCGTCGACCGGCTCGCCGAACTGGGCACGGTGGTGGTCGCGGCCGTCGGCAACGAGGGCGACGTGTACGGCATCGGCGGCAGCCCCGGCACCGCCGTCCGGGCGATCACCGTCGCCGCCTCCGTGCACGGGCACGCCGACGTGGACGGCATCACGGTGCTCGCCCCCGCCGCGCTGGCCGGGGTCGTCCCCGGCCACTGGAGCGAGCGCTACCGGGGCTGGTCCAGCACCGAGGTGAGCGGCGCCCTCGCCGCGCCCGTCGACCAGGCGGACGGCTGCACGGACTTCAGCGAGGCCGACAAGCAGCGGCTGAAGGGGAGGATCGCGGTGCTCACCTGGCGCACCCGCGACGCCGACCGGGCCTGCAACTCCGCCCCGCGCGCCGACCACGCCGCCGACGCCGGCGCGATCGGCGCGCTCTACGCCGCCGACACCGATCACCTCGCCGAGATCTCCGGCAACGACCGGATCCCCGCCGTGCTGCTCGGCCGGGCGGACGGCGAACGGCTGCTGAAGGCCGCCGCCGAGGGCGACGCGCAGGTCCGGCTCGCCGCGCCCGGCAACCCGCTGCACGGCTCGGTCGCGCAGAACCAGCCAGCCCGGGCCGACACCCTCACCGACTTCACCTCCCGGGGCATCGGCCTGCCCGGGGTGCTCAAGCCCGACCTCGCCGCCCCCGGGGAGACCATCTGGTCCGCCCTGGTCGGCAGCGGCAGCGGCGGCCAGCGCGAGAACGGCACCTCGATGGCCGCCCCGCACGTCGCCGGCCTGGCCGCGCTGGTCCGCGCCGCCCACCCGGACTGGCCGGTCGAGCAGGTCAAGGCCGCGCTGATGAACACCAGCACCGACACCTACCTCGGCGACGACCACGGCGGCCCGGTCTACGGGCCGGAGCGCACCGGCGCCGGACGGGTCCAGGCCGATCGGGCGGTCCGCACCCCGGTCGTCGCCTACGCGGCGGGGGAGGGAGCCCGGCCGGGCAACGTCGGGGTCTCCTACGGGCCGGTCGAGATCAGCGGGCCGACCGCCCTCGACCGGGAGATCGAGCTACGCAACTCCTCCTCCGCGCCGCTGAGTTACCGCACTGGCTACGCGGCCTCCACCCAACTGCCGGGCGCCGCCTTCCAGGTGGCGCCGGCCCAGGTCGACGTACCGGCCGGCGGCACCGCGCGGGTGCGGGTGACGCTGTCCGTACCGGGGGAGTTGGGCCGCACGCCCGACCCGACCATCGACACCCTGCAGGGCGGCCGGGCGCGCAGCTACCGGGGCGAACTCTCCGGGCGGGTGCTGTTCAGCCCGGTCGGCGACCGGACCCTGCCGCAGCTGCGGGTCCCGGTGTTCGCCGCCCCGCGCCCCACCGGCGACCTCGGAGCCACCGCAGCCGCCCGGACCGCCCGGGACGGCACCCTCGTCATCCTCGGCGGCAGCGCCGCCCCCGGCGAGGCGCCCGGACTGGTCAGCGCCCTCGCGCTCGGCGGCGAGGGTGCCCGCTGGCCCGACTGCCCGCCCGGCAGCGGCAAGGCCGTCGGCCCCGGCGCGGGCATCCGGCCCGAGGACGCGCCGGAACCGGCCGACCAGTCCCAGGACCTCTGCGTCGAACGCCCCGGCGACCGGGCCGCCGACCTGCGGGCCGCGGGCGCCGCCGTCGACTCCGACCTGCTGTACGTGGGCGCCCGGCTGTGGGCCCCGGCGGCCACGCCGGTCGGGCTGTACGGGGTGCGGGTGTCGCTGGACACCGACGGGGACGGCGTCACCGACGTGATCCTCAAGGCCGACCGGCTGCGCGGCAGCGACGTCCTGGTCTCCCGCGCCCTCGACGCCCGCACCGGCGACGAGCTCGACGTCCAGCCGCTCAACGCCCACTGGGGCGACACCGACACCGAGCTGCTGGACAGCGACGTGGTGGTCCTCCCGGTCCGGCTGAGCGCCCTGCCCGGCGTCGGGCCCGGCCACAGCACCGTCCGCTACGGCGTCTGGGCCGGCACCGCCGCGCCGGGCAAGCCCGACCCGGCCGAGGCCTACTCCGCCATCGGCCTGCGCGGCACCCGCCCCACCATCCCGCTGGACCTGCTGCACCCGGCCCTCACCGTCCGGACCGGCCCCACCGGCCCGACCACGATGGTCACCCCGGCCGGCCCCGGCACCGTCCTCGACGTGCACCGCACCCCGGGCGACACCTCCCGGCTCCTGCTGCTCCACCACCTCAACCCGGCCGACCGCCGGGCCCAGGTCCTCGACCTCCCGTAGGCCCGCACGCCGCAAGGGGCGGCCCGCCGAAGCAGCTCGGCGGACCGCCCCTTCCGCTGCCTCCGCCGCCGTTCGGCTACGCCCCGGCGGCGGCGCGGCGTCGGCGGCGGGGGGTGCGGGTGGGGCGGCGGGAGAGGCGGGTGAACACGGCGACCAGGACGAGGGCGGCGGCGGTGCCGGAGGTGACGGTGAGGCCCTCGGTGAGGCCTGGCGGGCGGAAGGCGCAGGAGACCCGGGAGGCGCCGCCGCCGAGGGGGACGCCGATCATGCCGAGGACCGGGGCGGGCGGGGCGGGGGCGCCGCCGTCGGTGGCGCAGGTCCAGCCCTCGGTGGCGGGGACGGAGAGCAGCGCGGTGCCGGTGGAGCCCGGCGGGAGGGTGGCCGAGAGGGTGTGGCCACCGGCCTCCACGTGGGTGGCGCCGGTGGCGGCGAGGCGGGTGACCGCGCCCGCCAGGGCGTCGGCCCGCAGGCAGCCGATCGGACGGGCGGGGACCTGGCTGATCACGTCCGACCGCAGGGTCACCCGGACCACCCCGTCTGCCGGGACGGTCCCCAGCCGGTGGACGGCCACCGCCGTGGTGGGCTGCTCGCCGTCGCTGCGGTAGCTGGTGCCCAGGCCGCTGACCGTGCCGCGGTACCAGACCCCGTGGAAGAACGCCGTCGAGCCGGGGGTGCAGGCGGCGGTGAACACCGTGCCGTCCCCGCCGCCCGGCACCGACCAGCCGCTGGTGCCGTGCAGGGTGGGCACCGGGCCGCCGGCCGGAACGGGCAGCGGGGCGTCGTACACCTGGCTGCCGAGCAACGACTCCTGGCGGGACCAGACCGAGGAGGTGTCCGGCCGGGAGCCCGGCGGCAGCACGGTGACCAGCGGCGGCGCGGGCGCCCGTCCGGGGGTGAAGCCGTACGGCGGCGGCCCGTCGTCCAGGTGGGCGCGGATCCCGAACAGCGCCTGCCCGACCGGATCGGTGACGCTCGCGGTCTGCCGCCCGCCGGCCGTCCAGCCGGCGCCGAGGTCGTGCAGCAGCTGGGCGACGACGGTCGGCAGGTAGCCGCTGAAGTAGCCGCCGCCCTGGCCGTTCAGCAGCAGCGGGTCGTTGGGGGTGAAGGCGTGCGGGCCGGGGTCGCTGCGGCCGTCCGGCCAGTCGGCGCCGACCCGGACGGCCGCGTGCCCGGCTCGGACGGCGGCCCGGGGGACGGAGTCGTCGGGGGCCGCGCCGAGCGCCGCGTACCCCGACCAGACGGCGTTGCCGAGCACCGCCCCGCCGAGCACCCAGGTGGCCAGGGTGTTCGCCCGGCGGTCGGTGTGCCGGTGGTCCAGCACCCACAGCGCGGCGAGCACGACGGCGCCGCCGACGCCCAGCAGCACCCAGGCGGAGGGGTGCACCGAGCGCCGGGTGGCCGCCAGCGCGGCGATCACCGCGACCAGGGCGGCGCCGCCCAGCAGGGTCAGCCCGTCCGGCCGGTGGGCGAGCGACACCCAGCCGGCCAGCACCAGCAGCCCGCTGAGCACGAAGGAGACCCGGTACGGGCCGCCGGCCGGGATCGCCAGGCCGTGCCAGACCAGCACGGTCGGGGTCCAGACGAAGCTGAGCACGACCAGCGCCAGCGCCGTGCACCAGACCGCGCGCTCGCGGATCCGCACCCGCCGGTTGAACGGCAGCCCGCACACCAGCAGCAGCCCGAGCACCCCGATCGCCACGTCCGGCAGCGGCCGCCCGCCGGTGGTGGTGGGCAGCAGCTGGGCGAGGTGCCCGCCCAGCCCGGACGGGCCGAGCGGCTGAACCGGGGACTCCGGCTGGGCGCCGCGCGCGGCCCGGACGGCGACGAACAGCACCGGGGAGGCGAGCAGCACCCCGGTGGCGGTCAGGGTGATCGCCCGCCCGGTCGACCGGACCCGGTGCCGGAAGGGGCGCGGGGTGGCGAACAGCCGTACGGCGAACAGCAGCCCGGCCACCAGGGTGGCCAGCGCGGCGGTGTAGAGGTTGCCCGCCCAGACGAGGGCGACGCACAGCGAGCCGGCCACCCAGCGGCGCTCGTGCAGGCACCAGTCCCCGACCAGGCCGAGCAGCGGCAGCGAGACCAGGCCCCAGAGCCACATCGGCGCGGCCCCGCCCACGTCCAGCACCCAGGCGCAGAGCCCGTACCCGACGGCGGCGAGCGCCCGCAGCCAGCGGGGGCCGGGGTGCAGCCGGCCGAGCAGGTGGGCCATCAGGGCGGTGCCGAGGCCGATGGTGGCCAGGGCGACCAGGAAGACGGCGAGCTGCCCCTGGTCGCGGGGGAGCAGGGCGGTCGGCCAGGAGAACGGATTCATCAGGTAGGCGAAGAAGTCCGCCAGGAACGGGACGCCGAAGCCGCTGTTCCAGTTGAACAGCAGGTCCCCGGTGGCCTGGCCGTGCAGCAGGTCCCACAGGTGCGCGTGGTACGGCACGGCGACCGCGCCCGCCCCGGCCGGCCACCGCCCGCGCAGCCCCGCCGCCAGCGCGAACCCGCCCATCGCCAGCCCGGCCGCACCCCCGCAGACCAGCACCTCCCGCCGCCGCTCGGCCCTCACCCGCACGCCCCGTTCTGCCGGAAACCCCAGATCACGCCACCCTAAGCGCGCCCCCGGCGCACCCCTCGTCACACGTGCTCCCTCGAAGGAGTGGCGTCCAGGGAGGCTTTGCCGAGTAGCCTGGGAGGGCCGCCAGGATGCCCGTATGGGAGGAACCATGAGCATCGCGCCGTACCCCGACTGGATTCGGCCTCCTGCTGGTGGCTACACCGCAGAGGATCTTGACCGGCTGCCCGATCTCCCGCCGCACACCGAGCTGATCGACGGAAGCCTGATCTTCGTGAGTCCGCAGACGAAGTTCCACGTGAGGGCGAAGCGCCTGCTGGAACGCGGCTTGGAAAGGGCGGTCCCGGACGGCTGGGAGGTGTGGCCGGAGATGACGGTCACGCTCGACCGCCGGAATCGGCCCGAGCCTGACATCCTCGTGGTCCACGAGGATTCGGATACGGGCTATCTCCAGACCGGATTCTCGGCCGAGCACGTGCTGCTCGCGGTCGAGGTCGTTTCGGAGGAATCCCGTGAACGCGACCGTGAGGTCAAGCCGCGTAAGTACGCGGCAGCGGGTATCCGCCACTTCTGGCGCGTGGAGTGCGACGAAGGTCGCCCGGTCGTCTACACGTACGAGCTGGAGCCAGCCTCCAAGAGGTACTTCCCGACCGGGATCTATCACGAGCAGTTGAAGGTGGATCAGCCGTTCCCGATCGAGATCGATCTGATCTGATCGTCCAAATGTTGGACGTGAGGTGTCAGCACCTGGGACACCGGAGTAGGGTCCGAGCATGTCTCGCACCATTCGTCTCGCAGTTGTCCCGGGTGACGGCATCGGTCAGGAAGTGGTGGCCGAAGGCCTGAAGGTCCTCGGCGCCGTGCTTCCCGCCGACGTGAAGCTGGAGACCACCGAGTACGACCTCGGCGCCCGGCGCTACCATCGGACCGGGGAGACGCTGCCGGACAACGTGCTGGCCGAGCTCAAGGCGTTCGACGCGATCCTGCTGGGTGCCATCGGGGACCCGAGCGTGCCGTCCGGGGTGCTGGAGCGGGGGCTGCTGCTGAAGCTGCGGTTCGCCTTCGACCACCACATCAACCTGCGGCCGGGCCGGCTGTTCCCCGGGGTGGAGTCGCCGCTGGCCGGTCAGCCGGAGATCGACTTCGTGGTGGTCCGCGAGGGCACCGAGGGCCCGTACGTCGGCAACGGCGGTTCGCTGCGCACCGGGACGCCGCACGAGGTGGCCACCGAGGTCAGCCTGAACACCGCGTACGGCATCGAGCGCGTGGTGCGCGACGCCTACCGCCGGGCGCAGGCGAGGCCGCGCAAGAAGCTCACCCTGGTGCACAAGAACAACGTGCTGGTGCACGCCGGGCACCTGTGGTCGCGGATCTTCGCCGAGGTCGGCCAGGAGTTCCCCGAGGTCACCACCGACTACCTGCACGTCGACGCGGCCACCATCTTCTTCGTCACCCAGCCGGAGCGCTTCGACGTCATCGTCACCGACAACCTGTTCGGCGACATCCTGACCGACCTGGCCGCCGCCGTGACCGGTGGCATCGGCCTGGCCGCGAGCGGCAACATCAACCCGAGCGGCGAGTTCCCGTCCATGTTCGAGCCGGTGCACGGCTCGGCACCGGACATCGCCGGCCAGGGCAAGGCCGACCCGACCGCCACCGTGCTGTCGGTCGCCATGCTGCTGGAGCACCTCGGCTACGCCGCCGAGGCCGCCAAGGTCGAGGCCGCCGTCGCGGCGGACCTCGCCGAGCGCACCGGCGCCGCCCGCTCCACCTCCCAGGTCGGGGACGCGCTCGCCGGCCGAGTATCCGGCTAGCGGGCCGGAACCGAGAGCGGAGTCCGGCTAGCGGGCCGGAACCGAGAGCGGAGTCCGGCTAGCGGGCCGGAACCGAGAGCGGAGTCCGGCTGAGGGGCCGGACCCAAAGAGGGTCCGGCCCAGGTGGGCCGGACCGTATAACCGCAGCTTGCAGCTCCCCAAGGAGCGGGCGGCTGTTCGGCACGGCCCTCTGGATGCGAGTATCGACAGTGGGCCGTGCCGTCGTGCGTCCGTTCCGGCGTCGGATCGCCGTGACGTTCCTTCGGCGGTGGCGGCCCGAACGAACCCCACGGTGAAGGAAACAGCCATGAGCACGCCCACCCAGGCGCCCATCACGTTCGACCTCAAGCCCTCCGCCCACCCGCTGTCCGCCGCGGAGCGCGAGGCCCGGCTGACCAACCCCGGCTTCGGCCGCGTCTTCACCGACCACATGGTCACCATCCGCTGGACGGAGGGCCGCGGCTGGCACGACGCCCAGCTGGTCCCGTACGCGCCGGTCGAGATGGACCCGGCGAACATGACCCTGCACTACGGCCAGGCGATCTTCGAGGGCCTGAAGGCCTACCGCCAGGCCGACGGCTCGATCGCGACCTTCCGCCCGGAGGCCAACGCCCTGCGCTTCCAGGCCTCGGCCCGCCGCCTGGCGATGCCGGAGCTGCCGGTGGAGACCTTCGTCGAGGCCGTGGAGCTGCTGGTCCAGCAGGAGCAGGGGTGGGTCCCGAGCGAGCCGGAGCAGAGCCTCTACCTGCGTCCGTTCATGTTCGCGACCGAGGTCGGCCTGGGTGTTCGTCCGGCGAACTCCTACCTCTTCATGATCATCGCCTCCCCGGCCGGCGCCTACTTCCAGGGCGGCATCAAGCCGGTCTCGGTCTGGCTGTCCAAGGAGTACGTCCGGGCCGCGCCCGGCGGCACCGGCGCCGCCAAGTGCGCGGGCAACTACGCGGCCTCGCTGGTCGCCCAGGCCCAGGCCGCCGAGAAGGGCTGCGACCAGGTGGTCTGGCTCGACGCCGCCGAGCACCGGTGGGTCGAGGAGATGGGCGGCATGAACCTGTACTTCGTCTTCGGCGAGGGCGAGGACGCCCGGATCGTCACCCCGGAGCTGTCCGGCGCGCTGCTGCCCGGCATCACCCGCGACTCGCTGCTCCAGCTCGCCGCCGACCTGGGCTACGCGGTCGAGGAGCGGAAGATCTCCACCGACGAGTGGCAGCAGGCGAACGCCGACGGCACCCTCACCGAGGTCTTCGCCTGCGGCACCGCCGCCGTCATCACCCCGGTCGGCTCGGTGAAGTCCGCGGCCGCCGACTGGACCGTCGGCACCGGCGAGCCCGGCCCGATCACCATGGAGCTGCGCCGCGCCCTGCTGGCCATCCAGGGCGGTCAGGCGCCGGACACCCACAACTGGCTGCACCGGATCGTCTGATCGTGGTGCCCGGGCGCCCCGCGACACCGGGGCGCCCGGGTCGTAACCTCGAAGCGTTCCGCTCGTCAGGGTTCTCGAACACCGTGGGAGGGACCGTGACCGCACTGCCGCACGGATACGCCGAGACGTCGTGCGCTCCGGAACATGACCTCCTCGAAGCCTTTCTGGCCCTGGACACCCCCGAGGGCTTCAAGGCCGAGCTCATCGACGGGAAGATCATCGTGACCCCGCCGCCGGATGGTGACCACGAGACTGCGATCGGCCGAATCGTTTGGCAAGTCGCTCGTCGATGTCCGGAAGGCGTCGACTTCGCCCCGACGAAGGGGCTGATCGTACCTGGTGGACGCTACATCCCGGATGGCACCTTCACTGAAACGGATGCGATGGCAGGCCGGCCGTGAGTCCTGGTGCAAGCCGGACGGTGTTCTCATGGTCCTTGAGGTCACGTCCACACGTGCTGACAATGATCGCCTGAACAAGCGGCGAGGATACGCGGCATCCGGAATCCCGCTGTACCTGCTGGTGGATCGTCAGAAGCACCGGGTGACTTTGCACAGTGATCCCAGGAAAGGGGACTACTCGACGACGACGGATGTCTCGGTCGGTGAGTCGTTGTGGCTGCCTGAGCCGTTCGGATTCGAACTGTCGACCGGTCGTCTCATCTGAGCCGTTTCGCATCGCGAGACGGGCGGGCCGGATCCCGGAGGCTGTGCCAGACTGCGAGCGTGTCCTCGCTTTCGCTGATTATTAGCAGCAGGCGCGCCGGTCCGCAGTGACCGCTTCCGCAGGACCCGATGCGGAGCGACCACGAGCGTCCAGACCCGCGCGCAGACCTCTCGCACCCGCGAGGGGTCTTTTGCTTTTGGGGCGCAGCCCCGACGAGCACAGCCTCCGGACCGGCCGACGGCCCCCACAAGGGGTCCGGGGACACCGGGGCCGCGCGCGGGATCCTGGACAGTGGAGCCGGGACGACAATCCGGCAGAGCAGTACCAACCTCCCCGAACGGAGAACCAGGGGTCATGACCGAGGTCAGCCGTACCGACGACAGCTTCCACGTGTTCGACACCACCCTGCGCGACGGCGCGCAGCGGGAGGGCATCAACCTGACGGTGGCGGACAAGCTGGCCATCGCCCGGCACCTGGACGAGTTCGGGGTCGGCTTCATCGAGGGCGGCTGGCCCGGCGCCAACCCCCGGGACACCGAGTTCTTCGCCCGCGCCGCCGCCGAGCTGGAGCTGCGCAGCGCCCAGCTGGTGGCCTTCGGCGCCACCCGCCGGGCCGGCGGCAAGGCGGCCGAGGACCCGCAGCTGGCCGCGCTGGTCGCCTCCGGCGCGCCCGTGGTCACCCTGGTCGCCAAGGCGCACGACCGGCACGTCGAACTGGCGCTGCGCACCACGCTGGACGAGAACCTGGAGATGATCCGGGACAGCGTCGAGTTCCTGCGCGCCCAGGGCCGGCGGGTGTTCCTGGACTGCGAGCACTTCTTCGACGGGTACCGGGCGAACCGCGAGTACGCCCTCGCGGTGGTCCGCACCGCGCACCGGGCCGGGGCGGACGTGGTGGTGCTGTGCGACACCAACGGCGGGATGCTGCCGGCCGGCGTCCGGGACACCGTCGCGGACGTGATCGCGGCGACCGGCGCCCGGATCGGCATGCACGCCCAGGACGACACCGGCTGCGCGGTGGCCAACACCCTGGCCGCGGTGGACGCCGGCGCCACCCACGTGCAGTGCACCGCCAACGGTTACGGCGAGCGGGTCGGCAACGCCAACCTGTTCCCGGTGGTCGGCGCGCTGGAGCTGAAGTACGACCGCCGGGTGCTGCCCGCGGGCCGGCTGGCCGAGATGACCCGGATCTCGCACGCGATCGCCGAACTGGTCAACCTGGCCCCGTCCACCCACCAGCCGTACGTCGGCTTCTCGGCCTTCGCCCACAAGGCGGGCCTGCACGCCTCCGCGATCAAGGTCGACCCGGACCTGTACCAGCACACCGACCCGGAGCTGGTCGGCAACACCATGCGGATGCTGGTCTCCGACATGGCCGGCCGGGCCTCGGTGGAGCTCAAGGGCAAGGAGCTCGGCTACGACCTGTCCACCGACCGCGATCTGGCCGGGCGGGTGGTGGCCAAGGTGAAGGAGCAGGAGAACCTCGGCTACACCTACGAATCCGCCGACGCCTCCTTCGAGCTGCTGCTGCGCGACGAGGTGCGTGGCAGCCGGGAGCGCTTCTACCGGCTGGAGTCCTGGCGGACCATCAGCGAGCAGGGGCCGCACGGGGTTTCCGGCAACGAGGCGACCGTCAAGCTGTGGGCCAAGGGCGAGCGCCGGATCGCCGTCGGCGAGGGCAACGGCCCGGTCAACGCGCTGGACCAGGCGTTGCGGACGGCCCTGGAGGGCATCTACCCGCCGCTGGCCACCTTCGAGTTGGTGGACTACAAGGTCCGCATCCTGGAGGGGCAGCACGGCACCGGTTCCAAGACCCGGGTGCTGATCGAGTCCACCGACGGCATCGCCACCTGGTCCACGGTCGGCGTGGCCGACAACGTGATCGCCGCCTCCTGGCTGGCACTTGAGGACGCGTACACCTACGGCCTGATCCGGTCCGGCCTGGAGCCGACCGAGTAACCCCACTGTGGGCCGCGGGACTTCACCAAGTCCCGCGGCCCACAGTAGTTACTCGCGCGCTCGCCTCCGGGGCGCTCGGACCCGGCGGCCATTCGCGTGTTCGATCAGCGGAGCCGCGCGAGCAGGGCGTGCTCGACCAGGGTGATCAGGGCGCTCTTGGCGCTGTCCCGACGGCGGGCGTCGAGGGTGATGATGGGGGTGTCGGCGCCGAGCTGGAGGGCTTCGCGGACCTCGTCGGGGGTGTGCGGCTGGTGGCCGTCGAAGCCGTTGAGGGCGACGACGAAGGGCAGGCCGCTGTTCTCGAAGTAGTCGAGGGCGGGGAAGCAGTCGGCGAGGCGCCGGGTGTCGACGAGGACGATGGCCCCGATGGCGCCCCGGACGAGGTCGTCCCACATGAACCAGAAGCGGTCCTGTCCGGGGGTGCCGAACAGGTAGAGGATGAGGTCCTCGTCGAGGGTGATGCGGCCGAAGTCCATGGCGACGGTGGTGGTCGTCTTGCCGGAGACGTGGCTGATGTCGTCGATGCCGGCGGAGGCCGAGGTCATGACGGCTTCGGTGCGCAGGGGGTTGATCTCGGAGACGGCGCCGACGAGCGTGGTCTTGCCGACACCGAAGCCGCCCGCGATGACGATCTTCGCGGAGGTGGTGGCGCGGGTGGGGGCGGCCGCGTTAGAGCTTGCGAAGTCCACTGAGGACCCTTTCGAGCAGCGTGACGTCGGGCTGGTTTCCGGATTCGCCGCCGGAAGCGGGCTGGTGGATGGCGACCAGGCCGGCCTCGGCCAGGTCGGCCACGAGGATGCGGGCCACTCCCAGGGGAAGGGAGAGCAGCGCCGACACCTCGGCAACGGATTTGACCTCCGTGCACAGCGTGCAGATCCGCTGGTGCTCCGGGAGGAGGGTGGCCAGGCGCTGCGGGTCGACGTCCGCGGAGACCAGGGCCTCCAGCGCGAGCTCGTAGCGGGGCCGGGTGCGACCGCCGGTCATGGCGAACGGTCGGATCAGCGGGCCGGCGTCCGGCTCGTCCTCGAACTCCTCGACGTGCCCGGGCTCCTGGGCCGGCTGGTAGCCGGGTGCCGGGGCGGGCGCCGGGCCGGGTGGCGGCGTCGGGTAGCCGGGCGGCGGGGTGCCGAAGGCGGGCTGCGGCCGGGCGTACGGGTCCTGCTGGCCGTACTGGCCGTACTGCTGCTCAGGTCGGGCGTACGGGTCCTGCTGGGGCTGTCCGTACTGCTGCCGGCCGTACGGCTGACCGTGGCCGGCGCCGGGTGCTCCGAAGGCGTCATGGCCTGTGCCAGGGTACGGAACGCCGTACTGGCCGCTGCGGTCGTCGGGCGGTGTCACGGTTCCTCTCCTCACAAGGTGCGGCGGTGCGGTGCGAGCTTCGGTACGAGTCCGGAGCCGGTGGTGCGAAGGCCGTACGACGCCCGAACCCGAGCCCGCCGAAGCGGGCCCGGGAAGGACGCGGAGGTACTTCGAATACCTGGACGGTATCCGACGAACCGTCAGTGCAGGAGACTGCCCTGGAGTTCCGCGCGGAGTGCGGGGGTGAGGACGGCGCCGGCTCGGTCGACGAGCAGGGCCATTTCGTAGCCGACCAGGCCGATGTCGGAGTCGGGTGCGGCGAGGACGGCGAGGGCGGAGCCGTCGCTGATGGCCATGAGGAAGAGGAAGCCGCGCTCCATCTCGACGACGGTCTGGTTGACCTCGCCGCCTTCGAAGATCCGGCTGGCGCCGGAGGTGAGGGAGGTGAGGCCGGAGGCGACGGCGGCGAGCTGGTCGGCGCGGTCGCGCGGGAAGCCTTCCGACATGCACAGCAGGAGGCCGTCCGCGGAGACCACCACGGTGTGGGACACCCCGGGGGTGTTGTCCACGAAATTGGTGATCAGCCAGTTCAGGTTCTGTGCGGCCTGGCTCATCTGAGTCAACTCAACGCTCCTGGTGGTTCGAGCCGCCGAAGAGATCGGTGCTCCGGTTCTGTCCGTTGCCGGACTGGTCTACCTGATCGGGGTCGATCCGGAAGCTTCCGGTGTTGCCGGCGCTGCGGCCCTGCTCCACACCGCGGCGCAGGTTGGTGAGGCGGCCACGGACCTCCTCGGGGCTGCGGGAGACCTGCGGCCCCTCCTGCGGGGTGGGCTTGGCGTTGCCGGGCACCAGGTTCTGCTTGGGAACGCGCCGGGGCAGTCCGGCCCCGGTGGTGCCGCTGGACGAGGGCTCGCGCAGCTGCTCGGCGCGCTGCCAGTCGCCGTCGTTCGGCGACTGCCAGGGGGAACTGGCGGTCGGGCCGGTCGGGCCGTATCCGCCGAGTGCGGACACGTCGTGGCCGCGGGTCTCGGCGGGCGCCGAGGTGTCCTTGGCGCCGGCGAACCAGTTCGGGGTCTCCCCGGACGGGCTGCCGCCGACCGGGGCGGCGCCCAGGCTGCCGCCCGCCAGCTGCTGGCCGGGGCGGCGCTGGGGCAGCCCGGACGGCAGGGTGGCGGTGGGCTCGGCGGCGGGCAGGGCGGGCGGCTCGGGGGCGTACGGGTGGCCGGAGGGGGCCTCCGCGGCCTGGTGGCCGTAGCCGTCCTGGGCGTACTCGTCCTGCTGGTAGCCGCCCTGGTCGTAGCCGTACTGGCCGTCCGCGTAGGCGCCCTGGTCGTAACCCTGCTGCGGGTACTGGCCGTAGCCGTCCTGGGCGTACTCGTCCTGCTGGTAGCCGCCCTGGTCGTAGCCGCCCTGCTCGTAGCCGTACTGGTCGTCGGCGTAGGCGCCCTGGTCGTAACCCTGCTGCGGGGCGTACTGGTCGTAGCCCTGCTGGTAGTCCTCCTCGACCTCGGCGTCCACCACCGGCGGCTGCGGGGCGCCCTCCAGGGCCGCGCGGCGGACCTGGTCGAGGCGCTGCGAGCGCTGGACGGCCTCCAGGGCCGGGCTGAAGCCCGAGGAGCCGGCGTTGCCGATGCCGGTGAGGTGGTCGTCGAAGCCCAGCTCGGCGGCGCTGCGGCTGCGGCTGTCGGGGGCCCACTCGGAGGTCGGCTCCTGGTCGGCGAAGATCCGGGAGACGGTGAACTGCTCCTCCGGCTCCGGCGCCACCGCGGACTGGGTGACGAACGGCGGGAGCATGACCAGCGAGGTGGTGCCGGCCGACTCGCCGGACGGGCGCAGCTGGACGCGGATGTCGTGCCGCTGGGAGAGCCGGCCGACCACGAAGAGGCCCATGCGGCGGGAGATGGTGGCGTCGACCGTGGGCGGCTCGGACAGCTTCTCGTTGATCTCCGCGAAGTCGTCGGCGGTGAGGCCGATGCCCTTGTCGTGGATCTCGACCAGCACCCGGCCGTCCGGCAGGCGGGTCGCGTTGACCAGCACCCGGGTCTGCGGGCTGGAGAACGAGGTGGCGTTCTCCAGCAGCTCGGCGAGCAGGTGGACGAGGTCGGTCACGGCGGCGCCGACGACCTCGACCTCCGGGATGCCGGACAGCTCGACGCGCTCGTACTGCTCCACCTCGGAGGCGGCGGCGCGCAGCACGTCGACCAGCGGGACCGGGGTGTTCCAGCGGCGGCCGGCCTCCTCGCCCGCGAGGACGAGCAGGTTCTCACCGTTGCGGCGCATACGGGTGGCCAGGTGGTCCAGCTTGAAGAGGTTCTCCAGCTGGTCCGGGTCGGCCTCGTTGTTCTCCAGGTCGGTGATCAGTGCCAGCTGGCGCTGGATCAGGCCCTGGCTGCGGCGCGACAGGTTGGTGAAGATCGCGTTGACGTTCCCTCGCAGCAGTGCCTGCTCGGCGGCGAGCGCCACGGCTTGCTGGTGGACCTGGTCGAACGCCCGGGCGACTTCGCCGATCTCGTCCTTGCCGTGCAGCGGGATCGCGGTCACCGAGGTGTCGACCCGGTCGGGGTCGGTCTTGGAGAGCTTCTCGACCAGGTCCGGCAGGCGGTGGTCGGCGATCTCCAGGGCGGCGCTGCGCAGGGTGCGCATGCCGAGGATCATCGAGCGGGCGACGTAACCGGTGAGCAGGCCGGCCAGGATCAGTGCGGCGACGACGATGACCGTGTTGAGGATGGCGTCGTAGAGCGCGTTGTCCTTGAGGTTGCGGGAGTCGGTGAGGACGTCGTCCAGCAGCACGACTTCGGTGTTCCGCAGGGCCTGGATGTGGTTGCCGGCGGCCTGGTTCCAGTTGTCCACGGTCAGACCGGCCTTGTTGGCCTCGGCGTACGAGGCGTCGGCGGAGGCCTTGCCCTTCAGCTGGCCCAAGGCGGCGGCCTCGGCGTAGTTGCCGGCGAGCGCCAGCAGGCCCTGCATGGTGGGCACGGTGCCGTTGGGCATCTTGAGCGCCGAGTGCTCCTGGGCGGCGGCCAGGGCCACCTGCGCGTCCGCGTACTTCTTGGCGTCCACGGGGTCGCTACCGGTGGTGAACTCGCTGATCGAGACCTGTTCCAGCTTCTCCGAGACCAGGATCTGCTGGGTCATGTCCTGGTTCTCGTAGCGCGTGGTCGCGCTCTGCCCGATGCCGGCCAGCAGGCTCAGCATCAGCGAGCGCTGGGTCGAGGCGGAGGCCTTGGCCAGCGACATCGCGTAGATCGCGCGGCCCTTGCTGGTGGCGTTGGCGGAGCCGTTGCCGACCGAGTTGTCGTAGGCCAGCAGCGGCGCGAACATCGTCGAGTAGGCGCTCGCGGTGGCGCTGGCGAACAGCTCCTTGCCGTACGCGACCTGGCGCAGGTGCGGCAGGTCGATCACCAGGGTCTGGAAGGCCTCGTGGCGGCGCGGCAGCTCGCCGGACTTGTCGGAGGCCTCGTACGCGGCGTTGTAGGCCTTCAGCGCGGCGTCGGTGTCGGCGCGGCGCTTGGCGACCTCGTTGTTCGGGTCCTGCCCGGTGATCAGGGGTATCAGGGTCTTGTCGCGCTCGTTCTCGAGCGCCTCGGCGAGTTCGGTCGCCGCCTTGGCCAGTTCGGCGGTCTTCTCGGCCCGGGAGGCCTTGATGTAGCCGTCGACCGAGGTGTTCACTCGCAGACCGCCGAAGACCAGACTGATGATCACGGGGATCAGCAGGATCGCGATCAGACGGGTCGGCACGCGCCAGTTGCGCGGACGGAGGAAGTCGTACCGGCTGGAGCCGCCGTCGCCCGCCGGACCGGCGCCCGGGCGAGGCTCCTTGGCCGCGGTCGGGGGCTTGGGGGCAGGGGTGGCCTGGGCGCGCTCCTCGGTGGGAGTGAACGCGGAGAATCCGGCCGGTTCCGCGGCGTTGCCGTTCGGCTCGCTCTGGCGGGGCTCGGAGCGCCGCTGCGGGGCGGGTTGCTGCTTACGCCTCACTCGACTACTACCTCTCGGCCGACTAGCCGGCCATGGATCAATCCAGCGCTACCCCCGGGGCCCTGGCCCGCCGCCGGACGGCCGGCGCGGGATGTTCAGGGGTAGCTGGAATTTCAGCACGTGCAGGGATGGGGGACAAACAGCCGCCGTATGACACCCGCGTCGTCACAATCCGGACAATCAGCGACATGACGGAGCAAATCCGTGGTCATCTGGCGCTGAGTGACGCTGATTCGCCACGCTGCGTCATTGTTGATCACAAAATGCCTACCGAACTGTTATGCGCTGCTTATACGCGGGTCTTGCGCGCGGCCCCGGGAGGACACCGGCCGGTAAGCGCCGCCGCCCCGGCGACCCGTCAGTGTGACGGCTCGCCGGGGCCGGACGGTTCCGCTGTTCGCGCACTCGCCTCCGGGGCGCTCGGACCCGGTGCCGACGGTCGGCGGGCACTGCACCGCCTCCTTCGTCGGCGGCTCGGCCCTTCTCCCTTTCGGCACCGGCACGCCCCTTCGGCTCGGCGCGGCGGCCATTCGCGCACTCGCCTCCGGGGCGCTCGGACCCGGTGCCGACGGTCGGCGGGCACTGCACCG
This sequence comes from Kitasatospora cathayae, assembly GCF_027627435.1. GTDB lineage: Bacteria > Actinomycetota > Actinomycetes > Streptomycetales > Streptomycetaceae > Kitasatospora > Kitasatospora cathayae. The sequence continues at coordinate 3,208,042 of NZ_CP115450.1, read as the reverse complement.
CCTCCTTCGTCGGCGGCTCGGCCCTTCTCCCTTTCGGCACCGGCACGCCCCTTCGGCTCGGCGCGGCGGCCATTCGCGTGTTCGATCAGCGGAGCCGCGCGAGCAGGGCGTGCTCGACCAGGGTGATCAGGGCGCTCTTGGCGCTGTCCCGACGGCGCGCGTCGAGGGTGATCACGGGGGTGTCGGCGCCGAGCTGCAGGGCCTCGCGCACCTCGTCCGCGGTGTGCGGCTGGTGGCCGTCGAAGCCGTTGAGGGCGACGACGAAGGGCAGGCCGCTGTTCTCGAAGTAGTCGAGGGCCGGGAAGCAGTCGGCGAGGCGCCGGGTGTCCACCAGCACGACGGCCCCGATGGCGCCCCGGACGAGGTCGTCCCACATGAACCAGAAGCGGTCCTGTCCGGGGGTGCCGAACAGGTAGAGGATGAGGTCCTCGTCGAGGGTGATGCGGCCGAAGTCCATGGCGACGGTGGTGGTCGTCTTGCCGGAGACGTGGCTGATGTCGTCGATGCCGGCGGAGGCCGAGGTCATGACGGCTTCGGTGCGCAGGGGGTTGATCTCGGAGACGGCGCCGACGAGCGTGGTCTTGCCGACACCGAAGCCGCCCGCGATGACGATCTTCGCGGAGGTCGTGGCGCGGGCGGGTCCGTTAGAGCTTGCGAAGTCCACTGAGGACCCTTTCGAGCAGCGTGACATCGGGCGTTCCGCCCGACTCGCCCGCGGCGGCGGGCTGGTGGATGGCGACGAGACCGGCCTCGGCCAGGTCGGCCACGAGGATGCGGGCCACACCGAGCGGCACGCCGGCCAGTGCGGAGATCTCCGCGATGGACTTGACCTCACGGCAGAGGTTCACGATCCGGGCGTGCTCGGGCAGCAGCCCGGTGGTGCGCTCGGCCGAGCCCGTGGTCGAGATCAGGGCCTCGATCGCGAGCTGGTACCGGGGCCGGGTCCGGCCGCCGGTCATCGCGTACGGGCGGACCAGCGGCTGCTGCTCGTAGCCGTCGGACTGCTGCCCGCCGTAGCCGCTGCCGTACCCGTTGCCGTACGGGCCGGCGGGTGTCGAGGGCGGGGTCATGGGTCCTCCTTGTGCTGCAGCCTTGGGCAGCCGGTTCCAGCTGGGGCGGTGCCAGCTGAGGCGGGATCAGCTGCCTGAGGGTAGCTGAGGGTGAGGCGCCGGGTCCGGTCGGGTCGGACCCGGTGCGGGGTGGAACGGTGGGAGATCCGCGCGGGTTCCGGTCAGTGCAGGAGACTGCCCTGGAGTTCCGCGCGGAGTGCGGGGGTGAGGACGGCGCCGGCTCGGTCGACGAGCAGGGCCATTTCGTAGCCGACCAGGCCGATGTCGGAGTCGGGTGCGGCGAGGACGGCGAGGGCGGAGCCGTCGCTGATGGCCATGAGGAAGAGGAAGCCGCGCTCCATCTCGACGACGGTCTGGTTGACCTCGCCGCCTTCGAAGATCCGGCTGGCGCCGGAGGTGAGGGAGGTGAGGCCGGAGGCGACGGCGGCGAGCTGGTCGGCGCGGTCGCGCGGGAAGCCTTCCGACATGCACAGCAGGAGGCCGTCCGCGGAGACCACCACGGTGTGGGACACCCCGGGGGTGTTGTCCACGAAATTGGTGATCAGCCAGTTCAGGTTCTGGGCGGCCTGGCTCATCTGGTTCAACTCAACGCTCCTGGTGATCTGCGCCGTTGCCGTCGGTCCGGCCACCGAAACTATCGAATCCGGGCTGCTGGGCACCATGCTGGAAGCCCTGCTGGTTGGCGGCCTGCTCGGCCCCGGCGCGGCGGCCCTGCTGGATGCCGCGGCGCAGGTTGGTCAGGCGGCCGCGGACCTCCTCGGGGGCCCGGGAGACCTGGGGACCGGTCAGCGGGGAGGCCTCGGCGGTGCCGGAGACCAGGTTGGCCTGCGGGGTCCGCCGGGGGAGGCCGGACATGGTGACACCGCTGGTCGAGGGCTCGCGGACCTGTTCGGCACGGCGCCAGCGCTCGTCGTTCGCGGACGGGCGCCAGGGCGCCTCACCGACACCCGGCTGCGGCGGCTGCGGCTGACCCTGCGGGGCCTGCTGCTGCTGAGCCTGCTGAGCCTGCTGAGCCTGCGGGGCCTGCTGAGCCTGCTGCCGCGGGGTCCGCTGCGGCCGGTCCTCCTGCTGGAACTCCGGCGCGGAGGTGCCGGGCCGGCGCGGCTGGTACGGCCGGGGCCGGGCCTGCTGCGGGCCGTCGGCCTGCGGCGGGTACCAGGGCTGCTCGCCGGTGGCCTCGGACGGCCCGGTCGGCAGCGCCATCGGCTCCTGCCGCTGCGGCTGGACCGGCGGCTGGACCGGCTGCTGCTGGAACGGCTGGGGCTGCTGCGGCTGGGCCGGGTTCGGCACGTTCGGCAGCACCGGCTCCACCAGGCCGAGGCCCAGCGGGTCACGCGGGTCGATCTGGCTGGCCTCGAAGCGCGGCCGGGCGAACTGCTGGGTGCTCTCCACCGGGGCCGGCTCGGCCGGCGGCAGCGGCTGGGGCTGCTGCTGCGGGGGCAGCTGCGGCTGACGGCCCTGCTGCGGCGCGTCCGGACCGGGGCGCTGCGGACGGCGCGGGCCCTGCTGGCCCTGCGGACCGGGACCCTGCTGGCCGGGGCCGGCGGGGCCCGGACGGCCGGGGGCGCGCTGCGGCAGGCCGTCCTGCGGACGGTTGCCCGGCCGAACACCCTGCTGCGGGGCGCCGGGCGCACCCGGACGGCCGTGCTGCGGCTGTTCGCCGGTCCGCGGGGCCGGAGCGCCCGGACCGGCGTCGGGGCGCGGACGCTCCTGGCCGGGGCGGCCCTGGCCGCGGCGCGTCAGACCGTTCGGGCCGGCCTGCGGCGGGCCCTGGCGGCCGGGGGCGCGCTGCGGCAGACCGCCCTGCGGCGACTGCTGCGGCTGGCCCTGCGGAGCCTGCTGCTGGGGGGTCTGCTGCGGCTGGCCCTGCTGGGCGGGCGCCGGCCGGCCCTGGCCGCGTCGGCCGGGCCGACCCGGGCCCTGCTGACCCGGACCCTGCTGACCCGGGCCCTGCTGGCCCGCCGGAACCGGGTTCTCGCGCAGCGCCTGGCCGACCTGACGGGTCGGCAGTCCGCCGGCGCGGCCGCCGGGCGCACCCGGGCCGGTCGGCGCGGCAGGGGCGGCGGGAGCGGCCGGAGTGCCCTGGCCGAGCTGCGGACGGCCGCCCTGCGGGGCACCGCCGGCCGGGCCCTGGCCGAGCGCGGCCGGACCGCCCTGGCGGCCGGGCGGCATCTGGCGCTGCTGGCGCGGCGTCGGGGCGACCCCGCGCTGCTGCTTGCCCTGACCGCCCGGGCCGGGACGGCCGGGGGCCCGGCGCTCGGCCGAGTTGGTCACGTCGACCGGGAGCATGACCAGCGCGGTGGTGCCGCCGGAGTCGCTCGGACGCAGCTGGATCCGGATGCCGTGTCGCAGGGACAGGCGGCCGACCACGAAGAGGCCCATGCGGCGGGAGACGGAGACGTCCACCGTCGGCGGGTTGGCCAGGCGCTCGTTGATCTCGGCGAGGTCGTCCGGGCTGAGGCCGATGCCGGTGTCGTGGATCTCGACCAGCACCCGGCCGTCGGGCAGGGCGTGGCCGGTGACCCGGACGCGGGTCTGCGGGCTGGAGAACGAGGTGGCGTTCTCGAGCAGCTCGGCGAGCAGGTGGACGAGGTCGTTGACGACGCGGCCGGCGACCTCGGCCGACGGTACGGCGGCGAGCTCGATGCGCTCGTACTGCTCCACCTCGGAGGCGGCGGCGCGGAGCACGTCGACCAGCGGGACGGGCCTGGTCCAGCGGCGGCCCGGGTCCTCACCGGCGAGGACGAGGAGGTTCTCACCGTTGCGGCGCATGCGGGTCGCGAGGTGGTCCAGCTTGAACAGGTTGGCCAGCTGGTCCGGGTCGGCCTCGCGGCTCTCCAGCTCCGAGATGAGCGACAGCTGGCGCTGGATGAGGCCCTGGCTGCGGCGCGACAGGTTGGTGAACATCGCGTTGATGTTGCCGCGCAGGAGGGCCTGCTCGGCGGCGAGGCGGACGGCCTCGCTGTGCACCATGTCGAACGCGTGGGCCACGTGGCCGATCTCGTCGGTCGAGTCGACGGCGACCGGTTCGACCGTGGTGTCGACGTCGTGCGGGTCGCTCTCGGAGAGCGTCTTGACCAGCTCGGGCAGGCGCCGCTCGGCGACGTCCTCGGCCGCGGTCTGCAGACGGGTCAGCGAGCGCACCATCGAGCGGGCGATCAGACCGGCGCCGCCGAGGGCGACGAGGAGGGTCAGGGCAACGGCGGCACCGATGATCAGGGCCTCGGTGTCGGCCTGGGACTGCAGGTCCTGGGCCTTTCCGTCGAGGTCCTCGAGCAGCTTGGACTCGATCCGGCGCTCGGCGGTGATCTTGGTGGTGGCCTTCTCGTACCAGTCCCTGTACGAGACCGGTTCGGTCTGGTGGATGCCGCCCGGCTGGAGGATCGAGCGCGAGTAGCGGTCGGCCTCGGCGACCACGTTGTTGTAGCTCAGCTGGCTGCGCAGGTTGTCCAGGTCGTGCGCGGCGTAGGTGTTGTTGAAGCTGTTGAGCGCGTTGTCGTACGCGGTGCGCAGGCGGATGCCGAAGGACTCGTCGCTCGCGCTCAGGTCCGGGGCCTTGGGGTTGGCCAGACCGGCGCTGATCAGCGCGCGCTGCTGCGAGGTGGCGTCCTTGGCCAGCGAGAACTGCTGCAGCGCGCGGGTGGCGACCAGCAGGTCCTTGTTGTTGGAGGTGAGCGCGATCTCCTGGGTGATGTCCAGCAGGTCGCGGATGATCACGTCGTAGGCGGTGATCGTCGCCTGGATGTTCTGGTTGTTCTGGTACGGCGTGTTGCGCGCGTCCGCGATCGAGTTCAGGTCCTTGCGGATCTGGAACAGCAGCGCCTTCCCGCCGGAGAGGTCGAGGTTCTCGAACTTGTCGGAGGAGGTGGTGAAGGTGCGGCTGAGGTCGTCGGTGGCCTTGCGGGCGGCGACGATCTCGTCGTCCAGCGGCTCGTTCGGCTTGTTGGTGATGTAGCCGGCGCTGATGTCGCGCTCGGTCTGCAGGGCGTCCGCGAGGTTGGTCGCCTTCTTGGCCAGATCGGACAGGTTGGCCATCTGGGCGAGTTGCTGCGAGTTCTGCAGCGAGGTCTGGATGCGCAGGCCACCGAGGACCAGCGACACCAGGACCGGCAGCGCGAGCAGCGCGATCAGGCGGGTGCGGATGCGCCAGTTGCGCATCGCGAGCCGGCTCAGACCGGTGGCGCGGCGCCTGGTCAGGGTGGTCCGCAGTTTGTCCCGGGTGGACTTGCGGTCCTGGCCGTCGTCCTCCGGGCGGGCGGGGGCCTCGGGCGCTACCGGGTCGGCCGGGCCGCCGGGGGCCGCCGCCTGCTGAGGGGCTGCCACAGGCTCGCGCGACTCCGGGTCACCCGCGGCGCCGCTACCCCTTTTGAAACGTCCCTGCACTGGCGTCGCAACCTCTGGACCGGGCGTCCCGCCGCGTCGCCACGGCCTGGACGGTGTCGAGTTTCCATCCGCACCCCGGCCGGTCCGGGAGAGCGGGTCACCGGGGTGGACTGCTCCCTACCCACGGTCCGTGGCATTCCAGCACAGCGAGGGAATCCCAACAAGGGCCGCCGGAACCAACCGCCCGGCACTACCGACCGCACGCGGGATTTCACTGACTGTGCGGTAACCGGACCGGAATACCGCCTTTTTCGGACACTCGTCGGATACATGCCAACGTGGCTCGAGATCGAAAAGAGTCGCAGACCTGCTGGAATGCCCGTTCTGCACGGAATGTCCGAAAATTCTGATGCGGCGAAATGTCGGTTATCGGTGATTTGCACGTCAATTTGTGAGCAAAATCACAGACTAATGTGTAGCTTTGGTCACGGCGTCTGTGGAATGAGATCTCGTAACCTGGCTCTCTCCGGAGCACGGCCCCGATCAGCCTGCCCAGAACCCCTCCGAATCAATCGGAATCACTCCGGCCGGTGCGGATCCCTGGCGATCCACCCGGCCACGACCACGAGGTGCTCTCGATGTCCCTGGCGAAGAAGGCCACCAAGTCCACGCTGTCCTGCCGCTCCACGGCGAACCCGCGCCGGACCACGCTGGCCTCGGTCGAGGACTTCAGCAAGATCCCGGGCGCCCGCAAGCCCGAGGACGTCGTCACCTACGGCACCGAGCTGCCGGCCGTCACCGCCAACCCGCGCCGCACCCAGCTGATGGTCGCCCCGGTCGTCACCGTCCGGGACTGACCGGACCAGCGCTCCGCCGAGGGCGCCGTCACCGCGAGCAGCGGCGACGGCGCCCGCTGCTATTCGCCCGCTCGCCTCCGGGGCGCTCCTGACCCGGTGCCGACGGTCGGCGCTCCCTCGCTCCTGCGTCGCTCCCTCGCTTCTCCCTTTCGGCACCGGCGCGCCCCTTCGGCTCGGGGCGGGGCCACTCACCCGCTCGCCTCCGGGGCGCTCTGACCCGGTGCCGACGGTCGGCGCTCCGGCGCTCCTGCGTCGCTCCCTCGCTTCTCCCTTTCGGCACCGGCGCGCCTCTTCGGCTCGGGGCGGGGATTCGCCCGCTCGCCGGCCGAAGGGGCTCGGGGCGGGGATTCGCCCGCTCGCCGGCCGAAGGGGCTCGGGGCTGGGCCCTTGCCCGCTCGCCGGACTGGGGCGCTCGGGGCGGGTCCACCCCGACCACGCTGAACAGGGGCAGAGCGGTCGGGAGGGGCCCCACGCGATAGCCTGGACGTCGATTGACGGGGCCGCGTCCGGGACGGGCGGGGCGCCCACCAGCGCCCGGGGGCGCCCCGGGCGGCCGACGAAGCGAGGGGTAGCCCAGCCGTGCGCATTGCCAGGTTTTCCGTCCGGGAAGGGAGCCCTGCCGCCGGCAGCGTCTCCTTCGGCGTGGTCGAGGGGGACCCTTCCCAGCCCGACTCGCTGGTCGTCCACGAGCTGGCCGGCCACCCGTTCGGCCAGCCCCAGCCCACCGGCGAGAGCTACCGCTTCCAGGACGTCCGGCTGCTCAGCCCGATGCTCCCGAACAAGATCGTGGCGGTCGGCCGCAACTACGCGGCCCACGCGGCCGAGCTGGGCAACGACGTCCCGGACGTCCCGCTGACCTTCTTCAAGCCGTCCACCTCGGTGATCGGCCCGACCGAGAACATCGCGTACCCGCCGTTCTCCTCGGACGTCCACCACGAGGCCGAACTCGCCGTGGTGATCGGCCGGATGTGCCGCGAGGTGCCGCTGGACCGGGTGCCCGAGGTGATCCTCGGCTACACCTGCGCCAACGACGTCACCGCCCGGGACGCCCAGCAGCGCGAGGGCCAGTGGGCCCGGGCCAAGGGTTTCGACACCGCCTGCCCGCTGGGGCCGTGGATCGAGACCGACCTCGACCCGAGCGACCTCGCCATCACCTGCACGGTCAACGGCGAGCTCCGCCAGACCGGTCGCACCTCCCTGATGATCCGCTCGGTCGCCGAGCTGGTCGTCCACATCTCCGAGGCCATGACGCTGCTGCCCGGCGACGTCATCCTCACCGGCACGCCCGCAGGGGTGGGCCCGCTCAACGTCGGCGACGAGGTCGCCGTCTCCATCGAAGGCATCGGCACTCTCACCAACAAGGTGATCAAGCGTGGCTAACACTGACCCGGCCGTCCGGGTTCGCTTCTGTCCCTCTCCGACCGGCAACCCCCACGTGGGCCTGGTCCGCACCGCCCTCTTCAACTGGGCCTACGCCCGCCACAACGGCGGCAAGCTGGTCTTCCGGATCGAGGACACCGACGCGGCCCGCGACTCCGAGGAGTCGTACGAGCAGCTGCTCGACGCGATGCGCTGGCTCGGCTTCGACTGGGACGAGGGCCCGGAGGTCGGCGGCCCGCACGAGCCGTACCGCCAGTCGCAGCGGATGGACGTCTACGCGGACGTCGCCCGCCGCCTGCACGAGGCCGGGCACGCCTACTACTGCTACTGCAGCACCGAGGAACTGGACGCCCGCCGCGAGGCCGCCCGCGCGGCCGGCAAGCCCTCCGGCTACGACGGCCACTGCCGGAACCTGACGGACGACCAGGTCGCCGTCTACAAGCTGGAGAAGCGCGAGCCGATCCTGCGCTTCCGGATGCCCGACAAGACCATCGCGTTCGACGACCTGGTCCGCGGCACGCTCAGCTTCGAGCCGGAGAACGTGCCGGACTACGGCATCGTCCGGGCCAACGGCGCCCCGCTGTACACCCTGGTCAACCCGGTCGACGACGCCCTGATGGGCATCACCCACGTGCTGCGCGGCGAGGACCTGCTGTCCTCCACCCCGCGCCAGATCGCGCTGTACGAGGCGCTCGCCGAGATCGGCGTCGGCACCGGCGCCACCCCGCGCTTCGGCCACCTGCCGTACGTGATGGGCGAGGGCAACAAGAAGCTCTCCAAGCGCGACCCGCAGGCCTCGCTCAACCTCTACCGCGAGCGCGGCTTCATCCGCGAGGGCCTGCTCAACTACCTGTCCCTGCTGGGCTGGTCGCTGGCCGACGACCGCGACATCTTCGACATGGACGAGCTGATCGCGGCCTTCGACATCGCGAAGGTGAACTCCAACCCGGCCCGCTTCGACCTCAAGAAGTGCGAGGCGATCAACGCCGAGCACGTCCGCAAGCTGGCCCCGGAGGACTTCGTCCGCCGCCTGGTGCCGTACCTCCAGGCCCCCGGCCTGCTGCCGGCCGAGCCCACCGCCGAGCAGCTGGACCTGCTCGCCAAGGTGGCGCCGCTCACCCAGGAGCGGATGGTCGTGCTGAGCGAGATCGTCAACATGGCCGGTTTCCTGTTCGTCGACCCGGCCGACTTCACCGTGGACCCGGACGACGCCGCCAAGGCGCTGACCGCGGACGCCCGCCCGGTGCTGGAGGCCAGCATCAAGGCGCTGGAGGAGCTCGCGGACTTCACCCCGGAGCCGATCCAGGCCGCGCTGCGCGAGGCGCTGGTGGACGGGCTGGGCATCAAGCCCAAGTTCGCCTTCACGCCGCTGCGGGTGGCCGTCACGGGCCGCCGGGTCTCGCCGCCGCTGTTCGAGTCGATGGAGCTGCTCGGCCGCCCCGAGACGCTGCGTCGCCTGCGCTCCGCCCTGGACGCCCTGCCGGCCGTCTGAACCGGCCGCTGAGCGCCTCCTGAGCAGCCCGCGGGCCCGGCCTGGTGCCGGGCCCGCGGCGCACCCGGAGGTCATCCGACGGCCTCCCGGCCGCTGCCTGCGGTTATCGATTTTGGAGCCAGGGCGGACGTCGGGTAATGTTCTTTCTGCGCCGCCCGGGAGGGAACGGACGAGGGAGCGAAAGCCCTTCGGAACGGGACCGACCGAGAGGCGCAACGCCTGAGAAGGCCCCGCTGGGGCCCAACTCCGGTGGGGTATGGTGTAATTGGCAGCACGACTGATTCTGGTTCAGTTAGTCTAGGTTCGAGTCCTGGTACCCCAGCGCTGTACGATCGGTAACGGTCGCACCGCAGGACAAATGAAGATCCAAGCCCCCGTTGTGTAGCGGCCTAGCACGCTGCCCTCTCACGGCAGTAGCGCCGGTTCGAATCCGGTCGGGGGTACTGATCCCGCAAGGGATCACCTGGAAAGCCCCCGTTGTGTAGCGGCCTAGCACGCTGCCCTCTCACGGCAGTAGCGCCGGTTCGAATCCGGTCGGGGGTACTGATCCCGCAAGGGATCACCTGGAAAGCCCCCGTTGTGTAGCGGCCTAGCACGCTGCCCTCTCACGGCAGTAGCGCCGGTTCGAATCCGGTCGGGGGTACTTCAGAGCAGGAAGCCGGTGGGCTCGCCCATCGGCCCTTGCTTTGTGTTGGGGTATGGTGTAATTGGCAGCACGAGTGATTCTGGTTCATTTAGTCTAGGTTCGAGTCCTGGTACCCCAGCCAGAAATTGGAAAGGCCCCGCCCGGCGGGGTCTTTTTCGTTTTCCGCCGACGGAAGAACCCGAAGGGCCCCGCTCGACTCCGAGCGGGGCCCTTCGGGTTTTCGGTGGGGGATTTCCGGTGGGGGACGGGGCGGGTGGGGGAATCGGCCGGATCAGCTCCGGCGCAGCGCCTCGGTGAGCCGGTTCGCGGCCTCGATGATGGCCTGGGCGTGCAGCCGGCCCGGGTGGCGGGTCAGTCGCTCGATCGGGCCGGAGACGGAGACGGCGGCCACCACACGGTTGGAGGGGCCGCGCACGGGAGCGGAGACGGACGCGACGCCCGGCTCCCGCTCGCCGATCGACTGGGCCCAGCCGCGCCGCCGCACGCCGCTCAGCGCGGTGGCGGTGAAGCGGGCGCCCTGGAGGCCGCGGTGGAGCCGCTCGGGCTCCTCCCAGGCCAGCAGGACCTGGGCGGCCGAGCCGGCCTTCATCGGCAGGGTGCTGCCGACCGGGACGGTGTCCCGCAGGCCGGAGAGCCGCTCGGCGGCGGCTACGCAGATCCGCATCTCGCCCTGGCGGCGGTAGAGCTGTGCGCTCTCGCCGGTGACGTCGCGCAGGTGGGTCAGGACCGGGCCCGCGGTGGCGAGCAGCCGGTCCTCGCCCGCCGCGGCGGAGAGTTCGGACAGGCGGGGGCCGAGGATGAAGCGCCCCTGCATGTCCCTGGTGACCAGACGGTGGTGTTCGAGTGCGACGGCGAGCCTGTGGGCCGTGGGGCGCGCCAGACCGGTGGCGGCGACCAGCCCCGCCAACGTGGCGGGGCCCGACTCCAGTGCGCTCAGCACCAGAGCGGCCTTGTCGAGAACGCCGACGCCGCTAGTGTTGTCCATGCCCTAAGACTGCAGTCTCATTCCGCGAGACGCAAGTTCAATCTTCCGGGAAAAGCGCCACTCTGGATGCAGCAGCCCGGGAGACATCCAGGATGGGACCTCGCCAGAGTGTCCGCATCGTGGACAGCGATCCGGCGTGCAGGTCTCGCGAGCGCGCTCCGCACGGGCGCCGCACGCAGTGACCCCGACGACACGAGAAGGCCGGCAACGCGGCCGGCTGGAGGGAATCCGATGGGACGGACACTCGCAGAGAAGGTCTGGGACGACCACGTCGTGCGGCGCGCGGAGGGCGAGCCCGACCTCCTGTTCATCGACCTGCACCTGCTCCACGAGGTCACCAGCCCGCAGGCCTTCGACGGGCTGCGGCTGGCCGGCCGCAAGGTCCGCCGCACCGATCTGACGATCGCCACCGAGGACCACAACACCCCGACCCTGGACATCGACAAGCCGATCGCCGACCCGGTCTCCCGGGTGCAGTTGGAGACCCTGCGCCGCAACGCGGCCGAGTTCGGCGTCCGGATCCACTCGCTCGGCGACGTCGAGCAGGGCGTGGTGCACGTGGTCGGCCCCCAGCTCGGCCTGACCCAGCCCGGCACCACCGTGGTCTGCGGCGACTCCCACACCTCCACCCACGGTGCCTTCGGCGCGCTGGCGTTCGGCATCGGCACCAGCCAGGTCGAGCACGTGCTGGCCACCCAGACCCTGCCGCTGGCGCCGTTCAAGACGATGGCGATCACCGTCGAGGGCGAACTGCCCGAGGGCGTCACGGCCAAGGACCTGATCCTGGCCGTCATCGCGAAGATCGGCACCGGCGGCGGCCAGGGCTACGTCCTGGAGTACCGCGGTTCGGCGATCCGGAGCCTGTCCATGGAGGCCCGGATGACCGTCTGCAACATGTCCATCGAGGCGGGTGCCCGGGCCGGCATGATCGCCCCCGACGAGACCACCTTCGCGTACCTGGAGGGCCGCCCGCACGCCCCGCAGGGCGCGGACTGGCACGCCGCCGTCGAGTACTGGCGGACCCTGGCCACCGACGAGGACGCGGTCTTCGACCACGAGGTGTTCATCGACGCGAGCGAGCTGACCCCGTTCGTCACCTGGGGCACCAATCCCGGCCAGGGCGCCCCGCTCGGCTCGAACGTCCCCCACCCCGAGGACTTCGCCGACCCGCAGGAGCGCGCGGCCGCCGAGAACGCCTTGAAGTACATGGGCCTTGAGGCCGGCACTTCGCTGCGCGAGGTCGCCGTCGACGCCGTCTTCGTCGGCTCCTGCACCAACGGCCGGATCGAGGACCTGCGCGCCGCCGCCGCCGTCCTGGAGGGCCGCAAGGTCGCCGACGGCGTACGGATGCTGGTCGTCCCCGGCTCCGTCCGGGTCGCCCTGCAGGCCGTCGAGGAGGGCCTGGACCAGGTGTTCACCGCCGCCGGGGCCGAATGGCGGCACGCCGGCTGCTCGATGTGCCTGGGCATGAACCCCGACCAGCTCGCCCCCGGGGAGCGCTGCGCCTCCACCTCGAACCGCAACTTCGAGGGCCGGCAGGGCAAGGGCGGCCGCACCCACCTGGTCTCCCCGCAGGTCGCCGCCGCGACCGCCGTCCTGGGCCGCCTGGCCGCCCCGTCCGACCTGTCCGACCGTTTCGCCGACGTCGCCGTGGAGGCCTGAGCCATGGAGAAGTTCACCACCCACACCGGCCGGGCCGTCCCGCTGCGCCGCAGTAACGTGGACACCGACCAGATCATCCCGGCCCATTGGCTCAAGAAGGTCACCCGAACCGGTTTCGAGGACGGGCTGTTCGAAGCCTGGCGCAAGGACGAGTCGTTCGTCCTCAACCGGCCCGAGCGCCAGGGGGCCACCGTCCTGGTGGCCGGGCCCGAGTTCGGCACCGGCTCCTCCCGCGAGCACGCCGTCTGGGCGCTGCAGAACTACGGCTTCCACGCGGTCATCTCCTCGCGCTTCGCCGACATCTTCCGCGGCAACTCCCTGAAGAACGGCCTGCTGACCGTCGTGCTGCCGCAGGAGGCCGTGGAACGCCTCTGGTCGCTCACCGAGAGTGACCCTTCGGCCGAGATCACCGTTGATCTGGAGAAGCGGGAGGTCCGGGCCGAAGGCGTCACCGAGTCCTTCGAACTGGACGACAACGTCCGGTGGCGGCTGCTCAACGGCCTGGACGACATCAGCATCACCCTGCAGAACGAGGCCGACATCGCCGCCTACGAAGCGACCCGTCCGGCGTTCAAGCCCCGTACTCTGCCGGTCTCCTGAGTTCCCTTCAGAACAAGCATTCTGACGATCCACCGGATGGCCCGTGCTCCCCCTCGGGGGGGCCGGGCCATCCGGTGTTCCGGAGCACGAGTTAGCACCGGGGCCTCCCCGGATTGCCCATTCGGCTTTGCGGAAGAGGGCCCCGCGCAAGTACAACTGCGGGTAGATGGCACAATCAGTACATGCACCGGCACCATGAACCTCCGTACGCGGGCGGCGAACCCGCGTCCGAGGAGTCCATGGGCCGGGGATCCGAACGCCGAATTGACGATCGGCCGGACGTCACCTCCGCAACACCAGCTGAGGCGCCGGACGACCTGGAAGTCGCAGCGCTCTACGCGCTCGTGGCCGAGCGGTTGAAGCAAGCTCACGCCCGCGTGCATGCGCTGAACGTGTCTGTCGATGCAAAGACCGCTCTCACCCGTCAACTGCTCATCGTCACGGAGACCGCCAAGCGCGATCTTCCGGAGGCGGCAAGGCGGTTGAGTCGCTTTGTACATGACCTCGACGAGGGGCACCCGCCGCTCGACTGAGGTCGCGGACGCGCAAATCCATTGCGACACTAGGGTGATTCGCGCGTTTGGTAATTGAAAGTCCGCAGATACATACCTAACGTGCGAAAAGAACGGATGGAATCATCCGGCGCCCGTTTCCGAAGGGGAAGACGTGAACAAGGCTCAGCTTGTCGAAGCGGTGGCCGAGCAGCTGGGCGGTCGCAAGGCTGCCGCAGAGGCCGTCGACGCAGTGCTCGACACCATGGTCCGTGCCGTTGTGGCCGGTGACCGGGTTTCGGTCACCGGTTTCGGCACCTTCGAGAAGGTGGAGCGCTCCGCGCGCTTCGCCCGCAACCCGCAGACCGGCGAGCGGGTCAAGGTCAAGAAGACCTCGGTCCCCCGCTTCCGTCCGGGCCAGGGCTTCAAGGACCTGGTCAGCGGCAGCAAGAAGCTGCCGAAGGAAGGCCCCTCGGTGAAGAAGGCCCCCAAGGGCTCCCTCACCCCGGGCAAGGCCGGTGTCGCCGCGACCCCGGCCGCCAAGCGTGCCGCCACCAAGCGCGCCGCCACCGCTGCCGCCGCCGCCCCGGCCGCCGCCAAGAAGGCCGCCGCCAAGAAGGCGCCCGCCGCCAAGAAGGTCACGGCCGCCGCCGCGAAGAAGGCGGCTCCCGCCAAGAAGGCGACCACCGCCGCCGCCGCCAAGAAGACCACGGCCGCCGCGACCAAGAAGACGGCCGCTGCCGCCAAGAAGGCGACCACCACGGCTGCCGCCAAGAAGACCACGGCCACCGCCAAGAAGGCGACCGCCACGGCCAAGAAGACGGCGCCGGCGAAGAAGACCGCCACCCGCAAGACCACCGCGCGCAAGACCTCTGCCAAGTAAGTCCCGCGCGACTGTCCTCGGACGGCCTTCGGCTCAGAGCCGCGGCACCCCCTTCCGCGAATGCGGAGACCGGGTGGCCGCGGCTCTCTCGATTTCCGGGCGCTCAGTCAGGATTCGACGGCAGCCGTCGGCCGGGCGCGGAACACCGGGGGAACGGCGGGAACCGCGGGAACGGCGGGGCCGGTGAGCGGCGGAGTCAGCGGCCGTCGGCGGGGTCGGGGAAGGTCTGCAGGGTCACGAAGACCACCCGGCGGGCCTCGCCGGTGCCCTCGGTGCGGATCCGCACCCGCTGGCCGGGCCGCAGCAGCCGCAGGCCGCCGGCGTCGAAGGCGGCCGCGTCGAACGGCACCGGGGTCCCGTCGTCGAGCAGCACGGAGCCGGCTCGGGTGGCGGGGTCGAAGGTGAACGCGGTGGCCTGCATGCCAGCAGCATAGCGAGCGGCGGGCGGGGGCCCGCTGGTCAGGAGCGCTCCGGGAGCGGCTCGGGAACGGCTCGGGAGCGGCTCATGCGGTCGAACAGCGTGCTGGTGTACGGGCCGAGGCCGAGGGTCGCGGCCTCGCCGAGGTCGGTGCCGGTGTCGACGTCCCGGCGCACCGACTCCACGTCCGCCAGGCGCAGTTCGAACGCCCCGCCGGCCGCGTGCCGGGCCCGTGAGCCGTCCCCGAAGGCGGGGGAGAGCGGACGGCCGGGGGTGCTGGCGAGCAGGGTGGTGCCCAGGCCGGGGGAGTCGGGCAGGAAGGCCCGGCCGTCCGGCGGCACCGCGCCCAGCACCCGGGCGAGTTCGGCCGGGCGCAGGGCCGGCAGGTCCGCCGAGAGGGCGGCCAGTGGTGCCCGCGGGGCGAGCGCCCGGGCGGCCGAGGCGCCGTGCGCCAGCGCCCGGTTGAGGCCGCCGCCGGGTTCGTCGGCGACCACCACGGCGCCGAGCGCGGCCAGCCGGGCACCGGCGGTGGCGTCCCGGGTGACCACCAGCACGCGGGCGACGCCCGGGGTGGCCAGCGCGGCGGTCACCGTGTCGAGGGCGAAGGACAGCGCCAGCTCGGCCCGGTGCGGCCCGGCGTACGGGGCCAGTCGGCTCTTCGCCAGCGCGAGCGGCTTGAGCGGCAGCACCAGCGACCAGTCGGCGGCGGGCGCGATGGGCGCGACGGGCGCGCTGGGGCGTACGGTGTCCTGGGTCATCGGCGTCATTGTGACGCCGGTCCCGGAGCCCTCGCCAGGCCGCCCGAGCTGTGCGGACGTGCGTTTGATCACGCCCGCCCGGCGGGTTGGCGCGGCCGCTCGACAGTCGGTGAGCAGGCGGGCGACACTGTTCCGCGCCCGTGCGCCGGGCCCCGGTCGCAGCGGTGCGCGGCGCCGGGAGGCTATGACCGCGGCACCCCTCGTGCCGCATCGGATGAGAAGGAGCTGGGGTGGCCCGCCGCTCGTACGCCAAGTTCGGCAACGCCGACTACGGCATCTGGTACCGCTTCGCGGCCGTGCTGGTGAAGCCGGTGACGACCGCCCTGGTGAAGCCCGACTGGCGGGGCTGGGAGCACATTCCGAAGGAAGGCGGCTTCATTGCCGCGGTGAACCACAATTCGATCATCGACCCGGTGATCTACGCGCACTGGCAGTACAACAGCGGGCGTCCGCCGCGGATTCTCGGGAAGTCCTCGCTGTTCTCGATTCCCTTCATCGGATTCATGCTGCGCAAGACCGGACAGATTCCGGTGTTCCGCGAGTCCACCGACGCCGCACAGGCCTTCCGGGCCGCGATCGACGCCGTCAACAACGGCCAGTGCGTGCAGTTCTACCCGGAGGGAACGCTCACCCGGGATCCGGACCTGTGGCCGATGACCGGCAAGAACGGGGTCGCCCGGGTCGCGCTGATGACCGGTGCGCCGGTCATCCCGGTCGCGCACTGGGGCGCCCACGAGATCATCCCGCCGTACGGCCGGGCCGGTTACGGCAAGGGCAAGTTCAACCTGTTCCCGCGGCACCGGGTGACGGTGGCGGCCGGGCCCGCCGTGGACCTGAGCAAGTACCAGGGCCTGGAGCTCACCGCCCAGGTGCTCAACGACGCGACCGAGGACATCATGGCGGCGATCACCGCCGTGCTGGCCGAGGTCCGCGGCGAGCAGCCGCCGGCCGAGCGCTACGACATGCGCAAGGCCGCCCGCGAGCGGGCCGCAGCCGCGCTGGCCGAACGCCGCCGGGCCAAGGGCGGACCGGGCGACAACGACGCCGAGGGGACGGTCCGGTGACCCGCTGCGCCGTGATGGGGACCGGCTCCTGGGGCACCGCGTTCGCGATGGTGCTGGCCGACGCCGGCTGCGAGGTCGTGCTGTGGGCCCGCCGCCAGGAGCTGGTGGACGCCGTCAACACCACCCACGAGAACCCGGACTACCTGCCGGGCGTCCGGCTGCCCGACTCCGTCCGGGCCACCACCGACGCCGCCGAGGCGCTGGCCGGCGCCGACTTCGCGGTGCTCGTGGTGCCCTCGCAGACGTTGCGCGACAACCTGGCCGCCTGGGCGCCGCTGATCGAGCCGCAGACCGTGCTGGTGAGCTTGATGAAGGGCATCGAACTCGGCACCGCCAAGCGGATGAGCGAGGTCATCGACGAGGTCACCAAGGTCGGCCCGGAGCGGGTCGCGGTGGTCAGCGGTCCCAACCTGGCCAAGGAGATCGCCAACCGGCAGCCCGCCGCCAGCGTGGTGGCCTGCACCGACGAGGCGGTCGCCAAGCGGCTCCAGGCGGCCTGCCACACGCCGTACTTCCGGCCGTACACCAACACCGACGTGATCGGCTGCGAACTCGGCGGCGCGGTCAAGAACGTGATCGGCCTGGCCGTCGGCATGGCGGCCGGCATGGGGCTCGGCGACAACACCAAGGCGACGCTGATCACCCGCGGGCTGGCCGAGACCACCCGGCTCGGCGAGGTGCTGGGCGCGGACCCGCACACCTTCGCGGGGCTGGCCGGGATGGGCGACCTGGTCGCCACCTGCTCCTCACCGCTGTCGCGCAACAACACCTTCGGGATGAACCTGGGCCGGGGCATGTCGCTGGCCGAGACCATCGCGGCCACCCGGCAGACCGCGGAGGGCGTCAAGTCCTGCGAGTCGGTGCTGGACCTGGCCCGGCGCAGCGGGGTCGACATGCCGATCGTCGAGGCCGTGGTGGACGTGGTGCACAACGGGCGGCCGACCCAGGAGGCGCTGCAGGCGCTGATGTCGCGCTCGGCCAAGGCGGAGCGCCGCTAGGGCTGCCCCAGGAGCCGGGGCGTTGCGGCGGGGCTCTCCGGCCGTGATGTCCCAAACCCCCCGGGCCGGGCGTTGACTTCCCGGAAACACGTCGCACGGTAGTCTCGAACGCGATATGAGCATCGAACAGTCCTCCCCGAACCCGTCCGCCCCGAAGCCGCGCGTGGCGCTGGTATTCGGCGGGCGCAGCTCCGAGCACGCGATCTCGGTCTCCACCGCGGGCAGCGTTCTCCGGGCGATCGACCGTGACAAGTACGACGTGCTGCCGATCGGCATCACCCACGAGGGCCGCTGGGCGCTGACCAGCGACGAGCCGGCCCGGATGGCGATCACCGACGGCAGGCTGCCGGACGTGGCGCACGTCGCCGAGGCCGTCGACGGGCAGGTCACGCTGCCGGTCTCCCCGGGTAGCCGGGAGGTGCTGCTGAGCGAGCCGGAAAGCGCCCCCAAGGCCCTCGGCGAGGTCGACGTGGTGTTCCCGCTGCTGCACGGGCCGTGGGGCGAGGACGGCACCCTGCAGGGCCTGCTGGAGCTCTCCGGCGTCCCGTACGTCGGCAACGGCGTGCTGGCCAGCGCGGCCGGCATGGACAAGGAGTTCGCCAAGCGGATCCTGGCCTCGCACGGCCTGGGCGTCGGCCACTACACCGTGGTGCGGCCGCGCGAGTGGGAGACCGAGCAGGGCCGCGCCGCCGTGCGCGAGCGGGTCGCCGAGCTCGGCCTGCCGGTGTTCGTGAAGCCCTGCCGGGCCGGCTCCAGCATCGGCATCACCAAGGTCAGGGACCTGGCCGAGCTGGACGCCGCGATCGAGGAGGCCCGCCGGCACGACCCCAAGCTGATCATCGAGGCGGGCGTGTCCGGTCGCGAGATCGAGTGCGGCGTGCTGGAGTTCGAGGACGGCCCGCGGGCCAGCGTCCCGGCCGAGGTGCTGGTCGGCGAGGGCTTCGACTTCTACGACTTCGAGGCCAAGTACATCGACTCCTCGGAGGTGCGGATCCCGGCCGAGCTGACCGACGCGGAGGTCGCGGAGATCCGGCGCCAGGCGGTGGCCGCGTTCGAGGCGTTCGGCTGCGAGGGCCTGGCCCGGGTGGACTTCTTCCTGCTGGAGGACGGCTCCTGGATGATCAACGAGATCAACACCATGCCGGGCTTCACCCCGATCTCCGCCTACCCGAAGATGTGGGAGGCCAGCGGGATCTCGTACGCGGAGCTGATCGACCGGCTGCTGCAGAGCGCGCTGCGCCGCTCGACCGGGCTGCGGTAGTGCGTCGAGGGGCGGGCCGGGAGATCCCGGCCCGCCTCTGTAACTCGCCCGCTCGCCTCCGGGCCGCTCCGGCCCGGTGCCGACGGTCGGCGCTCCCTCGCTCCTCCGTCGCTCCCTCGCTTCTCCCTTTCGGCACCGGCGCGGCCCTTCGGCTCGGGGCGGGGACTCGCCCGCTCGCCGGCCGAAGGGGCTCGGGGCGGGGACTCGCCCGCTCAGCCGGGGATGTTGGCCTTGACCTCCGGGGTCAGGGCGGCCGCCGGGTCGAAGGGGTTCTGCGCTGCGCCGGCCGGCACGGTCACCTCGACGTAGGCGGCGCGCATGGTCGTCACGAAGCGGTAGCCGCCGTCGCTCAGCTTCTGCGACCACCAGGTGACGCCGTCGACGGTCGGGGACCAGTCCTCGGCGTGCGGGCCGTCCAGCTCCTCCGGCCGGTCGACGCCGCACCGCAGCACCGTCCGGGGCGAACCGCCCCAGACGGCCACGTACGGCGAGGCGGGCGACGGGTCCTCGCGGGGGCGGCCGAGCAGCTCCTGCGGGAGCGCGCCGGCCAGTGCCCGGCAGTAGTCGGCCGCCCGGCCGGAGGGCTGCGGCACCTGGATGTCCGGGTCGGCCGAACTCCAACTGCCGACCAGGGCCACCACGGTGCAGGTCAGTACCACCGGCAGGGCCAGCCAACGGACCGGCGCCGGAAGCGCGGTCAGTGCCTCGGGGATGCGGAGTTCTCTGGCCACCCGCCGATGGTAGCCGGGGCTACAGGTGGACCACCGGGCAGGTGAGGGTGCGGGTGATGCCCTCCACCTTCTGGACCTTGGCGACCACCATGCGGCCCAGGTCGTCCACCGTCTCGGCCTCGGCCTTGACGATCACGTCGTACGGACCGGTGACGTCCTCGGCGGTGATCACGCCGGGGATCTTCGAGATGGTCTCGGCCACCGCGGTGGCCTTTCCTACCTCGGTCTGGATCAGGATGTATGCCTGTACCACGGGTGACCTCCCGGCGGCCGGTTGGGGGGAGCGCCGCCGTGATCGCCCGGTCTGGCGCAGGGGTGGATGCGGGCTCACCGGCAGGCTGATCACACCACGCTACCGCGCAGCGGGCCGGGGAGGGGAGACTTCGGCACCCTCGAAGGGCGTACGCTGCGCGCGGGGGAGCGCGACGGGGACCGGAACATGGAAACGCGAGAGGACGGCAGATGCAGGGGACCGTGGGCGAGCTC
Source organism: Kitasatospora cathayae (assembly GCF_027627435.1). Classification (GTDB taxonomy): domain Bacteria; phylum Actinomycetota; class Actinomycetes; order Streptomycetales; family Streptomycetaceae; genus Kitasatospora; species Kitasatospora cathayae. The sequence goes on along the minus strand of NZ_CP115450.1, from coordinate 3,187,937 downwards.
GGCGAGTTCGGCCTCATCAGGGAGCTGACCGCCCGGGTACCGCTCACCGACGCGGTCGACCTCGGCCCCGGGGACGACGCCGCGGTGGTGAAGGCCCCGGACGGCCGGGTGGTGGCCACCACGGACGTGCTGATCGAGAACCGGCACTTCCGCCGGGACTGGTCCACCGCCTACGACGTGGGCCGCAAGGCCGCCGCCCAGAACCTCGCCGACGTGGCCGCGATGGGCGCGGTGCCGACCGCGATACTGCTCGGGCTGGTCGCCCCCGCCGACCTGCCGACCACCTGGGCCACCGAGCTGATGGACGGGCTGCGCGACGAGTGCCAGGTCGCCGGGGCGACGGTGGTCGGCGGCGACGTGGTGCGCGGCGACACCGTCACGCTGGCGATCACGGCGCTCGGCGACCTCCAGGGGCGCGCGGCGGTGACGCGCTCCGGCGCTCAGGTCGGCGACGTGGTCGCGGTGAGCGGATGGCTCGGCTGGTCGGCGGCCGGACTCACCGTCCTGCAGCGCGGCTTCCGCTCCCCGCGCGCCTTCGTCGAGGCGCACCGCCGGCCCGAGCCGCCGTACCACGCGGGCCCGGCCGCGGCCGAGTTGGGCGCGACCTCGATGATCGACGTGAGCGACGGACTGGTCGCCGACCTCGGCCACGTGGCCCGGGCCAGCGAGGTGGACATCGACCTCAAGGCCGCCGACTTCGACGTCCCGGCGCAGATGGCCGACATCGGACAGGCGGTCGGGGTGGACCCGTTGGTCTGGGTGCTGTCCGGCGGCGAGGACCACGCGATCGTGGCGACCTTCCCGCGCGGGGTCCAACTCCCGTCCCGCTGGCGGGTGGTGGGCGAGGTGACCGGTCGCCCGCGGGGCTCGCGCAGTGGCCGGGTGACGGTGGACGGCGCGCCCTGGGACCGGGTCGGCGGCTGGGACCACTTCGCCGAGTGACGTGCTTCGCCGGGTGACGTACCTCGCCGAGTGAAGCAACTCGCCGAGTGACGTACGGAGTACGGCCGACGGCGTGTGGACGCCGGTACGACGCGTGACGCTCCGGGGGTGCGGCGGCGGGCTTCGAGGGTGCGTTTTGCGTAGGCTTGCGGCATCCGAGCCCGCCCGCCGTCCGGCGCGGGTGGTCCGAACCACTGCGAGCGGGAGCACACCACTCATGCGCATCGGTGTACTGACCAGCGGCGGCGACTGCCCCGGCCTCAACGCGGTGATCCGCTCGGTCGTGCACCGGGGCACGGACGTCCACGGCGACGAGATCGTGGGCATCCAGGACGGCTTCCTCGGCCTGATCGAGGGCCGCACCCGGCCGGTCTCGCACGACGACGTCACCGGTCTGCTCACCCTCGGCGGCACCATCCTGGGCTCGGCCCGGGTGCGGCGCGAGCGGATCGTCTGGGCGGTGGAGAACGCCACGACGCTGGCCCGGGACATCGGCATCGACGCGCTGATCGCGATCGGCGGCGAGGGAACGCTGACCGCCGCCAAGCTGTTCAGCGACGCCGGGCTGCCGGTCGTCGCGGTGCCCAAGACCATCGACAACGACATCGACGCCACCGACGTCACCTTCGGCTTCGACACCGCGGTGCACGTGGCGACCGAGGCGATCGACCGGCTGAAGACCACCGCGGAGTCCCACCAGCGGGTCATGGTGGTGGAGTTGATGGGCCGGCACACCGGCTGGATCACCCTCACCGCGGGCATGGCGGGCGGCGCCCACGGGATCCTGATCCCGGAGAAGCCCTTCGACATCGAGGCGGTGGCCCGGATGGTCGAGGACCGCTTCGACCGCGGCAAGAAGTTCGCCATCATCGCCGTCGCCGAGGGCGCCGCCCCGATGCCCGGCACCATGCGCTTCGACCACGGCGACGTCGACCAGTACGGCCACCGGACCTTCGGCGGGATCGGCAACCGGCTCGCCCACGAGCTGGAGAACCTGCTCGGCAAGGAGGCCCGCCCGGTCATCCTCGGCCACACCCAGCGCGGCGGCACCCCGACCGCCCGGGACCGGGTGCTCGCCTCGCGCTTCGGCTGGCACGCGGTGGAGGCCGTCCACCGGGGCGCGTTCGGGCACTTCACCGCGCTGCGCCGGACCGAGATCGAGCTGCTGCCGATCGGCGCCGCGGTGAGCCGGCTGAAGACGGTGCCGGAGGACCGCTGGGCGGAGTCCGAGGCGGTGCTCTGAATCGCCGCAGGTAGGTTGGGAGACATGTCTTCCACCGCACCCCCGCGCGTCCTCACGATCGCCGGCTCCGACTCCGGCGGCGGCGCCGGCATCCAGGCCGACCTCAAGGCGATGCTCGCCCTCGGCGTCCACGGCATGAGCGTGATCACCGCCGTCACCGCGCAGAACTCGCTCGGCGTCCAGGGCTACTGGGAACTGCCCGCCGAGGCCGTCCGGGCGCAGTTCCGCAGCGTGGTGGACGACATCGGGGTGCAGGCCGTCAAGACCGGCATGCTCGCCTCGATCGAGCTGGTCGAGACCGTCGCCGACCTGCTCTCCGGGGTGGACGCCCCGGTGGTGGTCGACCCGGTCGGCGTCTCCAAGCACGGGGACGCGCTGCTGGCCGCCGAGGCGGTGGCCACCGTCCGGGAGAAGCTGCTGCCGGTCGCCACCGTGGTCACCCCCAACCTGCACGAGGTGACGCAGCTCACCGGCCGGACCGTCGAGGACGAGTCGCAGATGCTGGCCGCCGCCGAGGCGCTGCTGGACCTCGGGCCGCGCTGGGTGCTGGTCAAGGGCGGCCACTTGGCGGGCGAGGCCGCCGACCTGCTGTACGGCGGGCCCGGCGAGGTGCACTGGTACCGCGCGCCGCGCTACGACAACCGGCACACCCACGGCACCGGCTGCACCCTGGCCAGCTCGATCGCGGCCGGCCTGGCCAAGGGCGAGTCGCTGCCCGAGGCGGTGGGCTCGGCCAAGGAGTACATCACCGGCGCGATCGCCGGGGGCTTCGCGCTGGGCGCCGGGATCGGCCCGGTGGACCACGCCTGGCGCTGGCGCTAGTCCGAAACGCAGTGGTGGGCGGACTCCCGAGGGAGCCCGCCCACCACTGGTGCGTCCGGAAAGCCTGACCGGTCCCGGAAACAGCGAAGCCGGCTCATCCGGGGATGAACCGACTCACTGGAGGACCGGCATGCCGGTCTGCGCGTCAGCGCGAGACCTTACCGGCCTTGATGCACGAGGTGCAGACGTTGAGCCGCTTCGGCGTCCGCCCAATCACAGCGCGCACCGTCTGGATGTTGGGGTTCCAACGACGGGGGGTACGGCGGTGAGAGTGGGAGATGCTGTTGCCGAAGCCCGGCCCCTTGCCGCAGACGTCGCAGTTGGCAGCCACAGGAGTCACTCCAAGACTTCAGATCAGTTACTTTCGAAAACCCCGCCCACCCACCGGAGCACTCACGTGAACCAGACCGGACCAGGGGGGTGAGCCTGGACGGTTCCAGGCAACCGGAAGAGCATACAACGCTTGCTTCCGTCCCACGAAACTACCATGACCGGCCGAGTGATCGCTCCGGCCGCCGGTCCGGGCGGCCCTGCCCGGCCCCGATAACCTGCGGGTACCACCCCTCATCGTTCGTTCTCAGGCCATATCGGCGTTCCATCCGGAGGAGACCTGGTGCTGCACACGCTCGACGCCCCGGCCGTGCGCACCTGGTGCCAGCTCGCCCTGCGCGCGCTCGGCCAGGCCCGCGAGGAGATCGACGCGCTCAACGTCTACCCCGTCCCGGACGGCGACACCGGCACCAACCTCTACCTGACCGTCGAGTCCGCCGCCGCCGAGGTGGAGAGCCGCTTCACCGACCCCGCCGCCGACCCGGCGCCCGGACTGGCCGACACCGTCCGGGCGATGGCCCGCGGCGCGCTGATCGGCGCCCGCGGCAACTCCGGGGTGATCCTCGCCCAGTGGCTGCGCGGCACCGCCGAGCAGCTCGCCCAGGGCGGCGGCGCCGAACAGCTGCGGGCCGCCCTGCAGCGGGCCGCCGACTCCGCGTACCAGGCCGTCGCGGAGCCCGTCGAGGGCACCCTGCTCACCGTCGCCCGGGTCGCCGCCCGGGAGGCGGTACGGGCCGGGGACGGGCTCGCGCAGGTCGCCGAGACCGCCCACCGGGCCGCCCGGGACGCACTGCGGCACACCCCCGAGCAGCTCGCCGTCCTGGCCGAGAACGGGGTGGTGGACGCCGGCGGGCGCGGCCTGGTGGCCGTCCTCGGCGCGCTGGCCGACGCCGTCGCCGGGCAACAGCCGATGGGGCCGGTCGCGCTGCGCGCGGACGTCCGGGCGGTGGAGAGCTGCGAGGTGCACCTGCGGCCGCCCGGCCCCGGTCACCCCGCCTTCGAGGTCATCTATCTGCTGGACGCGCCGGACGAGGCGCTGCCCGGGCTGCGCGAGCGGCTCGGCGGGCTCGGCGACTCCCTGGTGATCGGCGGCGGCGACGGCCTGTGGAACGTGCACGTCCACGTGGACGACGCGGGCGCCGCGGTGGAGGCCGGGGTCGAGGCCGGGCGCCCGCACCAGATCCGGATCACCCACTTCGCGGAGGCCGCCGCCCGGGCCGGCACCGCCGCCGAGCGCGGCGAACGCGAGGAGCGGGCCCGCGCGGTGCTCTCCGTGGTCTCCGGCGAGGGGCTGGCCGAGCTGTGCGAGCAGGCCGGCGCCGTCGTCCTGCACGCCGACCCGGACCGCCGCCCGGCCAGCGCCGAACTCGCCGACGCCGTGCGCGGCTCGGGCGCCCGCGAGGTGGTGCTGCTGCTCAACGACCCCGAACTGCGCGCCGCCGCCGGGGCCGCCGCCGACCAGCTGCGCGAGGAGGGCGTGCGGATCGCCGTACTGCCCACCCGTTCCCCGGTGCAGGGCCTCGCGGCGCTCGCGGTGCACGAGGGCGGGCGCCGCTTCGACGAGGACGTGGTCGCCATGACCTCCGCCGCCGGGGCCACCCGGTACGCCGAACTCGCCGTCGCCGAGGGGGAGTCCTGGACCATGGCCGGGGTCTGCCAGGCCGGTGACGTGCTCGGCCTGATCGACGGCGACGTCGCGGTGATCGGCGCCGGACTGGCCGAGGTCGGCGAGAGCGTGCTGGACCGGATGCTCGGCGCGGGCGGCGAACTCGTCACCCTGATCCTCGGCGAGGGCGCCGACCGGGCGCTCGCCGACCGGCTGGTGGCGCACGTCCGGCAGCAGCGGCCGGAGGTGGACTCGGTGGTCTTCCACGGCGGCCAGGAGTCCACGCCCTTGCTGATCGGGGTCGAGTAGGCCGCCCCGAGCCGCCTGTTGAGGCGAGCGGGCGAGCACCCGCTCCGAGCCCCTTCGGCCGGCGAGCGGGCGAGTCCCCGCTCCGAGCCCCTTCGGCGGGCGAGCGGGCGAGTAGCAGCCCGGTTCGTCGGTGCCTTGGTGTAAACAAGGGCCTGATGGGCGCTCTCGATGAACCACTGACCAAGCTCGTCGGCGACCGTACCGCGAAGGTGCTCGCCGACAGCCTCAAGCTGCGCACGGTCGGGGACCTGCTGCACCACTATCCGCGCCGCTACGTCGAGCGCGGCCAGCTCACCAGCCTGGACGAGCTGGAGATCGACGAGCACGTCACGGTGCTGGCCCGGATCGAGAAGGTCACCCTGATCCCGTTCCGCGGCCGCAAGGGCGACCGGCTGGAGGTCGTCGTCACCGACGGCCGCAGCCGGCTCTCGCTGGTCTTCTTCAACCAGGGCTGGCGGCAGAAGGAGCTCAGGGCCGGTGCCCAGGGCCTGTTCGCGGGCAAGGTCGGCGTCTTCAACCGCACCCGCCAGCTGGTCTCGCCCGACTACCAGCTGCTCGACGAGGACGCCACCGCATCGACTGGAGCCGGGTCCGCCGCGCAGCAGTTCGCCGGCCGGCTCATCCCGGTGTACGGCGCCAGCGCGCAGATGCCCAGTTGGAAGCTGTCGATCTGCGTCGAGACCGCGCTCACCAAGCACCTCGGCGACGTCGGCGAGCCGCTGCCCGCCGAACTGCGCGAGCGGCACGACCTGATCCCGCTGCCCGAGGCGCTGGAGCTGATCCACCGCCCGCGCAGCCAGGCCGACCGCGAACGCGCCCAGAGCCGGCTGCGCTGGGACGAGGCCTTCGTCCTCCAGGTCGCCCTCGCCCAGCGCCGGGCAGCCGACTCCGCGCTGCCAGCCAAGCCGCGCAAGCCCCGGGCGGGCGGCCTGCTGGACGCCTTCGACGCCCGGCTGCCGTTCACCCTCACCGAGGGCCAGCAGAAGGTGTCCGCCGAGATCGCCGCCGACCTGGCGACCGAGCACCCGATGCACCGGCTGCTCCAGGGCGAGGTCGGCTCCGGGAAGACCCTCGTCGCGCTGCGCGCGATGCTCGCCGTGGTGGACGCCGGCGGTCAGGCCGTGCTGCTCGCGCCCACCGAGGTGCTGGCCCAGCAGCACCACCGTTCGATCGTCGAGATGATGGGCGACCTCGCCGAGGGCGGCCTGCTCGGCGGCTCCGAACTCGGCACCCGGGTGGCGCTGCTGACCGGCTCGATGGGCGCCCCGGCCCGCCGCCAGGCGCTGCTGGACATGGCCTGCGGGGACGCCGGGATCGCCATCGGCACCCACGCGCTGATCGAGGAGAAGGTCCAGTTCCAGGACCTCGGCCTGGTCGTGGTGGACGAGCAGCACCGCTTCGGCGTCGAGCAGCGGGACGCGCTGCGCGCCAAGGGCGAGCAGCCGCCCCACCTGCTGGTGATGACCGCCACCCCGATCCCGCGCACCGTCGCGATGACCGTCTTCGGAGACTTGGAGACCTCCGTCCTGGACCAGCTCCCGGCCGGCCGTTCGCCGATCTCCACCCACGTCGTGCCCGCGCTGGAGAAGCCCAACTTCCTCACCCGGGCCTGGGAACGGGTCCGCGAGGAGGTCGGCAAGGGCCACCAGGCGTACGTGGTCTGCCCCCGGATCGGGGACGAGGAGCCGGCGGCCGACCCGAAGGCGAAGAAGAAGCGCAAGGCCGTCGAGGAGGACTTCGAGGAGGTCGCTGACCTCGGCGCCGCGAGCGACGAACGACGGCCCCCGCTCTCGGTGGTGGAGACCGCCGAGATGCTGGTGAAGGGCCCGCTGAGCGGCCTGCGGGTGGAGATCCTGCACGGCCGGCTCGCGCCGGAGGCCAAGGACGAGGTGATGCGCCGGTTCGCGGCGGGGGAGGTGGACGTCCTGGTCGCCACCACCGTCATCGAGGTCGGCGTGAACGTCCCCAACTCCACCGTGATGGTCATCATGGACGCCGACCGCTTCGGCGTCTCCCAGCTCCACCAGCTGCGCGGCCGGGTCGGCCGGGGCAGCGCGGCGGGCCTGTGCCTGCTGGTCAGCGAGATGCCCGGGGGCAGCGCCGCCCGGGCCCGGCTGGACGCGGTGGCCGGCACCCTGGACGGCTTCGAGCTGTCCCGGATCGACCTCGAACAGCGCCGCGAGGGCGACGTGCTGGGCCAGGCGCAGTCCGGGGTGAAGTCCTCGCTCAAGGTGCTCTCGGTGCTGGAGGACGAGGAGGTCATCCTCACCGCCCGGACCGAGGCCACCCGGCTGGTCGCCGAGGACCCGGACCTGGCCGCCCACCCGGAGCTGCGCACCGCGCTGGAGAGCCTGCTCGACGAGGACCGCGCGGCCTACATGGAGAAGGGCTGAGCGGGGCCGCCCGCCCCCGGAATTGTCAGACCCCCGGGAGAGAATGAAGTTGTTCAGGACGCACCCTCAAGGTGCGTACCTGGCACGACACTTGGGGGTCCTGCCATGGCATTCCGTCATCTCAACGAGCTCCCGCTGGGCGACAAGGTCTTCCGGATCGAACTCGCCAGCGACGACGACCGCGAGGTCACCCTCACCCTGACCGGCTGGCGCGAGGGGGCGGCCGCCGCGCCGCTCGCCTCGGGCAAGCTCCGCCTGCCGGTCGAGGACGTCGCCTCGCTGCGGATCGCGCTCAACCGCGCGCTGCGGGCGCTGGCGATCGTCGCCGACGTCTCCGAGCCCATCCCCGACCGCGACGTGCTGCGCGAGCTGTACCCGGGCCACGGCGCCCCCTGGGTGCCGCAGCACGAGGAGGAACTGGTCCGGCGCTTCCACGACGGCGAGACCGTCGCCCGGATCGCCGCCCGCTTCGGCCGCACTCCCGACTCCGTCCGGACCAAGCTGCGCGAGCTCGGGCACGACCCGCGCCGCCCCGAGTTCTGCCCGCCCGACGGCTGCCTGTCCTGGTCCCGCTATGCCTCGCCGGCCCTGCTCGGCGCGGCGGTCCCGGGGCAGCAGGCGGGCTCCGAGGCGAGCTGAGGCGTGTCCGACCCCGGGGCCCCGCCGATCACCGGTCGGGCCCCGGGGGCCCGGGGCCCGCTACTCGCCCGCTCGCCTCCGGGGCGCTCGGGTCCGGTGCCGACGGTCGGGCGCTCCCTCGCTCTCCCCCAGCCTTCGGCCGGGGGGGACCCCCACCGTCGCTCCCTCGCTTCTCCCTTTCGGCACCGGCGCGCCCCTTCGGCTCGGGGCGGGGACTCACCCGCTCGCCTCCGGGCCGCTTCGGGTCCGGTGCCGACGGTCGGGCGCTCCCTCGCTCTCCCCCAGCCTTCGGCCGGGGGGACCCCCACCGTCGCTCCCTCGCTTCTCCCTTTCGGCACCGGCGCGCCCCTTCGGCTCGGGGCGGGGACTCACCCGCTCGCCTCCGGGCCGCTTCGGGTCCGGTGCCGACGGTCGGGCGCTCCCTCGCTCTCCCCCAGCCTTCGGCCGGGGGGACCCCCACCGTCGCTCCCTCGCTTCTCCCTTTCGGCACCGGCGCGCCCCTTCGGCTCGGGGCGGGATAGCGTGGTCGGGCAGCGACGAAAGGACCTTCCACCACCATGACCCGCGTGATCGCCGGGTCGGCCGGCGGCCGCCGGCTGGCCGTACCGCCCGGCCGGGGCACCCGTCCGACCTCCGACAAGGCCCGGGAGGCGATGTTCTCCACGCTGGAGGCGTTCCGCGGCACCCTGCACGGGGCCCGGATGCTGGACCTGTTCGGCGGATCGGGCGCGGTCGGCCTGGAGGCGTTGTCGCGCGGAGCCGAGCACGTCCTGCTGGTCGAGGCGGACGGCCAGGCGGCCCGGGTGATCCGGGAGAACGTCCGCACGATCGGCCTGCCGGGCGCCGAGGTGCGGGCCACCAAGGCGGAGAAGGTGATCGCCGGGCCGCCCCCGCAGACCCCCTACGACCTGGTCTTCCTCGACCCGCCGTACGCCGTGACGGACGAGGAGGTGCGCGAGATGCTGATCACACTGTCGGCTGGGGGCTGGCTCGCGGAGGACGCACTCGTCACCGTGGAGCGCAGCACCCGTGGCGGCGAGTTCGGCTGGCCCGAGGGTTTCGAGGTGCTGCGCTCCCGCCGCTACGGCGAGGGCACGCTCTGGTACGGTCGCGCCGCCGCCGGGGCCAGCGATCACGAGTAGCGGGCCGCGGCCCGCAGCAGCCGTCACCCCACGAGGGAGCACACACGCCATGCGCCGAGCCGTCTGCCCCGGTTCGTTCGACCCGATCCACAACGGCCACCTCGAGATCATCGAGCGGGCCTCGAAGCTGTACGACGTGGTGCATGTCGCGGTCCTGATCAACCGGAACAAGCAGGGCATGTTCACCGTCGAGGAGCGGATCGGCCTGATCGAGGAGGTCACCGCCCAGTTCGGGAACGTGGTGGTCGAGTCGCACCACGGCCTGCTGGTGGACTACTGCCGGGAGCGCGGCATCCCCGCGATCATCAAGGGCCTGCGCGCGGTCAGCGACTTCGACTACGAGCTGCAGATGGCCCAGATGAACCACGGTCTGACCGGCGTGGAGACGCTGTTCCTGCCGACCTCGCCGACGTACAGCTTCCTCTCCTCGACGCTGGTCAAGGAGGTCGCCTCGTACGGCGGCGACGTCTCGCACCTGCTGCCGGAGAGGGTGCACGGCCGCCTGGTCGAGCGGATCGCGGAGCGCAAGGCCGAGCAGTAGGGTTCGTCCTTTTCTGCCGGTTCGTCACGTCTTGTCCGGAGTGGCGGAGACGGGTTCGACTCGGGCGTTGTGAGGTGGCCGCACGGGGGCCGTACAGTCTGTATTCCTGCCCTGCGGTGAGGTCCACCGCGCCGGGCCTGCCTCCGCCGGACCGTCGGCGGCACACGGAAAGACGAAGCCCCGTGGACGTGCAGAACAAGGTCGACGAGATCGTGGCGGCGGTCGAGAACGCCCGCTCGATGCCGATGTCGGCCTCCTGCGTGGTGAACCGGGCCGAGCTGATCGGCCTGCTCAACGACCTCAAGGCGGCCCTGCCCGCCGAACTCGCCCAGGCCCAGTCGGTGATGGCCGACCACGAGCAGGTGGTGGCGGACGCCCAGGCCGAGGCCGACCGGATCATCCAGGGCGCGCACGCCGAGCGCGGTTCGCTGATCTCCGACACCGAGGTGGTCCGTCGGGCCCAGGCCGAGGCCGACCGGATCCTGGCCGAGGCCCGCGCCGAGGTCGACACCCAGCGCGCCGAGGCCGACGACTACGTGGACAGCAAGCTCGCCAACTTCGAGGTCGTGCTGACCAAGACGCTCGGCGCGGTCGGCCGCGGCCGCACCAAGCTGCGCGGCGACTCCGGCGCCTTCGAGACCGACGGCGAGACCGACGGCGAGGAGTTCCAGCCGCAGCGGCTCAGCCCGAGCCCCGAGGTCGACGAGTACGTCGATGTGAAGCTCGCCACCCTGGAGAACGTGCTCAGCGCGACCCTGGAGGCGGTCGGCAAGGGCCGCGACAAGCTGCTCGGCAAGAAGCCGATCGACGAGCTGGGCGCCTACCTGGCCGCCGCCGACGAGGCCCAGCAGGCCAAGGAGCGCGCCGAGGCGGTGGCCGCCGGCTTCGCCGCGGACGCCGACGCCGACGGCGCCGACCTCGCCTGGTACCGCGAGGACGTCCCGCAGCAGCAGACCTGGCCGGAGCAGACCCCGGCCGCGGCCGGCTGGCAGGCCCCCGGCGCCGACCAGTACGCGGCCGCCGCCCAGCACCAGGGCGGACAGCCCCACGACGGTCAGCACCAGACCGGCCAGCACCAGGTCGGGCAGTACGCCGAGGGGTACGGCGGCGGCTTCGACCCGGCCGCCCAGGGCGACCCGTACAACACCCAGTGGGGCCACCAGCAGGGCGGCTACCCGCAGCAGCAGCCCCACTACGAGGGCCAGCAGCACCAGGCCCAGCAGCAGGGCGCCTACGGCTATCAGCAGCAGGACGGCTACGTGGCCCAGCCGTATGACGGCTACCACTACCCGCAGCAGCCCGCCCTGCCCCCGGCCGTCCCGCACCAGCAGCAGGGCCTGGACGAGACCAGCTTCTTCGACACCAGCATGATCGACATGACCCGGCTGCGTGAGCTCGGCGGCCGCTGAGCAGCCCGGGCGGGAGCGCGCGGGAGGCTCCTGACGGGACCGAAGTTGGGCCTGACGGGAGACTCCGGTAGTCTGACCACTCCGGCATCCCCATGTCCGGCTGTCGGCTTGCCCGCGCAAGGTCGACTGGTGATGGGGGCCACAGCTTTGATTCCTATGGAAGTCAGGACACCTTGAACCGCCTCGACCACCGCGACCCCCTCGTGTTCGACACGCACGAGCTGGGCCGTCGTCCGGGCGCGATGCGCAAGGTGAGCCGGACCCTGGAGGCCCCCGAGGGCTTCGGGATCATCGACGTGATCGGCGTCCCGGAGAAGAGCCCGATCGACCTGGAGCTCCGCCTGGAGTCCGTGGTCGAGGGCGTGCTGGTCACCGGCACCGCCGAAGCCCACGTCGAGGGCGAGTGCGTCCGGTGCCTGGAGCCCGTCGACTTCGACGTCGACGTGGACTTCCAGGAGCTGTACTACTACCCGGAGTCCGACGAGCGTCACCGCGCCCGGACCACCGGGACCGATGACCTCGACGAGGACTCGGAAGAAGAGACTTACCGCCTGGAGGGCGATTTCTTCGACCTCCAGCCGGTGCTGCGTGACGCGGTGGTGCTCGCACTGCCGCTGCAGCCGGTGTGCCAGGAAGACTGCCTGGGCCTGTGCTCCGAGTGCGGAGCGCGCCTGAGCGACGACCCGGCGCACCACCACGACGCCGTCGACCCCCGGTGGGCGGCTCTGCAGGGACTCTCCGCCGACACCGGCGACGAGGCCCGTGGCGAAGCCGCTGATCTGCGGCGGGGAATCAAGAACAGCGACACCCGTGAGGGTCTCGCCGAGAACCAGGAGAAGTAGCCGTGGCTGTTCCGAAGCGGAAGATGTCGCGCAGCAACACGCGCCACCGCCGGTCCAACTGGAAGGCCGTCGTTCCGGCCCTCGTGGCGTGCGACCGCTGCCACGAGCCGAAGCTGGGCCACATCGCGTGCCCGAGCTGCGGCACGTACAACCGTCGCCAGGTCCTCTCGGTCTGATCGGCGGGGTGCACGGATCGATGTCGGACGGTAACTCCACCCGCAAGGCGTCCCCTGCCTCGAAGGGTTCTTCGGGCAGCGGCAAGGCCGGCGGGCCGGCTTCGACCGAATACGACGTCCTGGAAGGGCGCCTCGGGTACACGCTCGAGCGCGCCCTTCTGGTACGCGCCCTGACCCACCGCTCGTACGCGTACGAGAACGGGGGTCTGCCCACCAACGAGCGCCTGGAGTTCCTCGGCGACTCGGTGCTGGGCCTGGTGGTGACCGACACCCTCTACCGCGTCCACCCGGACGTCCCGGAGGGCACGCTCGCCAAGCTGCGCGCCGCGGTGGTCAACTCCCGCGCGCTCGCGGACGTCGGCCGGGGGCTGGACCTCGGCGCGTTCATCCGGCTCGGCAAGGGCGAGGAGGGCACCGGCGGCCGCGACAAGTCGTCGATCCTCGCCGACACCGTCGAGGCCGTGATCGGGGCCATCTACCTGGACCGCGGTCTGGAGGCGGCCACCGAGTTCGTCCACCGGCTGTTCGACCCGCTGATCGAGGAGTCCTCTCAGCTGGGCGCCGGCCTGGACTGGAAGACCAGCCTCCAGGAGCTCACCGCCTCGGTGGGCATCGGAGTGCCGGAGTACGTGGTCATGGAGTCCGGGCCGGACCACGAGAAGACCTTCACCGCGGCGGCCCGGGTGGCCGGCGAGGACTTCGGCAGCGGCGTCGGCCGCTCGAAGAAGGAAGCCGAGCAGAAGGCCGCCGAGAGCGCCTGGCGTGCGATCAAGGAGAAGTACGCCGACCGGCTGCCCGCGGGCGCCTGACGAAGAAGTAGCCTTCACTCCTGCCGATCCCTTCGATGCAGGAGGCCCGTTCCCGTGCCCGAACTCCCCGAGGTCGAGGTCGTCCGCCGCGGTCTGGCGAACTGGGTCGCCGGGCGGACCGTCGACCACGTCCAGGTGCTGCACCCGCGCGCGGTGCGCCGTCAGCCGGCCGGCGCGGCCGACTTCGCGGCGCGGCTGACCGGCACCACCCTCGGCACCGCGCAGCGCCGCGGCAAGTACCTCTGGGTGCCACTGAGCGGCAGCGGTACGGGCTTCTCGCTGATCGGCCACCTCGGGATGAGCGGCCAACTCCTCGTCCAGGACCCGTCCGTGCCGGACGAGACCCACCTGCGGGTCCGGCTGCGCTTCACCGACGGCGGGCGCGAGCTGCGCTTCGTCGACCAGCGGACCTTCGGCGGCCTGGCCGTCGAGGAGGCCGAGGAGGGCGACCCGGAGGGTACCCCGGTCTCCATCGCGCACATCGCCCGCGACCCGCTCGACCCGCGCTTCGACGACGCCGCCTTCGTGGCCGCGCTGCGCGCCAGGCGCACCACGGTCAAGCGCGCGCTGCTCGACCAGACCCTGATCAGCGGCGTCGGCAACATCTACGCCGACGAGGCGCTGTGGCGCTCCAAGCTGCACTACGACCGCCCGACCGCGACGGTCACCCGCCCGCAGGCCGCGCTGCTGCTGGCCAACGCCCGGGACGTGATGACCGCGGCGCTGGCCGTCGGCGGCACCAGCTTCGACAGCCTGTACGTCAACGTGAACGGCGAGAGCGGCTACTTCTCCCGGGACCTCGACGCCTACGGCCGGGAGCACGAGCCCTGCCGCCGCTGCGGGACGGCGATCCGACGGGCCGCCTGGATGAACCGCTCCAGCTACTTCTGCCCCCGCTGCCAGCGCGTCCCGCGGGCCCGCAGCGGGGGCTGAGGCCCTTATTTGCGGGCGAGCTCGGGCTGGTCGGCGGACGCCTCGCCGAGGGCGCCGTGGTCGCCCTGACCGAAGTAGGCGACGCCGACCGCCGAGACCACCGCGAGCAGGAAACCGAGCACGCCGAGCCAGGCCAGGCCGGCCTTGGAGGAGTCGCCGAGCCACAGCACGCCGACCGCGCCGGGCAGCACCGTCTCGCCGACCACCAGCGCGGCGGTGGCACCGTTGACCGAGCCGATCTGCAGCGCCACGGTGTGGATGTACATGCCGCCGAGGCCGCCGATCACGATCGCGTACAGCGCCGGGTCGGAGAGCAGCGTGCCGAGCTGGAACGGGTCGAGGCCGTTCAGGATGCGGACGCCGACGCCCAGGCCGCCGAAGCCGAGGCCGGAGAGCAGACCGGCCACGATCGCGCCCTTGGCGCCCATCCGGCGCACCAGCAGGCTGCCGCCGACCAGCAGCACGGTGGTGATGATCAGCACCCACCAGTGGAACGCCATCGCCGCGTGGTGACCGCCCTCCGGGCCGGCCGCGACGGCCAGCAGCACCAGCGCCGAGCAGAGCACCCCGATCGAGGCCCACTCCAGCTGCTTGAGCCGGATGCCCAGCAGCTTGATGCTCAGCACCGCGGTGATCACCAGGTTGGCGCTGATGATGGTCTGGGACAGGAACAGCGGCAGCAGCCGCGCGGCCAGGGCGCCGAGCAGGAAGCCGACCAGGTCGAGCACCGTGCCGAGGACGAACTCCCAGGTGACGGCGGCCTTGGCGGTGGAGGACAGGCTCGGCCCGCCGTGCTCGGTGGTCGAGGTGGTGGCGCCCCTGGCCGCCTCCTCCCGGGCCGAGCGTCGGGATCCGACGGCCTGCAGGACCGAGCCGGTGCCGTAGCAGGCGGATGCCGCCACGGCCGTGACGAGGCCGATGATCACCGAGCGCTCCGATCGGGTGTTGGGTCAGGAACGGGCTGGGTCAAGAAAAGGCAATGGGACCAGCGGTCCGGGGTCCAGTGTGCCCGTTCGCGCGGTACGGTCGGCACGCCCCATCGAATGCCCGGAGCCCGCCGGGCCGTACGTCCGGCCGCCTCTCGTGGTTCCCACGCCCCAGCCGTCTCAGGGTCGACTGAGGGAGATCTCATCCCCGCGAAGGGGAGCCGACCCGGCGGATGGCGGGGAATCTTGTCATAACCAGTATGCGAAGGGTATGGCGTGCTTTTCCGCCGGTCACGGTAGCGTCGGGGACCATGAGAACCCTTGCACGACGTACCCGGGGCGCCGGGCCACTTGCCCTGGTGGCGGCGCTGCTCGGGCTGATGCTCCTCCTGGCGCCCTCGGCATCGGCCGCCGGCGGCCTGAGCGATGCCGCGGCCACCCTGAAGAAGGGGCAGGTCTACGTCGCCCCGCAGATGCTGGACCGCTTCAGCCAGGCCCAGGCGGACGCCCTGACCAAGAAGATCGAGAAGGCCGACAAGCCGATCTTCATCGCGGTCGTCCCCGACGCCGCCAACAAGGACACCGTCCTCACGGACCTGCGCACCCTGGTGGGCATCGACGGCGTCTACGGCGTCTGGCGGGGCACCGGCGGCTTCATGGCCCGCTCCGACCGCGGCGCGATGGCCGCCGGCGTCGCGGACCGGATCGGGGGCGCCGTCACCCGCGCCGACAAGGGCGACATCAACGCCACCCTGAACGACTTCGTCGACCAGGCCGCCCCGCAGACCAAGGGCACCGGGGTCAACCACAGCACCTCGATCGCCTGGGTCATCATCCCGGTCGTGCTGGTGGTGCTGGCCGGCGCCGGTGTCTTCTTCCTGTTCCGCCGCGCCAAGAAGCGCAAGGAGGAGCAGGCCCGGGCCGAGCTGGAGCAGCTGCGCCGCGTGGTGGACGAGGACATCACCGCCTTCGGCGTGGAGCTGGAGCGGCTCGACTTCAACCCGGGCGCGGCCGACGCGGACGACGCCCAGCGCACCGACTACAGCCACGCCCTGGACTCGTACGAGAAGGCCAAGCGGCTGATGGGCGAGGCCAAGAAGCCCGCGGACGTCAAGCAGGTCACCGAGACGATCGAGGACGGCCGGTTCCAGCTGGCCACCCTGGCGGCCCGGCGCGAGAAGCGGCCGCTGCCCGAGCGCCGTCCCCCGTGCTTCATGGACCCGCGGCACGGCCCGTCCGTCAAGGACGTCGACTGGGCCCCGGCCGGCGGCTCCGCCCGCAGCGTCCCGGTCTGCCAGGCCGACGCGGACCGGGTGGCGGCGGGCCTCGACCCGGCGGTGCGCACCGTCGACACCGAGTACGGCCCGCAGCCGTACTGGAACGCCGGCCCGGCCTACGCGCCGTACGCGGGCGGGTACTACAGCGGCTTCGGCGGCGGCCTGCTGCCCGGCCTGCTCGTCGGCACCGTGCTCGGCTCGATGATGAGCACCCCGTCCTACGCGGCGGAGCCGTACATGGACGGCGGCCACGGCGGCCACGGTGGCTACGGCGGTCACAGCGGCTACCAGGACCAGTACGAGGGCGGCGACTACACCGGCGCCGACTTCAACGCCGCGGACTTCGGCGGCAGCGACTGGAGCGGTGGCGGCGACTTCGGTGGTGGCGGCGGGGACTGGTGACCCGCTGATCCGAGCCTGACCCCACGGCCCCGCCGGTGCGCTCCGGCGGGGCCGTTCCGCGCCCGGAAGACCCGGCGTGCAGCTGCCGTGCTGGACGGTCGAGCGCCAGGCGGAGCTGTGACCCACCCCGCCGCCCGTTAGGGTCGGGGCATGCACGGTCGCGATGCCCACAGTGATGAACCGGTCCGGGTGACCGCCTGGGTCCGGGGGAAGGTCCAGGAGGTCGGGTTCCGCTGGTGGACCAGGGCGCGGGCGCTGGAGGTCGGCCTGACCGGCTACGCCAGCAACCTGGGCGACGGACGGGTGCAGGTGGTGGCCGAGGGCCTGGCCGCGGACTGCGAGCAGCTGCTGGCCCTGCTGCGCGGCCCCGACACGCCCGGCGCGGTGAGCGGTGTGACCGAGATCTGGACCGCCGTCGGGGCAGGTTACGAGGGGTTCGAGATCCGCTGAGCCCCGGTTTTCCGGCCCCACACCGAGGTCTTCCGGAAATGATCGGCAACCGTCGGTGTCATACGGTTGCCATTCGGGCAGACTCGTGGTTGACTCCGCATCGAACGATGATCCACGAGCACGTGGTGGACCCGGGCCCGAGACCCCCAGGCGTGACGACACCGCCGGGCAGGTGACAGGGGCGCGGTAGCGTGCGGTGATCGTGTTGACCCGTACCGTCTTTGGTGAGACGCTTGAAGCCCGCGCACACGATCGCGTTTCCCGGCAGGCGCATGCCCTCGTGAGCCCAGCTCACGGTGGTTGTGCCGTAGTGCCCAGCCAGCACTTCCGGTGCGCGCCGCGCGTGCGTCCCCCTTCCCCCTAGACCTGTACCGTTCCGGTTCGGTCACTCAGCGTGGAGGACCATTCATCATGGCAAAGGCGCTTCTCGGGTACGTCGGCGGCCCCGACCCGCGAATGCTCTCCGAGATGCGACGGCTTCAGCAGCGCGTCCAGGACCTTGAAGCCGAGCTCCTTCGGATGCAGGCTGAGAACGACGCTCTCACCGCTGTCGCTGGCGAGCACTCGCTGCTCAACAGCATCGATCTGGATCAGCGGGAGCCGGCACTCACCTGAGTCCGCCCCGGTCCTCGCAGATCGACGCCGCTGTGCACTGAGCCGCCCCGAAAGGGACGCAGCTTTGCAAGGGACGCCCTGATGTGGCGTCCCTTCGTCGTGTCGGACTCCGGATACAGTCGGTTCCCGTCCTGAGCGATTGAGGAGACCGGCCGCGTGCACCTGAAGAGTCTGACGCTGCGCGGGTTCAAGTCCTTCGCCTCCAGCACCACCCTGCGCTTCGAGCCGGGCATCACCTGCGTGGTCGGGCCGAACGGCTCCGGCAAGTCCAACGTGGTGGACGCGCTGTCCTGGGTGATGGGCGAGCAGGGGGCCAAGTCGCTGCGCGGCGGCAAGATGGAGGACGTCATCTTCGCCGGGACCAGCGGGCGCGCTCCGCTCGGCCGCGCCGAGGTCAGCCTCACCATCGACAACAGCGACGGCGCCCTGCCGATCGACTACGCCGAGGTGACGATCACCCGGACCATGTTCCGCAACGGCGGCAGCGAGTACGCGCTCAACGGCGAGACCTGCCGCCTGCTGGACATCCAGGAACTGCTCTCCGACTCCGGCATCGGCCGCGAGATGCACGTCATCGTCGGGCAGGGCCAGCTCGACTCCGTCCTGCACGCCGACCCGATGGGCCGGCGCGCCTTCATCGAGGAGGCGGCCGGCGTCCTCAAGCACCGCAAGCGCAAGGAGAAGGCGCTGCGGAAGCTGGACGCGATGCAGGCCAACCTCAACCGCGTCCAGGACCTGGTGGCCGAACTGCGCCGCCAGCTCGGACCGCTCGGCCGACAGGCCCGGATCGCCCGCCGAGCCGCCGGCATCCAGGCCGACCTGCGCGACGCCCGGCTGCGGCTGCTCGCCGACGACCTGCTCACCCTCCGCCGGGCCGTCGAGGCCGAGGTCGCCGACGAACTCGCGCTGCGACTGCGCCGGACCACCGTCGAACAGGAACTCGCCCGCGCGGTGCAGCGCGAACGGGTCCTGGAGGCGCAGGTCCAGCAGCTCGGCCCGGGCCTGGAGACCGCCCGGCAGACCTGGTACCGGCTCTCCGCGCTCGCCGAGCGCACCCGCGGCACGATCGGACTCGCCGAGGCCCGGGCCCGGCACGCCGTCGCCGGGGGCGCGGCCGAGGAGCGGCGCGGTCGGGACCCGGAGGAGCTGGAACGCGAGGCCGAACGGGTCCGCGAGGAGGAGGCCGCCCTCGCCGAGGCGCTGGAGGAGGCCCAGTACGCGCTGGCCGAGGCCGTCGAACGCAAGGGCGAGCTGGAGCGCGGACTGGCCGTCGAGGAACGCCGGCTGCGGGACGCCGCCCGGGCCATCGCGGACCGCCGGGAGGGCCTGGCCCGGCTGCAGGGACAGGCCGCCGCCGCCCGCTCCCGGGCCGGCTCGGCCCAGGCGGAGATCGGCCGGCTCACCGAGGCCAGGGACGAGGCACTGCTGCGCGCCGAGGCCGCGCAGGGCGAACTGGACGAGCTCCAGCACCAGGTGGACGGCCTGGCCGGGGACGACGAGCAGGCCGAGACCGAGCACCGGCGGGCCCGGGACCGGCTGGCCGAGGTCGAACGCGAACTGGCCGCCGCCCGGGACGCGGCCGGGGCCGCCGAGCGCGAACGGGCCGGGCTCACCGCGCGGCACGAGGCGCTCTCGCTCGGGCTGCGCCGCAAGGACGGCACCGGCGCGCTGCTGGACGCGGGGGAGCGGCTGACCGGGCTGCTCGGCCCGGCCGCCGCGCTGCTGCGGACCGCGCCCGGCTACGAGCTGCCGGTCGCCGCCGCGCTCGGGGCGGCCGCCGACGCGGTGGCCGTCGACTCGCCGTCCGCCGCCGCCGCGGCGCTGCGGCTGCTGCGCGCCCAGGACGCCGGACGGGCCGCGCTGTTGGTCGCCGGGGCGCCGGAAGTTCCCCCGGGCGACGGCGAGTTGCCCGACGGTGCCCGGTGGGCCGCCGAACTGCTCGACGGCCCGGGCGAGTTGCTCGCCGCCGCGCGGAACCGGCTGGCCGGGGTGGTGGTGGTCGCCGACCTGGACGATGCGCTGCGGCTGGTCGCCGAACGCCCCGAGCTGTCCGCCGTCACCATGGCGGGCGACCGGCTGGGCGCCGGCTTCGCCCAGGGCGGCTCCGGTGGCGCGCCCAGCCTGCTGGAGACCCAGGCGGCGGTGGAGCAGGCGGCCCGGGCGATCGACGAACTCGACCTCCGCTGCGCCGAGTCGGCCGAGCGGCTGGCTCAACTCACCGAACTGCGCCGGGAGTCGGCGGCCGAGCTGGAGCGACTCGGCGAGCTGCGGCGGCGGGCCGAGAAGGAACGGGCCCAGGTCGCGGGGGCGCTCGGCCGGCTGGGTGGGCAGGCCCGCGCCGCCGCCGGGGAGGCCGAGCGGCTGTCGGCCGCCGCGGCCCGGGCCGAGCACGGCCTGGCCGAGCTGCTCGCCGCCGCCGAGGAACTGGCCGAACGGCTGGCCGCCGCCGAGGAGTCGGCGGACGCGGGGGAGGACGAGCCGGACCGGGCCGAGCAGCAGCGCCTCGCCGAGGCGGCCTCCGCCGCCCGGCAGGCCGAACTGGAGGCCAGGCTCGCGGTGCGCACCCACGAGGAGCGGGTCCGCGCCCTGGCCGGCCGGGCCGACCAGCTGGACCGGGCCGCCCGCGCCGAGCGCGAGGCGCGCGCCCGGGCCGCCGAGCGTCGCCGGCGCGCCGAGCACGACGCCCGGGTGGCGAACGCCGTCGCGGCGGGCGCCCGGCAGCTGCTGGCCTGCCTGGAGGTGTCGCTGGCCCGCGCGGACGCCGGGCGCGCGGCCGCCGAACAGGCGCTCGCCGAGCGGGAAGCCGAGCTCCGGGAGCACCGCGAGCACGGGCGCGGCCTCAAGGAGGAGCTGGACAAGCTGGTCGACGCCGGGCACCGGGACGAGGTGCTGCGGGCGGAGAAGCGGCTGCGGATCGAGCAGCTGGAGTCCCGCGCGCTGGAGGAGTTCGGCATCGACGGGGGCGAGCTGCTGGCCTCGTACGGGCCGGAGCAGCCCGTCCCGCCGTCAACGCCCGAGGAGGGGCAGGAGCCGGGCGAGCCGTACCCGTACGTCCGGGCCGAGCAGGAGAAGCGGCTGAGGGCCGCCGAGAAGGCGTACCAGCAGCTGGGCAAGGTCAATCCGCTGGCGCTGGAGGAGTTCACCGCGCTGGAGGAGCGACACCGCTTCCTCGGGGAGCAGCTGGACGACCTCAAGCGCAGCCGGCGCGACCTGCTGGACATCGTCCGGGACGTCGACCAGCGGGTCGAGCAGCTGTTCACCTCGGCGTACCACGACACCGCCGCCCAGTTCGAGGGCGTCTTCGCCCGGCTCTTCCCGGGCGGCGAGGGACGGCTGGTGCTGACCGACCCGGACGACATGCTCACCACCGGGGTCGAGGTGGAGGCCCGTCCGCCGGGCAAGAAGGTCAAGCGGCTGTCGCTGCTGTCCGGCGGCGAGCGCTCGCTCACCGCGGTGGCGCTGCTGGTGGCGATCTTCAAGGCCCGGCCCAGCCCGTTCTACGTGATGGACGAGGTGGAGGCGGCCCTCGACGAGACCAACCTGCGCCGGCTGGTCGGGATCATGGAGGAGCTGCGGGAGAGCTCCCAGCTGATCGTGATCACCCACCAGAAGCTGACCATGGAGTCCGCCGACGCGCTGTACGGCGTGACCATGAAGGGCGACGGGATCTCCCAGGTGATCAGCCAGCGCCTGCGGGAGGGGGCACCTCCCGGTCGCCAGGCTGGGGGAGAGCACCGCGAACGGCGGCGGTCGGGCGTCCGTACGGTGACGGTCTAGCTCCGGCTGCGGTCCATCCGGGCTCCGGTCACGGATACTGGTTGGCGTTATGGAATACGTGATCCTTGCCGTAGTCATCGCCGTGATCGCCATCGGCGCGATCGCGGGCCTCGTCGTTTCCGGCAGACGACGCCAGCAGCTGCCCCCGAAGTCGCAGGCGCCGGTCATCACGGCGCCGAAGACCACCCCGCAGGAGCCCCAGGTCGGCGAGGAGGCCGCGCCGCCGACCGAGGAGCCGCGCCGCACCGTCGAGGAGGTGCCGCTTCCCGAGGCCCCCGAGGTCGTCGAGGTCGAGGCCCCGGCCGAGGCCGAGGTGGCGCCCGCCATCGAGGTCCCCGAGCCCACCGCCGGCCGGCTGGTCCGGCTGCGCTCCCGACTCTCCCGCTCGCAGAACTCGCTCGGCAAGGGCCTGCTCTCGCTGCTCTCCCGCGAGCACCTGGACGAGGACACCTGGGAGGAGATCGAGGAGACCCTGCTCACCGCGGACGTCGGCGTCGCCCCGACCCAGGAGCTGGTCGAGCGGCTGCGCACCCGGGTGAAGGTGCTCGGCACCCGCACCCCCGACGAACTGCGCGGCCTGCTGCGCGAGGAGCTGGTCGAGCTGGTCGGCAAGGACGCCGACCGCACCGTCCGCTCCACCAAGCACGAGGAGGGCCCGGCCGTGGTCCTGGTCGTCGGCGTCAACGGCGTCGGCAAGACCACCACCACCGGCAAGCTGGCCCGGGTGCTGGTCGCCGACGGCCGCAAGGTGGTGCTCGGCGCGGCCGACACCTTCCGGGCCGCCGCCGCGGACCAGCTGCAGACCTGGGGCGAGCGGGTCGGTGCGCGCACCGTGCGCGGCCCGGAGGGCGGCGACCCGGCCTCGATCGCCTTCGACGCGGTCAAGGAGGGCATCGCCGAGGGCGCGGACACCGTGCTGATCGACACCGCCGGCCGGCTGCACACCAAGACCGGCCTGATGGACGAGCTGGGCAAGGTCAAGCGGGTCGTCGAGAAGCACGGCCCGGTGGACGAGGTGCTGCTGGTGCTGGACGCCACCACCGGCCAGAACGGCCTGATCCAGGCCCGGGTGTTCGCCGAGGTGGTGGACATCACCGGCATCGTGCTGACCAAGCTGGACGGCACCGCCAAGGGCGGCATCGTGGTGGC
Source organism: Kitasatospora cathayae (assembly GCF_027627435.1). Classification (GTDB taxonomy): domain Bacteria; phylum Actinomycetota; class Actinomycetes; order Streptomycetales; family Streptomycetaceae; genus Kitasatospora; species Kitasatospora cathayae. Next base: position 3,165,205 of record NZ_CP115450.1, on the reverse strand, counting down.
GGTGCAGCGCGAGCTGGGCGTGCCGGTCAAGCTGATCGGTCTGGGCGAGGGCGCGGACGACCTGGCGCCGTTCGAGCCGGGTGCGTTCGTGGACGCGCTGATCGGGGACTGACCGGGAGCTTCCCGTCGATGAGGGTCCGCTCCTCCGGGGGCGGGCCCTTTCGTCTGCCCGGATTCCTGTGCCCGGATCCCTACGAGGCCATCCAGGCCGGCTCGGCGGTGCGCTCGCGGCTGCGGTGGCAGGCGTAGGCGAGGGTGCCGAGCAGCAGCCGGGCCTCGGGGGGGCAGCCGGCGTTGTCGCGGGTGGGGCGGCGCAGCCAGCGGACCGGGCCGAGCTCGCCGAGGACGGTGGGCGGGGCGGCGACGCAGCTGCCCTCGCCGTGGCAGGCGAGGTCGAGCGCGGCGTCGTCCCAGCCCATCCGGTACAGCAGGTCGGGCAGGCGGCGGGCGGTGCCGGCGGCGACCAGGAACTGCATCCGGCCGGTGGGAGGCGCGAGCACCGGGCCGATCTGGGTGCCCATCCGCTCCAGCCGGACCAGCGCCTGCAGGCCGGCCTGCTCGGGGACGTCCAGTACGTCGAAGGCGCGGCCGGTGGGGAACAGCACCGAGCCCGCGGTGCCGCCGGCCGTCTCGCCGGTGGCCACCGCCCACCCCCAGCGGCCGGTGTACTCCGCGGCGGCCTGGGACGCGGTGACCTTGGTGCGGCGGCGTGCGCCCAGCGGTGCCAGCCGCAGGTGCCCCAGTCGAAGTTCGCCGAACAGGTTGTCCATGCCTCCCCCAACAGGTTCTCGTTGCCGATGGTTACGGGATGGTGACTGTGTGTTGATTGTCCGTTGCGTGGTGCGTTGTGCGGTGGCGGCGCGCAGCGCTTGGCGTGCGCCTGTTGCGATGGTGCGCCTCGGGCGCCGCCTTGTGGGGGCGGCGCCGATGCCGGATCGTCGTGTGCGCGAGGCGGTCGCCGTCCCGAGTGGACGGCGAAATCGCTTGTGACTGCGGTCGATTGCGGGGTCTTCCGGGGCTGGCCGGGGGACTTGGCGGCCCGCATATGCCGGACCGTCGCGACTACCTAGTGAAGCGTGTGCCCCCAGGCTTCGGTTCACTCCTGGGGGTGGCGAAAGGTGGCGTTTCGCCAGGGCCGCTCCCACGGGTACCTCGCGGGGCACTACGTTCAGCACACGGACGTCGTCGGGGTACCAGCTCCGAGCCGTCGGGGAACGGGAGTTGGGGATCTGACACACCGTCCACGGACGATGGCACACCAGTGCGACGAGGCGGAACGCGACACCTCGGGCACGGCACGTCTGGCAAGAGCCCGCAACCGTCGGGCGGTCACGATCGGGGGCCCCGCAGGGGCCGGGCGGGATGGGGACGTTCCCATGGCAGAGAAGCAACCCAACGAGAAGCTGACCACGTGGTTCGCCCGCAGTGGCTGGTCCAAGGGCGAGTTGGCCCGCCAGGTCAACCGTCGGGCCCGGCAGATCGGCGCCCACCACGTGTCCACCGACACCTCCCGGGTGCGCCGCTGGCTGGACGGCGAGCAGCCCCGGGAGCCGATCCCCAAGATCATGTCGGAGCTGTTCTCGGAGCGCTTCGGCTCCGTGGTCTCGATCGAGGACCTCGGCCTGCGTGCCGCGATCCCGGTCTCCACCGTCGGCGGCGGCGTGGACCTGCCCTGGAGCGGCCCGCAGACCGTCCAGCTGATCAGCGACTACTCCCGCAGCGACCTGATGCTCAACCGCCGGGGCTTCCTCGGCACCTCGCTCGCGCTGACCGCCGGCGCCGCGCTGATCGAGCCGATGCAGCGCTGGCTCGCCCCCGGCCCGACCGGCGTGCCCACCCCGATCCTCACCGCCGCCAACGGCGGCGAGGCGTTCACCGGCCGGCTCTCCGAGCCCGAGCTGGAACTGCTGGAGCAGACCACGGTCATGTTCCGCCAGTGGGACGCCCAGAACGGCGGCGGGCTGCGCCGCAAGGCCGTGGTCGGCCAGCTCCACGAGGTCACCGACCTGCTCCACGAGACGTACAACGAGGACACCACCAAGCGGCTGTTCCGGCTCACCGCCGAACTCGCCCACCTGGCCGGCTGGATGTCCTACGACGTCGGGATGCACCCGAGCGCCCAGAAGTACTACGTGCTGGCCCTGCACGCGGCCAAGGAGGCCGGCGACCGCCCGTTCGGCGCGCTGATCCTCACCGACATGAGCCGCCAGATGATCCACCTCAACCGGGGCGAGGACGCCCTGGAACTGATCCACCTGGCCCAGTACGGCAGCCGGGACACCGCCACCCCGCGCCAGCAGTCCCTGCTGTACGCGATGGAGGCGCGCGCCTACGCCACCATCGGCGAGGTCAACCGGTGCGCCCGGGCGATCCGGCTGGCCGAGGACACCTTCACCGACATCCGCGAGGGCGACGGGGACCCGGACTGGCTGAAGTTCTTCTCGCCGGCCGAGCTGAACGCCGAGAACGCCCACTCCTACCGCGACCTCGCGTACCACTCGGACAACGCCCAGCTGTACGCCTCGCTGTCGGCGCCGGTGATGGAGCGGGCGGTCGACCTGTTCCGCCAGGACGAGGACCACGTGCGCTCGTACGCCTTCAACCTGATCGGCATGGCCAGCGTGCACCTGCTGCAGAAGGAGGCCGAGGAGGCCGTCCGGTACGCCGAGCAGGCGGTGGACATCGCGACCAAGGTGCGGTCGGAGCGGCTGAACTCCCGGGTCCGCAAGACCACGGAGGCGGCGTCCGCCCGGTTCCAGGGCGTGGACGCGGTGAGCCGGCTCAAGGAGCGGGTGGTCCAGGACATCCCGGAGTTCGTCTCGGTGGTCTGAGCGACCCGGCTGCCAGGACTCCACCGACCGTGACGGCCGCCGCCGTCACGGTCGGTGGCCTTTCCGGAAGTCCTTTCGGTGGCCCTTCGAGCCGCGGCCGTGCCGTGCGGCGGCACGGTAGCCCATCCGGCCCAGCGGCCGGGCCGCGGTTCACGCGCCCGTAACCCGCGCGTCGCACGCGTCACCGCCGCGAAACAACCGGCCGCACTGGCCGAAACCAGGCTTCGGCACTCTCCTGTTCATCGCCGACACCCCGGGTGGCACGGGACAGGTACCCGGGGGTGGAGCGGCCTTCACGCAGAGGAGACGCCGATGCCGGACGGCTTCAGCGCGGGCGACACCGCCTTCGTGCTCATCAGTGCGGCCCTGGTCATGGTGATGACCCCGGGCCTGGCCTTCTTCTACGGGGGCATGGTCAGGGCCAAGAGCACACTGAACATGCTGGCGATGAGCTTCCTCTCGCTCGGCATCGTCAGCGTGCTCTGGGTCCTCTACGGCTACTCGCTCAGCTTCGGGCCCGACGCCTTCGCCGGACTCATCGGCAACCTGGACTTCCTCGGGATGCGCGGCATCGGGCTGAACGAGCTGACCGGGTCGATCCCGGTGACGGCGTTCGCCGTCTTCCAGCTGATGTTCGCGATCATCACCCCGGCGCTGATCAGCGGCGCCATCGCGGACCGGGCCAAGTTCTCCGCCTGGGGCCTGTTCATCGCGCTCTGGGTGACGGTCGTCTACTTCCCGGTCGCGCACTGGGTGTTCTTCGTCGACAACGGCCAGGGCGGCTGGCTGGGTGACAGAAACGGTGTGATCGACTTCGCCGGCGGGACGGCCGTGCACATCAACGCCGGTGTCGCGGGCCTCGCGCTCTGCCTGGTGCTGGGCAAGCGGATCGGCTTCAAGAAGGACCCGATGCGCCCGCACAGCCTGCCGCTGGTGATGCTCGGCTCCGGGCTGCTCTGGTTCGGCTGGTTCGGCTTCAACGCGGGCTCGGCGCTGGCCGCCAACGGCGTGGCCGCGATGGCGGTGGTGAACACCCAGGTCGCCACCGGCGCGGCGCTGGTCGGCTGGCTGGTCTTCGAGAAGCTCAAGCACGGCGCGTTCACCACGCTGGGCGCCGCCTCCGGCGCGGTGGCCGGTCTGGTCGCGATCACCCCGGCCTGCGGCTCGGTCAGCCCGCTCGGCGCGGTGGCGATCGGCCTGATCGCGGGCGCGGTCTGCGCCGCCGCCGTCTCGCTCAAGTACCGCTGGGGCTTCGACGACTCGCTCGACGTGGTCGGCGTGCACGCGGTGGGCGGGGCGATCGGCTCGCTGCTGATCGGCCTCTTCGCCACCGGCGGGGTCGGCCAGACCGCCAAGGGCCTGTTCTACGGCGGCGGGCTGGGGCAGCTCGGCAAGCAGGCGATGGGCGTGGCGGTGGTCGCGGCGTACTCCTTCGTGCTGTCCTGGCTGCTGGCCAAGGCGGTCGACAAGCTGGTCGGCTTCCGGGTCGCCGAGGAGGTCGAGGTGGCCGGCATCGACCAGGCCGAGCACGCCGAGTCCGCCTACGACTTCAGTGCCGTCGGCGCGGGCCTGGCCCGGGCGCTCCCGTCCCTGGGCCTCGGCTCGGCGACCGGCTCTGCGGCTGGCTCTGCGGCGGGGAGCGGGAAGCCTGCCGGGAAGACTGCTGATACTGCTGAGAAGACTGCCCAGTCCGTCGAGAAGACCGAGGTCGACGCCCGATGAAGCTCATCACCGCCGTGATCAAGCCGTACCGCCTGGACGAGGTGAAGGCCGCCCTGCAGGCCTTCGGGGTCCACGGCCTGACCGTCACCGAGGCCAGCGGCTACGGCCGCCAGCGCGGCCACACCGAGGTCTACCGGGGCGCCGAGTACACCGTGGACCTGGTACCGAAGATCAGAATCGAGGTCCTGGTCGAGGACGAGGACGCCGACGACCTGATCGACGTCCTGGTGAAGGCCGCCCGGACCGGGAAGATCGGCGACGGCAAGGTGTGGAGCATCCCGGTCGACACCGCCGTCCGGGTCCGCACCGGCGAACGCGGACCCGACGCCCTGTGAGGCACTGAGCGATCCGGCGGGCCCGCCCCTCACGGGGGGCGGGTCCGCCGGTCGGCGTACCGGCGCCCGGGCCCTCAGAGCCTGCCCTGGCCACGGCCGTACGGGCGTCCAGGATCAACCCGCACGACGGACGGGACCCCGCGCATGACCACCGAGACCATCCCCTCCTCCGACCCCTCGTCCTACGCCGGGGCCCGGGCCGCGCTGCTCGACCGGCCCGGGCTGGCCGGCCGCCCTCGCCGCGCCGCGCTCGCCCGGCTCACCGACGACTGGCTGGCCGGGCTGCTCGCCGCCGCCGGAGCCCCGCCGTCCGGCGTCGCGCTGGTCGCCGTCGGCGGCTACGGCCGGGGCGAGCTGTCCCCGCGCAGCGACCTGGACGTGCTGCTGCTGCACGACGGCCCGATCGCCCCCGAACTGCCCGAGCGGATCTGGTACCCGGTCTGGGACGCGGGCGCCAAGCTCGACCACTCGGTGCGCACCCCCGCCGAGGCCCGGGCGGTGGCCGCCGCCGACCTCAAGGCCCAGCTCGGCCTGCTGGACGCCCGCCACCTCGCCGGGGACGCGGCGCTCACCGCCGCGCTGCGCTCCGCGGTGCTCACCGACTGGCGCGCGAGCGCCCCCGCGCGCCTGCCCGAGCTCCGCGAGCTGGGCCGGGAGCGGGCCGACCGGCACGGTGAGCTGTCCTTCCTGCTGGAGCCCGACCTGAAGGAGGCCCGCGGCGGCCTGCGCGACCTGGTCGCGCTCGACGCCGTCGCCGCCACCTGGCTCGCCGACGCGCCCCGGGACGGCCTGGACGCCGCCGCGCTGCGGCTCGCCGACGTCCGCGACGCGCTGCACCTGGCCACCGGCCGGGCCACCGAGCGGCTCAGCCTCCAGGACCAGGACCAGGTCGCCGAGCGGCTCGGCGTGCTGGACGCCGACACCCTGCTGCGCCAGGTCTACGAGGCCGCCCGGACCATCGCCTACGCGAGCGACGTCACCTGGCGGGCGGTGGACCGGGTGCTCGCCGCCCGGTCCGGCCGGGGCCGCCGCACGGGCCGGCCGGTCTTCCGGTTCACCGGCGCCGGGCGCGGCACCGGCGCGGTCGCCCGGGGCGCGGTGGCGCGCCGCCCGCTCGCCGAGGGCGTGGTCGAGCAGGACGGCGAGGCGGTGCTCGCCCAGGCCGCCCGCCCGGCCGCCGACCCGGTGCTGCCGCTGCGCGCCGCGGCCGCCGCCGCGCAGAACGGGCTGACCGTCTCGTACGCGACGGTGCGCCGGCTCGCCGCCGAGTGCCGGCCACTGCCGGTGCCCTGGCCGGACGAGGCGCGCGAGCAACTGGTCACCCTGCTGGGGGCGGGCGAGGCGGCCGTCCCGGTCTGGGAGGCGCTGGAGGCGGAGGGCCTGGTCACCAGGCTGCTGCCGGACTGGGAGCGGGTGCGCTGCCGTCCGCAGCGCAACGCGGTGCACCGCTGGACGGTGGACCGGCACCTGGTGGAGACGGCCGTCCGGGCCGCCGCGATGACCCGCCGGGTGGCCCGGCCGGACCTCCTGCTGGTCGCCGCGCTGCTGCACGACATCGGCAAGGGCTGGCCCGGCGACCACAGCGAGGCCGGTGAGGTGATCGTCCGCGACCTGGCCGCGCGGATGGGCTTCCCGGCCGAGGACGCCGAGACCCTGGCGGTGCTGGTCCGCCACCACCTGACCCTGGTCGACACCGCGACCCGGCGCGACCCGGACGACCCGGCCACCGTCGAGACGATCACCAAGGCGGTCGGCACCCTGCCGGAGCTGGAGCTGCTGCACGCGCTCACCGAGGCGGACGCGCTGGCCACCGGCCCGGCGGCGTGGAGCAGCTGGCGGGCCTCGCTGGTGGAGGGCCTGGTGGCACGGGCCGCCGCGCAGCTGGCCGGAGGAGGGGGCGCGCCGGTGGAAGCCGCGCCGAGCGCCGAGCAGGAGCGGCTCGCGGTCGAGGCCGCGCGCACCGGTGCTCCCGCGCTGTCGCTGCTGGCCCAGGCCGAGGGGGCGGACCCGGGCGTCGAGCCGATGGGCGTCGAGCTGACCCTGGCCGTCCCGGACCGGCCCGGGCTGCTCGGCACGGTCGCCGGGGTGCTGGCGCTGCACCGGCTGACCGTCCGCTCGGCCGGCCTGCGCGAGCTGGACCCGATCGGGGCGGGCCCGGTGCTGCTGCTGTCCTGGCGGGTGGCCGCCGAGTTCGGCGAGCTGCCGGAGGCGGCCCGGCTGCGGGCCGACCTGCGCCGGGCGCTGGACGGCTCGCTGGACGTCTCCCGCCGCCTCGCCGAACGGGACGCCGCCGCCCCGCGCCGCAAGGGCATCCCCACCCCGCCGCCGTTGGTCGCGGTGGCGCCCGCGGTGGCCTCGGCGACCGCGACCGTGCTGGAGGTCCGCGCGCACGACGCCCCCGGGCTGCTGCACCGGATCGGCCGGGCGCTGGACGGGGCGGGCGTCCGGGTGCGCACCGCGCACGTCTCCACGCTGGGGGCGGAGGCCGTCGACTCCTTCTACCTGACCGATCCGGCGGGCCGTCCGCTCACCGCCGGGCGGGCCGGGGAGGTGGCGGCGGCGGTCCGGGCGGCGCTGGGCTGAGGGGCGGGGGTGCGGGGCCGGTCCGGGGCCGGTGCCGGGCCGGTTTGGGGTCGGTCCGGGGTTGGTGCCGGGCCGGTCCGGGGGCCTTCCGTACGGGGGTGGAGACCGTACCCGGGGTGGCCGGATACCCTGGGGGACGACGACCGTACCGATACCGATGCCGCAGAGGACCCGCGCCGACGTGTTCGACACCCTTTCCGATCGCCTCGCAGCGACGTTCAAGAACCTCCGGGGCAAGGGCCGCCTGAGCGAGGCGGACATCGACGCCACCGCCCGCGAGATCCGCATCGCGCTGCTGGAGGCGGACGTCGCGCTGCCGGTCGTCCGGGCCTTCATCAAGCAGGTCAAGGAGCGGGCGCTCGGCGCCGAGGTCTCCGGAGCGCTGAACCCGGCGCAGCAGATCATCAAGATCGTCAACGAGGAGCTCATCGCGATCCTCGGTGGCGAGACCCGCCGGGTGCGGTTCGCCAAGAACGGCCCGACGGTCATCATGCTCGCCGGTCTGCAGGGTGCCGGTAAGACCACCCTCGCCGGCAAGCTCGGCCACTGGCTGCAGAAGCAGAAGCACACCCCGCTGCTGGTCGCCTGCGACCTCCAGCGCCCGAACGCCGTCAACCAGCTGCAGGTGATGGCCGAGCGGGCCGGCGTGGCCTTCTACGGCCCGCAGCCGGGCAACGGCGTCGGTGACCCGGTGCAGGTCGCCAAGGACTCGATCGAGTACGCCAAGCAGAAGCAGTACGACGTCGTCATCGTCGACACCGCCGGCCGCCTCGGCATCGACGCCGAGCTGATGCAGCAGGCCGCCGACATCCGCGCCGCGGTGAACCCGGACGAGGTCCTGTTCGTCGTCGACGCGATGATCGGTCAGGACGCGGTCACCACCGCGCAGGCCTTCCTCGACGGCGTCGACTTCACCGGTGTGGTGCTCTCCAAGCTCGACGGCGACGCCCGCGGTGGTGCCGCCCTGTCGGTCGCGCACGTCACCGGCCGGCAGATCATGTTCGCCTCCAACGGCGAGAAGGTCGACGACTTCGACGCCTTCCACCCGGACCGGATGGCCTCGCGCATCCTGGGCATGGGTGACGTCCTCTCGCTGATCGAGAAGGCCGAGCAGACCTTCTCGCAGGCCGAGGCCGAGAAGATCGCCGCCAAGCTGCGCGGCGGCCCGAAGGCGTTCACCCTGGACGACTTCCTGTCGCAGCTGGAGCAGGTCCAGAAGATGGGCTCGATCTCCAAGCTGCTCGGCATGCTGCCCGGCATGGGCCAGATCCGCGAGCAGATCAACAACATCGACGACAAGGACGTCAACCGGGTCGGCGCGATCATCAAGTCGATGACCCCGGCCGAGCGTGCCGAGCCGGAGCTGATCAACGGCTCCCGCCGGGCCCGCATCGCCAAGGGTTCGGGCGTCCAGGTCGGCGAGGTCAAGAACCTGGTCGAGCGGTTCTTCGACGCCCGCAAGATGATGTCCGCGATGGCCTCCGGCAAGGGCATGCCCGGCATGCCGGGGATCCCGGGCATGGGCGGCGGCGCGAAGAAGTCCGCCAAGAAGGCCCCGCAGGCCAAGGGCAAGCGCAAGAGCGGCAACCCGCTGAAGCGCGCGCAGGAGGAGGCCGCGGCCGCAGAGCGCCGCGCGCTCGGCGCGGGCGCCGGTCAGGGCTCGGGCGACGGCGGCGCGTTCGGCCTCGGCGCGGGCAAGGGCCCGGCCGACTTCGAGCTGCCCAAGGAGTTCAAGGACCTGCTGTAGTCCGCTGCGGTCCTCGGTCCGAGTGTTCTTGATCGACTTCGCTCGGTCCTGTCAGGCTCTGACAGGCCCTGATTGGTCCTGATCGGCCCGCCGTCCGGTGATCTCCGGGCGGCGGGCCGATCGTGTCCGAGGTGGGTGCCGTGTCCGGGAACGCCTCCGTGTCCGATGATGTCGGCATGCGAGTGATGATCAGGGCCCCGAGGGCCGAGGACGAGGTTCTGTACGCGGCGGCGGTCCGCCGGTCCGCCGAGCACATCGGGCGGTGGAACCCGGTCGAGCCCGACGGGCTGCCGGAACTGCTGGACCGCCAGGGGTCGGGCCTGCGCACCTTCCTGATCTTCGACCGGGAGACCGGCGGGCTGGTCGGGAAGGTGAACGTCGCCAACATCGTGATGGGCCGGTTCTGCAACGCCACACTGGGCTACGACTCGTACCTGCCGTTCGCCGGCACCGGGCGGATGTCCGAGGGCCTGCGGCTGGTCCTGGACCGCTGCTTCGCCCCGCAGTCGGCCGACGGGCTGGGCCTGCACCGGCTGGAGATCAACGTGCAGCCGGAGAACGAGCGCTCGATCGCGATGGCCAAGCGGCTGGGCTTCCGGCACGAGGGTTTCACCCCGCGGATGCTGTTCCTGCAGGGGGACTGGCGCGACCACGAGCGGTTCGCGCTGACCGCGGAGGAGTGGCCGGGCTCCGCCGCCTGAGCACCGCCGCCACGGCATATCCGCTGGTCGGGGGCCTCGGCGGGGAAGCGGCCGGCCGGTCGGGCGCGGCGTTGCGGGTGGCCCGTCCGAGCGCCTGTCCGTATCGTCCGGTGGGTGACCGAACCCGTGCCGCCGCGCCAGACCCCCGACCAGCCCTGGCGGTCCGAGGGCGCCCCGCCCCCGCCACCACCCCGCCGCCGGATGCCCGGCGGCTGGACGGGCCTCGTCCTCACCGCACTCGTGGTCTTCCTGATCTCCGACCTGCTGCTGTCGTTCTTCGGCAACCAGGGCGCCACCACGATCTCCTACACCGAGTTCAACAACCAGCTGAACAAGGGCAACATCACCAAGATCTACGCCAAGGGCGACGCGATCGAGGGCACCCTCAAGAGCGCCCAGCCCAAACCCGACGGCGGCAAGGGCGACTACACGGAGTTCGACACCCAGCGCCCCTCCTTCGCGGGCGACAACCTGTGGGCCACCCTGCAGCAGCAGGGCGTCGAGGTCACCGCCACCTCGCCGGTCCAGCAGCGCAGCTTCCTCACCAACCTGCTGCTCTCGCTCGCCCCGATGCTGCTGCTGGTCTTCGTCTGGGTGCTGCTCGCCCGCCGGATGGCCGGCCGCCTCGGCGCCGGACCGCTCGGCCGCAAGGCCCCGCCCAAGCCGGTCACCGCCGAGCAGGGCAAGCGCACCACCTTCGCCGACGTGGCCGGCATCGACGAGGTCGAGGCCGAACTCACCGAGGTGGTCGACTACTTGAAGAACCCCGAGCGGTACCGCAGGCTCGGCGCCAAGATGCCGCGCGGGGTGCTGCTGAGCGGCCCGCCCGGAACGGGCAAGACCCTGCTGGCCCGTGCCGTGGCCGGCGAGGCGGACGTGCCGTTCTTCTCCGCCTCCGCCTCCGAGTTCATCGAGATGATCGTCGGCGTCGGCGCCAGCCGGGTCCGCGAACTTTTCACCGAGGCCCGCAAGGTCGCCCCGGCGATCATCTTCATCGACGAGATCGACACCATCGGCCGCCAGCGCGGCGCCGGCGGCGGCATGGGCGGGCACGACGAGCGCGAGCAGACGCTCAACCAGATCCTCACCGAGATGGACGGCTTCACCGGCTCCGAGGGCGTCATCGTGATCGCCGCGACCAACCGGGCCGACGTGCTCGACCCGGCGCTGCTGCGCCCCGGCCGCTTCGACCGCCGGATCACCGTCAGCCCGCCCGACCGGGAGGGCCGCGCGGCCATCCTGCGCATCCACACCCGGACCGTCCCGCTGGCCGGCGGCACCGACCTTCACCAGCTGGCCAAGGTCACCCCCGGGATGACCGGCGCCGAACTCGCCAATCTGGTCAACGAGGCCGCCCTGCTGGCCGTCAAGCGGGAGCAGGACGCGGTCAACGAGCGGGACCTCTCGGACGCCCTGGAGAAGGTCCAACTCGGCGCCGTGCGACCACTGGTGATGCCGCAGGAGGAGCGCGAGCGGACGGCGTACCACGAGAGCGGGCACGCGCTGCTGGGCATGCTCCAGCCGGGCGCGGACCCGGTCCGCAAGATCACCATCGTGCCGCGCGGCCGGGCCCTCGGCGTCACCCTCTCCACCCCGGAGAACGACCGCTATTCGTACACCGAGCCCTACCTGCGCGGCCGGATCATCGGCGCGCTGGGCGGGATGGCGGCCGAGCAGGTGGTCTACGGGGTGATCACCACCGGTGCGGAGAGCGACCTGGAACAGGTCACCAACATCGCCCGCGGAATGGCCGGGCGCTGGGGGATGAGCGAGCGGGTCGGGCGGCTCACCGCGGTGCCCGCGGACGTGCAGGGTGCCGGTGCGTACGGGCTCTCGGCGGCGCCCACCACGCTGGACGCGGTGGACGAGGAGGCCCGGCGGATCGTCGCCGAGTGCTACGAGGACGCGGTGCGGATCCTGACCGAGCAGCGGCACCGGCTGGACGCGCTGGCGGCGGCGCTGCTGGAGGCGGAGACGCTGGACGAGGAGGCGGCCTACCGAGCGGCGGGGGTGCCGCGGGGGACGTCCGACCAGGAGGCGTGAACCACGGATCCGGGGGCGCTCGCCGTTGTGGCGGGCGCCCCCGGTTTCGGGTGTTCGGTTACTGGTGTTCGGTTACGTGTGTCCAGGTTCGTGTTTTCGGCTCCGTGCCTTCAGCGCGGGCGCTCGGCGATCAGGTAGCGGAACACGTTCTCCATTCGGACCGAGCCGTCCGGGCGCAGGTACGGCTGCAGCGCCTCCTCCAGCTCCTTGGCGACCAGCGGGGCGCCGGAGAACTCCTCCGCCGCCTCGAACAGCCCGGTGGACAACAGACCGCGCACCGCGCTGTCGAGGTCCGGATAGGCGAACGGGCAGCCCACCCGGCCGCTGCCGGCCGGGCGCAGGCCGATCGGGGCGAGCAGGTCCTCCAGCGCGCCCGGTGCGCTCAGCTCGAACGGATCGCGCGCCGTGGTCCGCCCCGCCATCCGGCGGGCCGCGTCCAGCACCGACGCGCTCTCGCAGCGCTCCGGCGGACCCCAGGCGGCGAGCACCACGTGTCCGCCCGGGAGGGTCAGCCGGGCGGCCTCGGCGACCACCCGGCCGGGCTCGGCGGCGCCGGGCAGCTGGTCGAAAACCGTCACCAGCGAATGGGCCGAGCGGGGGACGGCGGCGGTCGGCCGGGCCCCCGCGCACACCCGCAGCCGACGGCCCCGGGCCAGCTCGCGCAGCTCCTCCCGCGGCTCCTGCCCGGCGACCTGGGCGCCCCGCCCGGCGGCGAGCAGCAGGGCCAGTCCGGAGCGGCAGCCCAGGCCCAGCACACTGCTCGCCGGGCCGACCTCCAGGCGGTCGTACACCGCCTCGTAGAGCGGCACCAGCATGCGCTCCTGGATCTCCGCCCAGTCGCGCGCCCGCGCGGGCCCCACGGCCCCCTGCAGCGGGTGGTGCGGTCGTGCGCCCGTCGGTCGCGTGTCCGCCGGTCGTGCGGTCGTGCCGGTCGTCCGAGCTGAAGCCATCGCGGCCTCCCATCCGGTCCTTCGGTGTGCTGCTACGGCTCCCCCAAAGTCCCGCCCCACTCCAGCGAACAGCGGGTCGGGCCCGGCGTCCAGAGGGGTGCAGGGTGGTGCGCCCGTGTCGCGGTCGTGCGCCCCCTGCGGGTGGCGTCCCGCGACTGCGGGTGTCCGCCCCTTCCTGCCGGTGCCCTGCTGCGGGCGTCCTCCTCGTCCCGCGGGCGTCCTCCATGTCCCGCGGGCGTCCGGCTCCTCCCACGGGTGTCCGGCTCCTCCCGTGGGTGTGATGGCGATTCGAAGTGAGGGGGTCGCGCCCCGTACCATTCCGCTCATGGCTAAGGCACCCGTTCTCACCCCTCAGGCGGAAGACTTCCCGCGCTGGTACCAGGACCTCATCAACAAGGCCGAGCTGGCCGACAACGGTCCGGTGCGCGGCACCATGGTCATCCGACCGTACGGCTACGGCCTGTGGGAGCGGATGCAGCAGGAGATGGACGCGCGCATCAAGAAGGCGGGCGCGCAGAACGCCTACTTCCCGATGTTCATCCCGCAGTCCTACCTGACCAAGGAGGCCGAGCACGTCGAGGGCTTCGCCCCCGAGCTCGCGGTGGTCACCCACGGCGGCGGCAAGCAGCTCGAGGAGCCGGTCGTCGTCCGGCCGACCTCCGAGACGATCATCAACGAGTACTTCTCGAAGTGGGTGCAGAGCCACCGTGACCTGCCCCTACTGATCAACCAGTGGGCCAACGTGGTCCGTTGGGAGCTGCGCCCGCGCGTCTTCCTGCGCACCACCGAGTTCCTCTGGCAGGAGGGCCACACCGCCCACGCCACCTACGAGGACGCCCGCGACTACGCGTCGATGATCCACACCCAGGTCTACGGCGACTTCATGACCAACGTGCTCGGCATCGACGTCGTGCTCGGCCGCAAGACCGCCAAGGAGCGCTTCGCCGGCGCCATCAACACCCTCACCCTCGAGGGCATGATGGGCGACGGCAAGGCCCTGCAGATGGGCACCAGCCACGAGCTGGGCCAGAACTTCGCCAAGGCGTTCAACACCACCTACCAGCTGCAGGGCGCCGAGCGCGAGCACGTCTGGCAGACCTCCTGGGGCGTCTCGACCCGCATGGTCGGCGGCCTGATCATGTCCCACGGTGACGACAACGGTCTGCGGGTGCCCCCGCGCCTGGCCGCGGTCCAGGCCGTGGTGCTGGCCATCAAGGGCGACGACGCGGTCATCGCCAAGGTCCGCGAGATCGGCGCCCAGCTGGAGGCCGCCGGCATCCGCGTCGTGGTCGACGACCGCACCGACACCCCGTTCGGCCGCCGCGCCGTCGACTGGGAGCTCAAGGGCGTTCCGCTGCGCATCGAGGTCGGCCCGCGCGACCTGGAGAACGGCACCGCGATGCTGGCCCGCCGCATCCCGGGCGGCAAGGAGCCGGTCTCCATCGACGCCCTGGCCGCGCTGCTGCCGGGCGTCCTGGAGGAGGACCAGGCGCTGCTGCTGCGCCAGTCCCGCGAGCGCCGCGAGGCCCGCACCGTCGATGTCAAGACCCTGGACGAGGCCGTCGAGGCCGCCGCGACCGGTTGGGGCCGGATCGCCTGGGCCGACCTCGGCGCGGAGGGCGAGGCCAAGCTGGCCGAGCAGGGCGTCACGGTGCGCTGCATCGTCGCGGCCGACGGCTCGGTGCCGCAGGCGGACGACCAGGACGGCAATATCGCGATCGTCGCGCGCGCGTACTGATGCCGGTCGCCTTGTCGATCGCCTTGTCGATCGTTGGCAGGTAATGACCGTTACCGGCGACATTTGCCCGGAATGCGGATGGGTAAGAATCCGGTAACTCTGTCGGAGGATCCGCGAAGCGGACATCCCTACTGGCCGGTCAACTGCCGGTATTAACGGAATAGCGGTACGGTGTACGGCCCGTGGCCCTGTCAACTTCGGCGGGTCCACGGGCCGTACGTCCTGGGGGCGACAGCCCGCTCCCCGGACGGAATTCACGAGGCCCGCCGACGTTACGGCGGGCCGAAACCGGCAGGGGGTTGGTCTTGCGTCAGATCCGGAACGCGCAATTCGCGCGCAGTCGTGCATTCCTGGGAGTTCCCTGGGAATTCCCGGAGAACGGGAACATGCGGAACATCGGCTCGCTCTGCATCGTTGGTCTAGCGTGAGCACGACACAGCCCCTCGTCCTCGCGGCCGAACTGGCCGCCGCCTGGAGTGACATCCAGGCCTACCACCAGGACCTCCCCGACCTCGCCTCGCCCGAGGCGCTGATCGGCGAGTCCTCCTCGGCCTGTGGCACCCGGCTCGGTTTCGAGCGGCTCCTCCACGAGGCTGCCCACGGTCTGGCCGCGGCCCGGGACATCCGGGACACCTCGCGCGCCGGCCGCTACCACAACCGGCGCTTCCTGATGCTCGCCTCCGAGCTGGGCCTGGCGCACCCGGTCGAGCCGCACGCCAGCAGCGGCTTCTCCCAGGTGACCATGCTCAAGGAGACGCAGGAGCGCTACGCCGACACCATCGAGCGCCTGGACCGCGCCCTCGGCGCCCACCAGGAGGCGGTGGCCGGCGACGGCACGAACCGCGCCTTCCGCGGCCCGGCCGCCCGGCACGGCTCCTCCGGGGGCGGCGTCCGGGTCAAGGCGGTCTGCGGCTGCGGCCGCAACGTCCGGGTGGTGCCGTCGGTGCTCGCGCAGGCGGCCATCGTCTGCGGCGCGTGCCAGCAGCCGTTCAAGATCGCGTAATCCGGGGCCGGGACCGGTCGGCGACTGTGCGGGCAGTCGGCGCGGCCGGGGCGATCGGCAGCGGTGACATCGGTGACATCGGTGAGTCTGTGGGCTGACCGGGAGCGGGGGCTCCCGGTCGAGCCCTGGGCTCCGCGTGCGACGGCCGAGGCGCCGTCGGGGGCTCCGTGGGTGGCGGCCGAGGCGCCGTCGGGGGCTCCGCGCGTGATGGCCGGGTGAAGAGCGTCCGCGCCGGTATGGCAGAATGGACAGCTGAGTACTCGGCAGCCGGGCAGGACCCCTCTCTCCTACGGCTGGCGTGTCCCTTGAACGGCCCGCCCCGCAACCCCACGCGGACGGCGACGCTGCTCACCCACGTCAACACCAGGAGAATCCACTCCCGTGGCAGTCAAGATCAAGCTGAAGCGTCTCGGCAAGATTCGCTCCCCGCACTACCGCATCGTCGTCGCCGACGCCCGCACCAAGCGTGACGGTCGCGCGATCGAGGAGATCGGCATCTACCAGCCGACCTACAACCCCTCGAAGATCGAGGTCGACAGCGACCGCGCCCAGTACTGGCTGTCCGTCGGCGCCCAGCCGACCGAGCCGGTCCTCGCCATCCTCAAGCTGACCGGCGACTGGCAGAAGTTCAAGGGCCTGCCGGCTCCGGAGCCGCTGAAGGTCGCCGAGCCGAAGGTCGAGGACTTCTCGCACCTGTTCGCCAAGGCCGTCGCCGGCTTCGAGGACGCCACCACCGGTGTCGCCATCACCCCGAAGGCCAAGAAGTCGGACAAGGCCGAGGCTGAGGCCGACGCCGCCGCCGAGGCCTGATCGTGATCGAGGACGCCCTCGACCATCTGGTGAAGGGCATCGTCGAGCACCCCGACGAGGTGCAGGTGCGCTCGCGCAACCTGCGTCGGGGCAACACCATCGAGGTGCGCGTGCACCCCGATGACCTCGGCAAGGTGATCGGCCGGGGCGGCCGTACGGCGCGCGCACTGCGCACCGTGGTCGGCGCCCTCGGCGGTCGCAACGTCCGGGTCGACCTGGTCGACGTGGACAACATTCGCTGACGCAGCTGCTCGTTCAGCCGTCGGGCTTGAGGCCGACCGGGACGCATGTCGTCCCGGTCGGCCTTTTTTGCTAGCTGTCTCTGCTTACTGTCTCTGCCTTCTCGCTCAGCAACTCCAGGAGAACGATCACCGTGCAGCTCGTCGTCGGCAGGATCGGCCGCGCCCACGGCATCAGGGGGGACGTCAGTGTCGAGGTCCGCACCGACGAGCCGGAACTCCGGCTCGGCCCCGGTGCCGTCCTGCTCACCGACCCGGCCTCGGCCGGGCCCCTGACCGTCGAGTCCGGCCGGGTGCACAGCGGCCGGCTGCTGCTGCGCTTCGCCGGCGTCAAGGACCGCAACGCGGCGGAGGCGCTGCGGGGCACGCTGCTCATCTCCGAAGTCGACCCGGACGAGCGTCCGGAGGACCCGGAGGAGTACTACGACCACCAGCTGATCGGCCTCGACGTGGTGCTGCTCGACGGCACCCCGGTCGGCGAGCTGACCGAGGTGGTCCACCTGCCCTACCAGGACCTGCTCACGGTGAAGAAGACCGACGGGACCGAGGTACTGGTGCCCTTCGTCACCCAGATCGTGCCGACCATCGACCTGGAGAACCAGCGGGCCGTGATCACCCCGCCGGCCGGGCTCATCGACCCCGAGCAGGCCGAGGTCGTCGATCAGGCGGTGGAGGAGTCGGAGTGACCGTCGAGCAGACCCCCCAGGGCGCCGGGCAGGACGCCGGACAGAACTCGGGGCAGGACTCGGGGCAGGACTCGGGGCAGGACTCCGGCGGCCTGGGTGCCGGTCCGGGCGTCCAGTCCGGTATGCGGATCGACGTCGTCTCGATCTTCCCGGAGTACCTGGAACCGCTGAACATCTCGCTGGTCGGCAAGGCCCGCGCTCGCGGCCAGCTCGACGTGCACCTCCACGACCTGCGCGAATGGACCCACGACGTGCACCGCACGGTGGACGACAGTCCGTACGGCGGCGGCCCCGGCATGGTGATGAAGCCCGAGCCGTGGGGCGAGGCGCTGGACGCGGTGGTGGCCGGCGGGCCCGCGGGCGAGGTGCCGACCCTGGTCGTGCCGACCCCGAGCGGGCGCCCGTTCACCCAGGAGCTGGCCCAGGAGCTGGCCGGCCGCCCCTGGCTGGCGTTCACCCCCGCGCGGTACGAAGGCATCGACCGCCGGGTGATCGAGGAGGCGGCCACCCGCATGCCGGTGGTCGAGGCCTCGATCGGCGACTACGTGCTGGCCGGCGGCGAGGTCGCGGTGCTGGTGATGGTCGAGGCGATCGCCCGACTGCTGCCCGGCGTGCTCGGCAACGCCGAGTCCCACCGGGACGACTCCTTCGCCCCCGGCGCGATGGCGGACCTGTTGGAGGGCCCGGTCTACACCAAGCCCGCCGAATGGCGCGGTCGGACCGTGCCGGACGTGCTGCTCAGCGGCAACCACGGCAAGATCGCCCGCTGGCGGCGGGAGCAGGCCTTCGCCCGCACCCTGGCCAACCGGCCCGACCTGGTCGAGCGCTGGCAGTACGGCGCCTTCGACAAGAAGGACCGGGCGGCGCTCAGCGTCCTGGGCCTGGCCTGGGACGAGGAACTCGGCCGATTTCGGCCCGCGGCCGGTGGTGTGGAAGAATAGGCGGCTGCTGTCTGTCGCTGGTTCCCTTCCGTAGGGATCACGTGGACCGGCGCCCCCGCCACGGGGGGATCGCCGTCAGCCGATGCGGCCCGCAGCAGACCCCATTGTGACGAACTTCCGTGGGCGGCCCGTGGCGCCTGCGATGGAGAGCAACATGAGCAACAAGCTCGCTGCTGTCGACGCGGCCTCGCTGCGCACCGACATCCCGGCCTTCCGCGCCGGTGACACCCTGAAGGTTCACGTCCGGGTCATCGAGGGCAACCGCTCCCGTGTCCAGGTCTTCCAGGGCGTCGTCATCCGTCGCCACGGCGCCGGCGTCGGTGAGACCTTCACCGTCCGCAAGGTCAGCTTCAACGTCGGCGTGGAGCGCACCTTCCCGGTGCACACCCCGGTCGTCGAGAAGATCGAGGTCGTGACCCGCGGTGCGGTTCGCCGCGCCAAGCTGTACTACCTGCGTGACCTCCGCGGCAAGGCCGCGAAGATCAAGGAGAAGCGCGACCGCTGATCCACCGGCCCCCGGCCACGCCAGGGGATCGGAGCGCTCTGAAGGGCCGGGCCGCCGCAAGGTAAGCTCAGCGCCCGATGAACACGCACGAACCACCCGCGGACCGCGACGGCAGTCCCGCACCCTCCGGTGCGGACTCGCTGTCGCGGTCCGCGGTCGTTTCCGGGCCGGAGCCGTCCCTGGACCGGGATCAGGGGCGGGAGCAGGACCAGGACCGGGACCGGGAGCGGACAGCGGAGCAGGCCGAGGGCCGGGCCGGGGCGGCGGACGAGGGCCGCGACCAGGACCGGGACCAGAGCGAGGACCAGTCCGAGTCGGAGGACGAGGAGCCCGGGCGTTCGCGGTCGCGGGATCTGCTGTTGTTGGTCGGGATCTGCCTGGCGGCGCTGCTGCTGGTGAACGCGTTCGTCGCCCGACCGTTCACGGTGCCCTCCGGCTCGATGGAGAGCACCCTGCAACCCGGTGACCGCTTGATCGCCAACCAGCTCGCCTACGCCTTCGGCGGCCATCCCCAGCGGGGCGACGTCGTGGTCTTCGACGGGACGGGCTCCTTCCTCCCGGAGCCGGCCGCGCCGCCGGGGTTCTGGGACAGTCTGCGTTCGGTCGGCCGGGACCTCGGACTGGTTCCGGCCGGGGATACGGTGTACGTGAAGCGCGTGGTCGGGGTCGCCGGCGACCGGGTGAGGAGCACCGGCCCGGGTGCGCCGCTCGCCGTCAACGGCGTCCCGGTGGACGAGACCTCCTACCTGGACCCGGGTGACCAGCCGTCCGAGGTGGCCTTCGACATCGTGGTGCCGCCCGGTGAGCTGTTCGTGCTGGGTGACCACCGGAGTGCCTCCCGGGACTCGCGGGACCACCTCGGGGAGCCCGGTGGCGGCTTCGTGCCCGAGGACAAGGTGATCGGCCGGGCGGACTGGGTGGTCTATCCGTTCTCGCGCCTGACCAGCCTGGACCGGCCCTCGGCCTTCACCGCCGTCACGGGAACAGGTGGTCATGGGGACCAGAGGTAGGGGGCGGGTCGCCGACCGCCCGGCCCCGGAGCCGGGTGAGGGCGCGGCGGACCGCACCGGGGCCGATCCCGCCGAGGCCGTCGGTTCCGCCGATCCGGTCGCGCAGGGGGCGCCGGTCCGCGGCCGCGCCGAGCGCCGCCGGAGCGCCCGACGTGCGGCCCGTCGGCGCAAGCGCTCGCTGCTGCGCGAGTTCCCGATGATCATCCTGGTGGCCCTGCTGGTGGCGCTGGTGCTGAAGACCTTCCTGATCCAGGTGTTCGTGATCCCCTCGGGCTCGATGGAACAGACCATCCAGGTCGGGGACCGGGTGCTGGTGGACAAGTTGACCCCCTGGTTCGGCAGTGAGCCGCAACGCGGCGACGTGGTGGTGTTCAAGGACCCGGGCGGCTGGCTCGAGAACGATCGCAAGCCTTCCGACGACGGTCCGGTCCTGGGCGGGACCAAGCAGGTACTGACCTTCGTCGGGCTGTTGCCGTCCGACAACGAGCGGGACCTGATCAAGCGCGTGATCGGTGTCGGCGGGGACACCGTCGAGTGTTGCGACCCGCAGGGACGGCTCACCGTCAACGGCCGCGCGGTGGAGGAGCCGTACCTCGCACCGGGCAATCCGCCGTCCCGGCAGTCGTTCAAGGTGACGGTGCCGAAGGGGCGCCTGTGGGTCATGGGGGACCACCGGGACGTCTCCGCCGACTCCCGATTCCACATGGGCAACCCGGGGCAGGGCACCGTCCCGCTGAGCGACGTGGTCGGTCGTGCGTTCGTGATCGCCTGGCCGCTCGGCCGCTTCCATCAACTCGATGAACCGAGTTCACTCTCCTCTCTTGCCGCGAGCTCGCGGCTCGGCGGAACTGTGCCGGAATCGATGGGCGTTGGGCCGGTTCCAACAGAACCTCCGCTCGTTATGGGTGTGTTGGGCATCCTTCCGTTCGTCTTTCGCCGGCCGGGTCGGCCTCCGAAGTGAGCCGCTCCGGCCGTTGGACGGCCGGACAGCGCGTGTGGAACCGCGAGCCGGATGCCCTGGAGTGATAGAGAAGTGCAGGTGCGGCCGGGAGTGGTCCCGGCCGTGCGTCGAGGCCGGGTTGGTGTCAGGGGAGCCCGCTGTGGGCAGCCCTGATGCGTTCACGGTCGTGGCGAGCGTGGTGCCCGCTGTGCGGCACTCTGAGCGCGGGCGCGCGGGCGTCCGCACAGCAGGGAGGAGACGTTGTGGGGGATTTGGTGATCGGTGCCCGCTCTGGCGCCGGGGAACCCGAGGGCCCTGGTGGCCGGGTGACCCGGTCCGCCGAGTCCTCGGCGCCGTCAGCCGCGGTCGAGGACGCGGCAGCCCAGACCGCCGACGAGCACGGCACCGGGGCGGACGGCCCTTCGGAGCCCGGGCGGCCGGAGGGCGAGCACGCGGACGGGTCTGATGCGGAGGCTCCGGCCAAACCGCACAAGCAGCGGTCCTTCCTGAAGGAGCTGCCGATCCTGATCGGCATCGCGCTGATCCTCGCGCTCGTGATCAAGACCTTCTTCGTCCAGGCGTTCTCCATTCCGTCTGAGTCGATGCAGAACACGCTGCAGGTCGGTGACCGTGTCCTGGTGGACAAGCTGACCCCCTGGTTCGGATCCGAACCCGAGCGTGGTGACGTCGTGGTGTTCCACGACCCGGGTGGCTGGCTGAACGACGAGCCGATCCAGCAGAGCAGCAACTCCTTCGTCCGCGGGGTGCAGGACGTGCTCAGCTTCGTCGGTCTGATGCCCTCCGCCAACGAGAAGGACCTGATCAAGAGGGTCATCGCGGTCGGCGGGGACACCGTCGAGTGCAAGGACGACGGGCCGGTCAAGGTCAACGGCGTCGCGCTCGACGAGCCGTACATCTACCCGGGCAACACGCCCTGCGGCACTCAGCCCTTCGGTCCGGTGAAGGTGCCGAACGGCCGGATCTGGGTGATGGGCGACCACCGCGCCGACTCGCTGGACTCCCGTTTCCACATGGACCAGCCGGGCGGTGGGGCCGTGCCGGTGGACAACGTGATCGGGCGGGCCTTCGTGGTGGCCTGGCCGGTCAGCCACTGGTCCACGCTCCCGGTGCCGGACACCTTCGACCAGACGGGCCTGGCGGGGGCCTTGCCGGTCGCGCCTCCGGTGGCCGGCGCGGTGGGTGCCGTCGCCCTGCTTCCGCTGGTGCGTCGGGTGCGGGCCCGGACGGACCGCCGGAAGGAGTCCTGAGCTCCACCGGGTCGTCCCCGACTCTTGCGCGGGCCGTGGTACCGACGAGTAATCTGCTCGGACGTGCCACGGCCCGCCGGCGTTCGCGCCCGAGCCACTGGCGTGCCAGTGGTGTTCTCCGGTCGGCCAGAGGTGGACGGTGTCGATGAGCAATGTCGTGGAACAGTCGGCCGACCGCCCGGACGCGCCCGCCCGGCCGGGCCGCCGACCCGCCGCGGTGCTGCAGGGCGTCGCGCTCGCGCTCGGGCTGTTGCTGATGATCGGCGGCTTCGCCCTCATCGCGGTCGACTACCGGCCGTACAAGATCCCCACCGCCTCGATGCACCCGACGCTCCAGATCGGCGACACCGTGCTCGCCCGCAAGACCGACGGCGGCACCATCGGCCGGGGCGACGTGGTGGTCTTCCGGGAGCAGGCCTGGGGCGGGGAGCTCATGGTCAAGCGGGTGGTCGCGGTCGGCGGTGACACCGTCGCCACCACCGCCGACGACCACCGGCTGGTGGTCAACGGACAGCCGGTGGACGAGCCGTACCTCGCGACGGACGGCCGCCAGGGCGAGTCGTTCAGCGTGACGGTGCCGCAGGGGCGGCTGTTCCTGCTCGGCGACAACCGGGTCGGCTCGCTCGACTCCCGCACCCACCTGGAGGTCGACGGCGGGACCGTCCCGGCCACCGCCGTCGAGGCCAGGGTCGAGGCCACCCTGCTGCCCTTCGGCCGGACCGGCGTGCTGGACCGGACCACGGCCTTCGACGGCTTCGCGGGCCCGAAGGCCGCCGAGCCCGGGCCGCTGGAGCCGGCCGCCTACGCGAGTGTTGCGGGCGCGGCGCTGATCGTCGTGACATCGGCGGTGGGCGGGGTGGCGGGCTTGGCGCGCCGGCTCCGCCGGGGGCGCAGCTCCTGAGCGCGGCCCTCGGGGGCCGGGCTGCTCCGCGGGCCGTCGGCGGCGGGGCCGCTCTGCAGAACATCGCCCCGGACGGACGCGCCGGGTGGCAGGATCGGTAGCGCCACCGATGCGAACGGAAGGAGCGTGGAGCGCTGCCATGACGGCACAGCGTCGCAGGGCCGCACGGATCCTGCTGCTGGACGGGCTGGACCGCATCCTCCTCTTCCTGGGCGCCGACCCGGCGGTGCCCGGCGAGACGTGGTGGTTCACGCCCGGGGGCGGCTTGGAGCCGGGGGAGGACGTGTGCGAGGCGGCCGAGCGGGAGCTCGTGGAGGAGACCGGCTTGCGGGGTGTGGACCTGGGGCCCTTGGTGGCGTACGGCACGGTGTCGTTCTCCTTTCAGGGACAGCGCTACGAGCAGGAGCAGTGGTTTCATCTGGCCCGGACCGCGGAGACGGTTCTGGATCACTCGGGCGTTGGCGAGGACGAGCACGCGCGGCTGCTCGGGGCGCGCTGGTGGACGGTCGAGGAATTGCGGGGCACCGCCGAGACGGTCTATCCGGCCGGATTGGCCGACTTGCTGGGGCGACTGCTGGCAGAGGGCCCGCCGGTCGATCCGGTACGGCTCTGAGCGTGGGTGCGGTGGTCCACAATGGGTGGACGTGACAAGTTGAGGGGACGCCTGGATGAGTGCCGAAGATCTCGAGAAGTACGAGACCGAGATGGAGCTCAAGCTCTACCGGGAGTACCGGGACGTCGTCGGCCTGTTCAAGTACGTGATCGAGACCGAGCGACGGTTCTACCTCACCAATGACTACGAGCTGCAGGTGCACTCGGTGCAGGGCGAGGTGTTCTTCGAGGTTTCGATGGCGGATGCGTGGGTCTGGGACATGTACCGGCCGGCCCGGTTCGTCCGTAAGGTCCGGGTGCTGACCTTCAAGGACGTGAACATCGAGGAACTCGCGAAGAGCGATCTGGAGCTGCCCTCGGACGAGTCCGGCTTCGGGAACTGACGTTGGACGACTTCGTCCCGCGTTGTCCAGCCGAATTTCGCGTGACGAGCGCTTCTCACTCCTGCGGGTG
Organism: Kitasatospora cathayae; assembly: GCF_027627435.1. GTDB lineage: Bacteria > Actinomycetota > Actinomycetes > Streptomycetales > Streptomycetaceae > Kitasatospora > Kitasatospora cathayae. Next base: position 3,141,187 of record NZ_CP115450.1, on the reverse strand, counting down.
ACAAGAGTTATCCACAGGCCCGGGTTATCCACAGGGAAACGGAATTTCCCGGCTCTGGTGCGCACGGTGGTGCAGCCTCCTCGGCGGAGGTGGTCACCATGCAGAACACCATCGTGCAGGACCAGGCCGTACCGAACGCGGCCGCAACCGGGGCGGACGGCGGGGCGGAGCCGGACCGCGGCACCAGGAACGGGCTCGGCCGCTACGGGGAGCGGGTCGCCGCCCGCCACCTCGCGGAGGCCGGCCTCCGCATCCTGGACCGCAACTGGCGCTGCGCCGAGGGCGAGCTGGACATCGTCGCCCTCGACGGCGACACCATCGCCGTCTGCGAGGTGAAGACCCGCTCCGAGCGGGGCTTCCAACAGCCCAGCGAGGCCATCGACCGGGCCAAGGCCGCCCGGCTGCGGCGGCTCGCCGAGCGCTGGCTGGCCGAACGCTGGCCCGGGCACTTCGCCCGGCTGGCCGGGCCCGGGTACGACCCCGGGCCGTCCGATCCGCAGTGGCCGCCCGCCCCACCGGGAGGGGTGCGGATCGATCTGGTCGCGGTGGTCAACCGGGCGCGGGGTGCGGCCCTGGTCGAGCACCTCCGGGGGGTGGTCTGAGATGGCCTTCGCCCGTACCTGTTCCGTCGCGCTGGTGGGCGTCGACGGAGTGATCGTCGAGGTCCAGGCCGATCTGGAGCCCGGGGTGGCCGCGTTCACCCTGGTCGGCCTGCCCGACAAGGCGCTCACCGAGGCCCGCGACCGGGTCCGCGCCGCGGTCTGCAACAGCGGGGAGGCCTGGCCGCAGCGCAAGCTGACCGTCGGCCTCAGCCCCGCCTCGGTGCCGAAGAGCGGCAGCGGCTTCGACCTCGCGGTGGCCTGCGCCGTGCTGGCCGCCGCCGAGCGGCTCGACCCGTCCTCCATCGCGGACCTGCTGCTCATCGGCGAGCTGGGGCTGGACGGCCGGGTGCGGCCCGTCCGCGGGGTGCTGCCGTCGGTGCTGGCCGCCGCCGACGCCGGGTACGAACGCGTCGTGGTCGCCGAGCAGACGGCGCCCGAGGCCGCGCTCGTTCCCGGGGTGACGGTGATCGGGGTCCGCAGCCTGCGCCAGCTCGTCGCCATCCTGACCGGGGCGGCCGAGCCGGAGGAGCCGACCGACCCGATCGGCGGCCGGCCCGATCCGCTGATGGCTGGCCTGATGTTGCCCAGCGCGGGCGTCCGGGGCCTGCCCGACGACCGGGCACTGCGCCTCGACATGGCCGACGTGGCCGGTCAGTACGAGGCCCGGCGAGCCCTGGAGATCGCCGCCGCCGGAGGGCACCACCTCTACCTCAAGGGGCCACCGGGCGCGGGCAAGACGATGCTGGCGGAGCGGCTGCCCTCGCTGCTCCCGCCGCTGACCCAGAAGGAGGCGCTGGAAGTCACCGCCGTCCACTCGGTGGCGGGCCTGCTCCCGGTCGGGCGCCCGCTGATCGACACCGCGCCCTACTGCGCCCCGCACCACTCCACCACGATGCCCGCGATCGTCGGTGGCGGCAGCGGTCTGCCGAGACCGGGGGCGGTGTCCCTCGCCCACCGGGGCGTGCTCTTCCTGGACGAGGCGCCGGAGTTCCCCGTGCGGGTGCTCGACGCGCTGCGCCAGCCGCTGGAGTCGGGCGAGGTGGTGATCGCCCGTTCGGCCGGATCGCTCCGGCTCCCGGCCCGGTTCCTGCTCTGCCTGGCCGCGAACCCCTGTCCGTGCGGCCGGTACTCACGGCGGGGCGAGGGCTGCGAGTGCACCCCGGCCATGGTCAGCCGGTACCAGGGGCGGCTCTCCGGGCCGCTGTTGGACCGGGTCGACCTCCAGGTCCAGGTCGCCCCGGTGACCAGGATCGAGCTGATGGAGCGGGACGCCACGGCGGAGAGCACCGAGACCGTCGCGGCCCGGGTGCTGGCGGCACGGGAACGGGCGGCGGCCCGGCTGGAGGACACCCCCTGGCGGACCAATGCGGAGGTGCCCGGCCACGAACTGCGCACCCGCTGGCAGCTCGCGGCCGGCGCGCTCAACGACGTCGCGCGCCAGTTGGAACGCGGACTGCTGACCGCCCGCGGCCTGGACCGGGTGCTCCGGGTCGCCTGGACGGTCGCCGATCTGGCCGGCCGCGACCGGCCGGACCAACGGGACGTGCGCACCGCCCTGGTCCTGCGCACCGGCGTCGAGCAGGGACTTCCGCTGCCCGAGCGCCCCCGCGGTCGACTCGGGACCATCCCAGCCCAGCGCAGGAGCGGCCCGGACGACGACTGGCCCGGTGCGCGGACGGAGCCCGCGGCGAACGACGAGGAGGCTGCATGAACCAGCTGTTGGGGCACCCCCAGGTACCCCGGACACCCCAGGACCCCCAGACATTCCAGAATCCCCAGGATCCCCGGACACCCCACGCGGGCGCAGCCGGTCCACCGGACGCGCCCGAACCGGAGCGCCTCGCCCGCGTCCTGCTCAACCGGCTCAGCGAACCGGGCGACGCGGTGGTCGGCCGCTGGCTCGGCCAACTATCCGCCGTGGAGGTGGTCCGGGCGATCCGGGAGGGCACCGTCCCCGACCACCCGGGGTTGGACTCCGCCCGGCTGGCCGCCTACCAGGCGCGGCTCCCGGGTCTCGCCCCGGCAGACGACCTGAAACGGGTACGGGACGCGGGTGGACGCTTCATCATTCCGGGGGACACGGAATGGCCCAGTCAACTGGACGACCTGGGCGACGGACGCCCGATCGGGCTGTGGACCAGCGGCACCGGTTCGCTGCGGCTGCTCGCCCTCCGCTCGGTGGCGGTGGTGGGCTCGCGGGCCTGCACGGCCTACGGCGCCCATGTCGCGGGTGAGCTCTCGGCCCAACTGGCCGAGCGCGGCTGGGTCGTGGTGTCCGGAGCCGCGTACGGGATCGACGCGGCGGCCCACCGCGGGGCGCTGGCCGTCGGCGGGATGACCGTCGCCGTGCTCGCCTGCGGGGTCGACGTGGCCTACCCGAAGGGGAACGCCGAACTGATCCGGCGGATCGGCGTCCAGGGCCTGCTGGTCAGCGAACTCCCGCCCGGGGAGCATCCGAACCGCTTCCGCTTCGTCCTCCGCAACCGGGTCATCGCGGCGCTGACCCGGGGCACCGTGGTGGTCGAGGCGGCCCTGCGCAGCGGAGCCCTGAGCACGGCCAGACGGGCGCGGGACCTCAATCGCCACACCATGGGCGTGGCCGGCCCGGTCACCTCGGAGCTCTCCGCCGGGGTGCACGCCCTGATCCGCAGCGGCGGCGCCACCCTGGTCACCGACGCGGCCGAGATCACCGAGCTGGTCGGCGCGATCGGGGACGACCTGGCCCCGCAGCGCAGTGGCCCGGTGCTGCCGCGGGACCTGTTGGAGCCGGCGGTGGCCCGGGTCCTGGAGGCCGTGCCGGCCACGGCGGAGGGCGCTCCGGTCGAGCGACTGGCCCGCCAGTCCGGGCTCCCGCCGGACGAAGTCCTGCAGCGGCTCTACGAGTTGGTCTCGCTCGGCTTCGTGGAGCGGCACGGTGCGCACTGGCGCGTGGTGCGGAGGAGGTGCCCGTAGGAGGACGAACACGGGTGCGTCCAGGGGAGGGGAGCCGGGACGGTCCGGCTGACCTGCTGATCCGGTTCTTCCGCTCGTGTGGCCGGATCCGCTGGACGAAGGCCACCGGATCGAGGGACGACCGGGTGGCGGTAGCGCTTTGCAGCGAGTTGGTCACGCTACGCTCCACATGCCTTCCCTATCAGCACATGACTCGGCAGAACGGCGCAGACCAACGTATGCCCACACACATTCCCGGACACAGAGTGACCGGTGGCGCCCGGTCCTCGGGAGGGCCGCGGACCGAGCGGCGCCCCGTGACCGAGTTCCCGCCCAAGTCGGCGGGGACGATGGGAGGCCTGTCGCGCCAGGGCGGCCGGCCGACGGTGGTGCCAGGCCAGCCGGCGGACACGACCAGGGACGCCGATGCCGCCCACGGGACCGACACCGCTCCCAGCGCCGACGCGGCCCTCGGCGCCGAGTCAGCCCCCGACGCCGAGTCGGCGCACGACATCGGGCCGGCGCACAGCATCGAGTCGGCGCAAGGCACCGGGCCGGCGCACAGCATCGAGCCGGCGCGCGGCACCGGGGCGGCCGCCGTCGTCGGAGCGGTCGCCGAGGCGGACGCGCCCGGTGGTGCGGCCGTCGGGCGCGCCCCCCGGCTGCCTTCGAGCGCCCCCGCTCCGGACGCCACCTCCCCACCCGCGTCCCGCCCCCGCGTGGAAGGCGCCGGCGAGGGCGCGGACGCCCGGGAGGCCGCCGCGCAGGGGCGCAGTGCGCTCGAAGAGCTATGGCGCTCGTACAAGGAATCCGGCGATCAGCGGCTGCGCGAGCAGCTGATCCTGCACTACTCACCGCTCGTCAAGTACGTGGCGGGCCGGGTTGGGGTCGGTCTGCCCTCCAACGTCGAGCAGGCCGACTTCGTCTCCTCCGGGGTCTTCGGGCTGATCGACGCGATCGAGAAGTTCGACATCAACCGCGCCATCAAGTTCGAGACCTACGCGATCAGCCGCATCCGCGGGGCGATCATCGACGAGCTGCGCGCCCTGGACTGGATCCCCCGGTCGGTGCGGCAGAAGGCGAAGGCCGTCGAACGGACCTACGCGATGTTGGAGGCCCGGCTGCGCCGGACGCCGCACGAGCCCGAGGTCGCGGCCGAGATGGGCATCGCGATCGAGGACCTGCACGCGATCTTCAGCCAGCTGTCGCTCGCCAACGTGGTCGCCCTGGACGAGTTGCTGCACCCGGTGGGGGAAGGCGGCGACCGGCTGAGCCTGATGGACACCCTGGAGGACCACGGCGCGGACGACCCGGTCGAGGTGGCCGAGGACCGCGAGCTGCGCCGACTGCTGGCCCAGGCTGTCAACACCCTCCCCGAGCGGGAGAAGACGGTGGTGACGCTCTATTACTACGAGGGCCTCACCCTCGCCGAGATCGGGCAGGTGCTGGGGGTGACGGAGAGCCGGGTGAGCCAGATCCACACCAAGTCCGTCCTCCAACTGCGCGCCAAGCTCTCGGACATCCGGTAGCGGGCGCCGAGTTGCCCGGCGGGCCCGCCCCCTGGCCCGAATGCGCGGCGCCGTATCGGCCGCAGGTAGGGCTCCGTACAGTGGGAGCGTGCCGAAGATCCGAGCGGCCACGGTGGCCGAGCATCGCCAACTGCAACGGGCAGCCCTCCTCGACGCTGCCCGCACCCTGCTCACCGAGGGCGGCATGGAAGCACTGACCTTCCCCGCGCTCGCGGCCCGCACCGGGCTGGCGCGCTCCTCGGTCTACGAGTACTTCCGCTCCCGTGCCGCCGTGGTCGAGGCGCTCTGCGAGGTGGACTTCCCGCTCTGGGCGGCCGAGATCGAGGCCGGGATGGCGAGCTGCGACACTGCCGCCGAGCGGATCGAGGCGTACGTCCGGGGACAGCTGGCGCTGGCCGGGGACTCCAGGCACCGGGCGGTCATGGCCATCTCGGCGGTGGAACTCGACGAGGCCGCGCGCGAGCGTATCCGGGCGGTGCACGGCCGGCTCGTCGGCCTGGTCGTCCAGGCGCTGGAGGACCTCGGCCACGAGCAGCCCCGGCTCGCCGCGGCACTGCTGCAGGGGGTCGTGGAGGCTGCCGTCCGCCGGGCCGAGCAACTCGCCGCCGGGGGCCGCGGGGGCAGCCCGGTCGAGTCCGCCGAGGCGATCGCCGACGCCGCCGTCGCCTTGGCGCTGCACGGCCTCGACCGCGGCTGAACGGCTGCCCGGCCGCTCGACCCGTACCCGCGACCCCCCTCCATGCCGTTCACGCCGTCCGACCTGCCCTACCCATCCGCGTCCCCGTGCCCGGTGCCGCCCAGCGGCAGCAGGCGCGCCCGGCCCGCGCCGAGCAGGGCCAGTGGATCGAGGTAGCGGCCGCCGCGCAACAGCCCCCAGTGCAGGCAGGTGCGCGTGCCGCAATGCCGCCCGTCCGGGGCGAGCCGCCCGATCACCTGCCCGGCGGCGACCGCGGTGCCGACCGGCAGGGTGCCGGTGACGGGCAGGTAGGTGGTGCGCAGCGGGGGAGTCCCGGAGCCGGGATGGGCGACGGTCACCACCGGTCGCCCCGCCACCAGCCCGGAGAACGCGATCATCCCGGCGGCCGCCGCCCGTACCTCCTCCCCGGGCGCGGCGGCGAGGTCCACACCCCGGTGTCCGGCCGCCCAGGGCTTCGCCGGCGGCTCGAACCGGCCCAGCACCTCACCCGGCCCGCCACCCACCGGCCAGGCCCGGGCCGGACCCCGACCGGAACCACCACCCGGGCCGCCGTCCGTACCCGGCGCCTCGCTGCCGCCGGTTCCCCCGCCAGCCGCCCACGCCGCCCACTCCGCCCGCCGCGCCCCCGGCACCCCCACCCCCGGCACCTCCACTCGCGGCACCCAAACCCCCGGCGTCCCTACTCCCGGCACCCCCACACCACCCGCCAAGGCGAGCACCACCGCCAGCACCACCCCGGTGCACATCCGTCGAAACCCATTGCGCCCAGTCATGCCCCGAGGCTGGCCGCGCCCCGCCCCCCCGCACCACCCACTTCCGGATACCTGTGGACAAACCGCCCCCGCACCCGATCGCGATCCCCCGGACGGGTGTACGGACGCCGCCATCCGGTGTACAAACGGCATACCAGGGCCGGTCAGCGGGCAGACCGCCGACCAGTCGGTCACCGTCCTCCGACCGCCGCGGAGCCGCCCACCGCAGCCGTTTCCCCGGCTCCTCCCAGGCCTTCCGCCGCCGGGGCGCGGCCCGTCCGCAGGCCCTCCGGCGCCCGCGAAGTCGCTCGCCGCTCGGCGCTTCCCGTACACTTCACACGCGGCCCGGTCCACCGGGTCGACTTCGCACGCCCCGCCACCGGCGGTCGGACGCGGCTTGTCCGCAGCCCCGCCAGGTGCGAGTGCCGCTCGGTCCGCCGAGCCCGACCGGTCTCCGGACCGGGCGGGTGGAAGCGGCTCGGCACGATCGGGGCGTCAGGCGTGGCTGTCACCTGGCCGCCACGGACAAACCGAGCCTGACCCGGCCGTAGGCGACCGCCCAACGGGAAACCCCCGCAGGACCGCCGCAGCCGGGCCGTAACACCTGAGGAGAACGGCCATGGCCGTCGTCACGATGCGGGAGCTGCTGGAGAGCGGCGTCCACTTCGGTCACCAGACCCGTCGCTGGAACCCGAAGATGAAGCGCTTCATCATCACCGAGCGCAACGGCATCTACATCATCGACCTGCTGCAGTCGCTGAACTACATCGACCGCGCCTTCGAGTTCATCAAGGAGACCGTTGCCCACGGCGGCAGCGTCCTCTTCGTCGGCACGAAGAAGCAGGCCCAGGAGGCCATCGCCGAGCAGGCCACCCGCGTGGGCATGCCCTACGTGAACCAGCGCTGGCTCGGCGGCATGCTGACCAACTTCTCGACCGTCTACAAGCGCCTGCAGCGCCTCAAGGAGCTCGGCGAGCTGGACTTCTCGGACGTGGCCGGCTCCGGTCTCACCAAGAAGGAGCTCCTGGTCCTCCAGCGCGAGCACGACAAGCTGGAGAAGACCCTCGGCGGTATCCGCGACATGCAGCGCGTTCCCAGCGCCGTCTGGATCGTGGACACCAAGAAGGAGCACATCGCGGTCGGCGAGGCCCGGAAGCTCAACATCCCGGTCGTCGCCATCCTCGACACCAACTGCGACCCGGACGAGGTCGACTACAAGATCCCGGGCAACGACGACGCGATCCGTTCCGTCACCCTGCTGACCCGCGTGATCGCTGACGCCGTGGCCGAGGGCCTGAAGGCCCGCGCCGGTGTCGCCAAGGGCGACACCAAGGCCGAGCCGGGCGCCGACCAGCCGCTGGCCGACTGGGAGAAGGACCTCATCGAGGGCGAGAAGAAGGCCGAGGAGGCCCCCGCCGCCGAGGCTCCCGCCGCCGAGGCGCCGGCCGAGCAGGCCTGACGTACCAAGGGTGAGGGGCACCCGCCGGTACGACACCGGTGGGTGCCCCTCTCTCCCGCGCCGGGGCCGAACCATCGGTCCCGGCGCATCCCCACGCAGACACGCGAGACGCGAGAAGAGATTCACACCATGGCGAACTTCACCGCTGCGGACGTCAAGAAGCTCCGTGAGCTCACCGGCGCCGGCATGATGGACTGCAAGAAGGCCCTGGACGAGGCCGAGGGCAACGTCGAGAAGGCCGTCGAGCTCCTGCGCATCAAGGGCCAGAAGGGCGTTGCCAAGCGCGAGGGCCGTGACGCCTCCAACGGCGCCGTCGCCGCGCTGATCGCCGAGGACAAGAAGTCCGGCGTGCTGGTCGAGCTGAACTGCGAGACCGACTTCGTCGCCAAGGGCGAGAAGTTCGTCGAGGTCGCCGACGCGATCGCCGCCCACGTCGCCAAGAGCGCCCCGGCCGACCTGGAGGCCGCCCTGGCTTCCGAGATCGAGGCCGGCAAGACCGTCCAGCAGTTCGTGGACGAGGCCAACGCGACCCTGGGCGAGAAGATCGTCTTCCGTCGCTTCGCCCAGTTCGACGGTGACGGCTTCGTCGCGGTCTACCTGCACAAGACCAGCCCCGACCTGCCGCCGGCCGTCGGCGTCCTGGTCGAGCTGGACAAGGAGAACGCCGAGGTCGCCAAGGACGTCGCGCAGCACATCGCCGCCTTCGCGCCGAAGTACCTGTCCCGCGAGGAGATCCCGGCCGAGGCCCTCGAGAACGAGCGCCGCGTCGCCGAGGCCACCGCTCGCGAGGAGGGCAAGCCGGAGGCCGCCCTGCCGAAGATCGTCGAGGGTCGCGTCACCGGCTTCGTGAAGGAGAACTCCGTCCTGGAGCAGGCCTTCGCGAAGGACAACAAGAAGACCGTCGCCAAGGTCCTCGAGGAGGCCGGCGTCAGCCTCAAGCGCTTCGCCCGCTTCCGCGTCGGCGCCTGAGCCACGTTCCACCTGGTCCCCGGCCCCTTTAGGCTGGGAACCGCCCCCGCCCGCTGACCAGGGCGGGCGGATCGCCGAACGGGCTCACCCAGCGCCAACCGTCCATGGGCGGGCCGCTTCGGCACCATGAACGACGAGGAGGCCATTGCCGTGCAGGACACCGAACCGGTTCCCGCGGCAGTGGCCTCCTCGCGTGTACGCGCAGACCGGGTATCCGCACACCCAGGCCTGTGAGCCAGCAGGTGCAATAAAGGAGAAGTCCATGCAGGAGACGCAGGAGACCGCGCAGTACCCCAAGGCGGGCTCGCGTCGCCGGGTGCTGCTCAAGCTGTCCGGTGAAGCCTTCGCCGGTGGCGGCGGGCTCGGCGTCGACCCGGACGTCGTGCACGCGATCGCCCGGGAGATCGCCACGGTCGTCCGCGCCGGTACCGAGGTCGCGGTGGTCATCGGCGGCGGCAACTTCTTCCGTGGCGCGGAGCTGCAGGTCCGCGGCATGGACCGGGCCCGCTCCGACTACATGGGCATGCTCGGCACCGTCATGAACTGCCTGGCGCTGCAGGACTTCCTGGTCAAGGAAGGCATCGAGACCCGGGTCCAGACCGCCATCACCATGGGCCAGGTCGCCGAGCCGTACCTGCCGCTGCGGGCCGTCCGGCACCTGGAGAAGGGCCGAGTGGTGATCTTCGGCGCCGGTATGGGCATGCCGTACTTCTCCACCGACACCACGGCCGTCCAGCGCGCGCTGGAGATCCACGCCGACGTCCTGCTGATGGGCAAGAACGGCGTGGACGGCGTCTACGACTCCGACCCCCGGACCAACCCGGACGCGGTGAAGTTCGACGCGCTGGAGTACTCCGAGGTCATCGCGCGCGACCTCAAGGTCGCCGACCTCACCGCGATCACGCTGTGCAAGGACAACAACCTCCCGATGCTGGTCTTCGAACTGCTGGCGGAGGGCAATATCGCGCGTGCGGTGAAGAGTGAGAAGATCGGCACACTCATCAGCCAGGATTCTGTCCGGGCCTGAGCAGCAACCAGCCGTACGGGCCGGCGTCCGCCGCGACCGGCCCCGATGCCGACACCGGTCGGGACAACAGCAGATGAACCGGACAGGGAGATCACAGTGATCGAAGAGACCCTCCTCGAGGCCGAGGAGAAGATGGAGAAGGCCGTTTCGGTCGCCAAGGACGACCTCGCGGCCATCCGCACCGGCCGTGCGCACCCGGCGATGTTCGCCAAGATCGTGGCCGAGTACTACGGCGCCGTGACGCCGATCAACCAGCTGGCCTCGTTCTCGGTGCCGGAGCCCCGGATGGCGGTCGTCTCGCCGTTCGACAAGACCGCTCTGAAGGCCATCGAGCAGGCGATCCGCGACTCCGACCTCGGCGTCAACCCGTCGAACGACGGTTCCATCATCCGGGTGGTGCTGCCCGAGCTGACCGAGGAGCGCCGCCGCGAGTTCATCAAGATCGCTCGTACCAAGGGCGAGGACGCCAAGGTCTCGATCCGTTCGGTGCGCCGCAAGGCCAAGGACGCCATCGACAAGCTGGTCAAGGACGGCGAGGTCGGCGAGGACGACGGCCGCCGCGCCGAGAAGGAGCTCGACGACACCACGGCCAAGTACGTGGCCATGGTCGACGAGCTGCTGAAGCACAAGGAAGCCGAGCTGCTCGAGGTCTGATGAACGACGCCCCTGACGCCCCTGGCTACTGGGGCCCGTCCGACCAGCAGTTCCAGCCCTACCGCCCGGCGCCGCAGCCGCAGGCACCCCGGCCGTCGGCCCATCCGGCGCCGGGGTACGGCGAGCATCCGGCGCCGGTCCAGGGCCAGCCCCTCCCGGCTCCGCCGGTCCAGGGCCAGCCCGTTCCGGATGCACCGGCCCAGGCACAGCCCTTCCCGGGGCAGCCCGGCCACCCGGGCGGCCAGGCCGCTCACCAGGGTGCGCCGGGTGCCGCCCCGGGGGACCAGGGTCACCGTTCGGATCACCCGCAGCAGCCTCCGGTGTACTGGGGCGGCGACGCGGAAGAGACTCAAGTCATGCCTCCGGTACCGGCCGATCCCGGCCCGCACCCCGGCGCGCCCGACCGCGGCCCGGCCCGGGGTCCGGCGTTCGGTAACCAGGCGTCCGGTAGCCAGGCGTTCGGCAACGAGGCACCCGGGCAGCCCCCGGCCCCGGGTCGGCACGCGGCGCACGGACGGCCGACGGCCCCCAGTCGGCCGGCCGACCCCGCCGCGGACCAGGCCCGGGAGGCCGGCCGACTGAGCGGCCCGCTGTTCCGGGACGAGCAGTCCGAGCCGGCGCCGACGGGCGTGACGGAGACGGTCGTGCTGCGCGCGATAACCGATGACGTCGCTCCCGCCCCCGGCCACGGCACCCCGCCGTACCCGGGGGCTCCGCTGCATCCCGCGCCGCCGCAGGGCCACCGGGCGGCCGGTCAGCCCCCCTTCGTGCCGTCGTCCCATCCAGGGCAGGAGACACCAGTGGCCGCCCAGCCCGCCCCGCAGCCGGAGCCGCGCAAGCAGCGCGGTGGCCGTAACCTCCAGGCCGCCATAGGCGTGGGAGTGGGCCTCGGCGCGGTGATCGTCGCCTCGCTGTTCGTGGTGAAGGCGCTGTTCCTGTTCGTCGTGATGGCTGCGGTGGCGGTCGGCAGTTGGGAGCTGACCACCCGGCTCGCCGAGCGCAAGCAGATCAAGGCGCCGCTGGTCCCGCTGGTGGTGGGCGGTGTCGCGATGGTCGCCTGCGGCTACTGGGCCGGCGTCCAGTGGGCCGCGGCCGCACTGGCGCTGACCGGGTTGGCGGTGATGGTCTGGCGGATGGCCCAGCCGCCGGAGAACTACCTGCGGGACATAACGGCGGGTGTGTTCACCGCCTTCTACGTGCCGTTCCTGGCGACCTTCGTGGCGATGATGCTGGCGGCCGACGACGGCCCCCAGCGGATCGTGCTCTTCCTTATCGTCACGATCTGCAGCGACACCGGCGCCTACGCGGTGGGTTACAAGTTCGGCAGGACCAAGCTGGCCCCGACGATCAGTCCCGGCAAGACCCGCGAGGGCTTGGCCGGCGGCATCGGTCTGTCGATGCTGGCGGGTGCAGTGCTGATGCAGCTGATCATCGACGGCGGCAGCTGGTGGCAGGGCCTGATCCTGGGCGGCTGCGCCGCGGTCACCGCGACCCTGGGCGACCTGGGCGAGTCGATGATCAAGCGCGACCTCGGGATCAAGGACATGGGCACCCTGCTGCCCGGCCACGGCGGCATCATGGACCGGCTGGACTCTCTCCTGCCGACCGCCCCGGTGGTCTGGCTGCTGCTGGCGGCCTTCGTCGGCAGCTGACCCACGGATCCGAGTGCGGGCCCCGGACGCCAGGCGTCCGGGGCCCTCGCACGTCTGCGACACTGGAACAACCATGCCTAAGCCCGGAGAACTCACCTTTGTCGCGCCGCGCGGCGCCAAGCCCCCGCGACACCTCGCCGACCTGAGCCCCGCCGAGCGCAAGGAGGCCGTCGCCGAGCTGGGCGAGCAGCCGTTCCGCGCCAAGCAGCTCTCCAACCACTACTTCGGCCGGATGTCGAACGACCCGGCGAGCTGGACGGACATCCCCGCCGCCAGTCGGGAGAAGCTCACCGAGAGCCTGCTGCCCGAGCTGATGTCGGTGGTGCGGCACGTCTCCTGCGACGACGACGCCACCCGCAAGACGCTCTGGAAGCTGTTCGACGGCACGCTCGTCGAGTCGGTGCTGATGCGCTACCCCGACCGGGTCACCATGTGCATCAGTTCGCAGGCCGGCTGCGGCATGAACTGCCCGTTCTGCGCCACCGGTCAGGCCGGGCTGACCCGCAACCTGTCCACCGGCGAGATCGTCGAGCAGATCGCCGCCGGGATGCGCGCGCTGAAGGCCGGTGAGATCCCGGGCGGCGAGGCGCGGCTGTCCAACGTGGTCTTCATGGGCATGGGCGAGCCGCTGGCCAACTACAACCGGGTGCTGGCCGCGATCCGCCGGCTCACCGACCCGGCGCCGGACGGCTTCGGCCTGTCCCAGCGCGGCATCACCGTCTCCACCGTCGGCCTCGTCCCGGCGATGAACCGGCTGGCCGACGAGGGCCTCAGCTGCCGCCTGGCGCTGTCGCTGCACGCCCCGGACGACGAGTTGCGCGACGAACTGGTCCCGGTGAACACCCGGTGGAAGGTCGCCGAGGTGCTGGACGCGGCCTGGAACTACGCGGAGAAGTCCGGCCGCCGGATCTCCATCGAGTACGCGCTGATCAAGGACATCAACGACCAGGCGTGGCGGGCGGACCTGCTCGGACGGCTGATCAAGAACCACCGGGTGCACGTCAACCTGATCCCGCTGAACCCGACCCCGGGTTCCAAGTGGACGGCCTCCCGTCCGGAGGACGAGCGGGAGTTCGTCCGCCGGCTCCAGTCGCACGGCGTGCCCACGACCGTCCGCGACACCCGCGGCCAGGAGATCGACGGCGCCTGCGGCCAGCTCGCCGCGGCGGGCTGAGCGGGGGAGCGGGGGGCTACCGCAGCCCGGCGGCCGCCAGCGCGGCGGTCGTCCCGCCGGTCACCAGCAGCGTGGTGCCCACCGCGAGGGTGCGCAGCGCGACCGCGCCGAACAGCAGCCGGGGCGAGGCACCGAGGCGCAGCAGCGCTTCGGTGACATCCCGGCGGTCCGTGCGCACCTCGGCGAGCCGGGCGATCACCGCGGCGGCCGCGCAGCCGAGCACCAGGCAGGCCTCGACGGCGGGCAGCGCGTCGGCGCTGTCCGGCGTGCCGATCCAGTAGCGGATGGTGGTCAGCACCAGGGCGATGACCAGGGTGAGGACGGCCAGCGGCGGGCCGAGCCGGCGGGCCTGGGCGGTGAGGCCGCGCCCGGCCAGCAGCCGCAGCGGGGTGGGCCGACCGAGGGCGAGCAGCCGTCCGGTCCAGGCGAGCAGCGGGCCGGTGAGCAGGGCGAGGCCGAGTGCGCCGGCGGCCCAGCCACCGAGGGCGGCGGTGCTGGTGGTGCCGAGCCCGGCGGGCAGGTGGATCGGGCGGCCGTCGGCGGGGGCGCCGGGCCGCAGGGCGATGAGTTCGAGCGCGGCGCCGATCACCACCAGCCCGATCGGTACGGCGATCCGCAGCGGGCCGAAGCCGGTGCGGCCGCGGGTGCGGCCGCCGGGCAGGGTCTCGGCGACGGGCACCGAGCAGCCGGCGGCGATGCCGGCGGTGAGCGGGACCAGGGCGAGCAGGGTGACCGGTGCGGCGGCCGGCAGCGGCACGCCCATGCCGAGGTCGGGGGCGAGCGAGGGTCCGGCGATGTCGTTGCGCAGCACCAGGAAGAGCAGCAGGGTGAGCACGCTGCCGAGGGTGCAGGCGAGGACGACCTCGACGGCGATCAGGGCGCGGATCCGCCGGGAGCCGGCCCCGGCGGCGGTGAGGCCGGCGATCCGTTCGGGGCGCCGGGCGGGCACCGAGCGGGCGGCGACGGCCGCGAACCAGGCGACGGCGGCGAGCGGGGGCAGGCACCAGAGCAACCGGACCAGCGCGTCGGCGCCGCCGAGCGGGTCGCTCAGCGCCCGGCCGAGGGAGCGCAGCAGGAAGGCGGCGACGACGGCGGCCGCCAGTGCGGTGAGCAGCCAGCGGCCGAGGTCGGGCACCCGGTAGCCCCGGGCCAGACGGAGGTAGAACACGTCGACTCTTTCAGCGGTTCGGCCTCGTCAGCGGCGGGTGGCCGTGACGGTGGAGGCGCCGGCCGGGCCCGGGGCGGCGGTGCCGCGCGAGACGGGTGCGGCGGGGGCGGTGAGCCGTCCGTCGACGAGGGCGACGGCGCGGTCCGCGAACCGGACGAGCTCGGGGTCGTGGGTGGCCAGGACGAGGGTGAGCTGGTGCGAGCGGGCCGCGCTGGTCAGTATCCGCAGGACCTGGTCGGCGGCCTCGCGGTGCAGCGGGGCGGTGGGGTCGTCGGCGAAGACGACGGGCGGCAGCGGCGCGAGGGCGCGGGCCACGGCGATCCGCTGGCACTGGCTCTGGATCAGCCGGTCGGGCCGGTGCCGGGCGATGTCGCCGACGTCGAGGCGTTCCAGCCACTCGTCGGCGGCGGTGTAGGCGGCCTTGTTGCCGGCGCCGGCGAGCAGCAGCGGCAGGGCGACGTTCTCGCGGGCGGTCAGTTCGGGCACCAGGTGCGGTTCGGAGCCGACGAAGCCGAAGCGGTCGCGGCGCAGCCGTTCGCGGCCGGCCCGGCCGAGGGTGTGCACGGGGGAGCTGTTGAACCAGACCTCGCCCTTGTCGACCGGGAGTTGGGCGGAGAGGCAGCCGAGCAGGGTGCTCTTGCCGGAGCCGCGCGGGCCGGTGACGGCGAGCACCTCGCCATCGCGGACGCCGATGGAGATGCCGCGCAGGGCCGGGGTGCCGTAGTGGGACTTGACGATCCCTCGGGCCCACAGCACGTCGTTGTCAGGCGGTGCCGCTGACATGAGGTTCCATCCTGGGTGGCCGCAGGGATATGACAGTCGTCAGATTAGAACGACCGGGACCGGCCGCGGTTGCGGCGCACTGGGCCATCACGGGCAAATCACCCGCATTCAGGCATGTTTGGTCGTGCGACTGTGATGTTCGGTGGCGGTGGCGGGAACGCCGAAGGGCGGCCCCGCGGGGAGCGGGACCGCCCTTCGGCGGAGGGTGGGGAAGAGGGCTCAGGTGGTCAGAGCTTCGCCCACGCGTCGGTGAGGCTGGTCCGCAGGATCTGCTCGATCTCGTCGAAGGTCGACTGGTCGGAGATCAGCGGCGGGGCCAGCTGGACGACCGGGTCGCCACGGTCGTCGGCGCGGCAGTACAGGCCGTTGTCGAAGAGGGCCTTCGAGAGGAAGCCGTAGAGCACGCGCTCGGTCTCCTCCTCGTTGAAGGTCTCCTTGGTGACCTTGTCCTTCACGAGCTCGATGCCGTAGAAGTAGCCGTTGCCGCGGACGTCGCCGACGATCGGCAGGTCGCGCAGCTTGCTCAGGGTGCCCAGGAAGGCGGCCTCGTTGTCGAGCACCTTCTGGTTCAGGCCCTCGCGCTCGAAGATGTCGAGGTTGGCGAGCGCCACGGCCGAGGAGACCGGGTGACCGGCGAAGGTGTAGCCGTGCAGGAAGGTGTTGTCACCCTTGTAGAACGGCTCGGCGATGCGGTCGGAGATGATCGTGGCGCCGATCGGGGAGTAGCCCGAGGTCATGCCCTTGGCGCAGGTGATCATGTCCGGCACGTAGCCGAACTTGTCGGCGCCGAACATGGTGCCGAGGCGGCCGAAGGCGCAGATGACCTCGTCGGAGACCAGCAGCACGTCGTGGCGGTCACAGATCTCGCGCAGGCGCTGGAAGTAGCCGGGCGGCGGCGGGAAGCAGCCACCGGCGTTCTGCACCGGCTCGACGAAGACGGCGGCGACGGTCTCGGGGCCCTCGAAGAGGATGGCCTCCTCGACCTGGTCGGCGCACCAGCGGCCGTACGCCTCGGGGTCGACGGTGCCGTCGGGGCCCTCGAGGTAGTGCGGGGCGCGGTAGATGTTGGTGTTCGGGGCCTTGTGGGTGCCCGGCACCAGCGGCTCGAACGGGGCCTTCAGGCCCGGCAGGCCGGTGATGGACAGCGCGCCCTGGGGGGTGCCGTGGTAGGCGATGGCGCGGGAGATGACCTTGTACTTGGTCGGCTTGCCGGTCAGCTTGAAGTACTGCTTGGCGAGCTTCCAGGCGGTCTCGACGGCCTCGCCGCCACCGGTGGAGAAGAAGACCTTGTTCAGGTCGCCCGGGGCGTAGTTGGCCAGGCGCTCGGCCAGCTCGACGGCCTTGGGGTGCGCGTAGCTCCAGATCGGGAAGAACGCGAGTTCCTTGGCCTGCTTGGCGGCGACCTCGGCGAGCTCGGTGCGGCCGTGACCGGCCTGCACGACGAACAGGCCGGCCAGGCCGTCGATGTACTTCCGGCCCTTGTCGTCCCAGATGTACGTGCCCTCGCCCTTGACGATGGTCGGCACGGGGGAGTTCTCGTACGACGACATGCGGGTGAAGTGCATCCACAGGTGGTCGTAGGCGGTCTTGGAAAGGTCCTTCTGCGCCGGGTCGGCTGTCATCGGGTGCCCCAGGTGTAGGTCTGTTTCCGGAGCTTCAGGTAAACGAAGCTCTCGGTGCTCCGCACGCCGGGAAGCGCGCGGATGCGCTTGTTGATCAGTTCGAGCAGGTGCTCGTCGTCCTCGCAGACCAGCTCGGCCAGGAGGTCGAACGAGCCTGCGGTGCAGACGACGTAGTCGACCTCGTCGAGGGCGGCCAGCGCGTCGGCGACGGGCTCGATGTCGCCCTCGACCCGGATGCCGACCATCGCCTGGCGGGTGAAGCCGACGGTGAGCGGGTCCGTGACGGCGACGATCTGCATCACGCCTTGGTCGAGCAGCTTCTGGACGCGCTGCCGTACGGCTGCCTCGGACAGGCCGACGGCCTTGCCGATGGCGGCGTACGGGCGGCGCCCGTCCTCCTGGAGCTGCTCGATGATCGCCTTGGAGGCGGCGTCGAGGGGAACGCTCGCGTTCCGGTCGCGGTTGGCCACGCCGCCACTGTGCCTGATCGTTCCTCCGTTCGCAAGCGTGGAAACTGCTGATTTCGTCGTGATCTTGGAAATCGCTTGCGGATTTCATTGCGTATTGGCGATACGTCTGTCGATACCGGCAGTATTGCGGCTACCCTGGCACGGTACGCGCGCGCCCCCGCCGGGCGGCGCGCATTCCGCCACCAGTGGACCGCGCCGCTTGGCGCCCGGCCACTCGGCGCCCTTCGTAGGCCGGACCCGCCGACGTACCATGGCGCCGGAATCTGCAACGCCGCAGGCCCAGACCGAGGAGAGACCCGTGAGCGACCTTCGTACGCTGCGCAACTACATCAACGGTGAGTTCGTCGGCGCGGCTGACGGCCGCACCCTCGACATCGTCGACCCCGCCACCGGCGAGGTGTACGCGACGTCGCCGCTGTCCGGTGCCGCTGACGTGGACGCCGCCATGGCCTCGGCCGCCGCCGCGTTCCCGGTCTGGCGCGACGCCACCCCGAGCACCCGCCAGAAGCTGCTGCTCAAGATCGCCGACGCGGTCGAGGCCCGGGCCGACGAGATCGTCGACGCCGAGGTGCGCAACACCGGCAAGCCCCGCGCGCTGACCCTCTCCGAGGAGATCGGCCCGATGGTGGACCAGATCCGCTTCTTCGCCGGCGCCGCCCGCCTGCTGGAGGGCAAGGCCGCCGGTGAGTACATGGACGGGATGACCTCGATCATCCGCCGCGAGCCGGTCGGCGTCTGCGCCCAGGTCGCGCCGTGGAACTACCCGATGATGATGGCGGTCTGGAAGTTCGCCCCGGCCATCGCCGCGGGCAACACCGTCGTCCTCAAGCCCTCGGACACCACCCCGGCCTCCACCGTGCTGCTGGCCGAGATCATCGGCGGCATCCTCAAGGAGCTGGAGCTGCCGGCCGGCGTCTTCAACGTCATCTGCGGCGACCGCGAGACCGGCAGGCTGATGGTCGAGCACCCCGTCCCGGCGATGGCCTCCATCACCGGTTCGGTCCGGGCCGGCATCCAGGTCGCCGAGTCCGCCTCCAAGGACGTCAAGCGCGTCCACCTGGAGCTGGGCGGCAAGGCCCCGGTCGTGGTCTTCGAGGACGCCGACATCGCCGAGGCCGTCGAGGGCATCTCGGTGGCGGGCTACTTCAACGCCGGCCAGGACTGCACCGCCGCCACCCGCGTGCTGGTGCACGAGTCGATCCACGACGCCTTCGTCGAGGCGCTGGCCAAGGCCGCGGCCGAGACCAAGACCGGTGGCGCGGACGACGAGGACGTGCTGTACGGCCCGCTGAACAACGCCAACCAGCTGAAGCAGGTCTCCGGCTTCATCGAGCGGCTGCCCGCCCACGCCAAGGTCGAGGCCGGTGGCCACCGGGTCGGCGACAAGGGCTACTTCTACGCCGCGACCGTCGTCTCCGGACTGAACCAGGACGACGAGATCGTCCAGAACGAGGTCTTCGGCCCGGTCATCACCGTGCAGAAGTTCACCGACGAGGACCAGGCCGTCGAGTACGCCAACGGCGTCGAGTACGCGCTGGCCTCCTCGGTGTGGACCAAGGACCACGCCCGCGCCATGCGGATGTCGCGCCGCCTGGACTTCGGCTGCGTCTGGATCAACACCCACATCCCGCTGGTCGCCGAGATGCCGCACGGCGGCTTCAAGAAGTCCGGCTACGGCAAGGACCTCTCCTCGTACGGCTTCGAGGACTACACCCGGGTGAAGCACGTCATGACCGCGATCTAGCGGGTCAGGACCGTCGAGCGCAGCATGACGGCCATCTGAGGCGACGTGCAGGTCGTATGAACTGACAAGGGGTCCGGGTCTTTTCGATCCGGGCCCCGTCGCTTTGCACCCTGTCGGCGGATCGCGCGACCGACTGACAAGATGAAGCTGCACTTCCCCGGGGGCCCGTCCTAGCCTTACCGCATGAGCATCCCCACCGCCGACTCAGCCGCCGGCCAGGCCGTCAAGGCCGCCGACCGCGCGCACGTCTTCCACTCGTGGTCCGCCCAGGCGCTGATCGACCCCCTCGCGGTGGCCGGCGCCGAGGGCTCGTACTTCTGGGACTACGACGGCAACCGCTACCTCGACTTCTCCTCGCAGCTGGTCAACACCAACATCGGCCACCAGCACCCGAAGGTGGTCGCCGCGATCCAGGAGCAGGCGGCGAAGCTCTGCACCATCGCCCCCGGCTTCGCGGTCGAGTCGCGCAGCGAGGCCGCCCGGCTGATCGCCGAGCGCACCCCGGGGGACCTGGACAAGATCTTCTTCACCAACGGCGGCGCCGAGGCCGTGGAGAACGCCGTCCGGCTGGCCCGGCTGCACAGCGGCCGGCAGAAGGTGCTGTCCACCTACCGCTCGTACCACGGCGCCACCGCCAACGCGATCGCCCTCACCGGCGACCCGCGGCGCTGGGCCAACGAGACCGGAGTCTCCGGGTTGGTGCACTTCTGGGGCCCGTACGCCTACCGCTCCAACTTCCACGCCGAGGACGAGGCGCAGGAGTGCGAGCGCGCGCTGGAGCACCTGGAACAGGTGATCGCCTTCGAGGGGCCGGGCACCGTCGCGGCGGTCATCCTGGAGACGGTGGTCGGCACCGCGGGCATCCTGGTCCCGCCGCCGGGGTACCTGGCCGGGGTGCGGGAGATCTGCGACCGCTACGGGATCGTGTTCATCCTGGACGAGGTGATGGCCGGCTTCGGCCGCACCGGCGAGTGGTTCGCCGCCGACCACTGGGGCGTCGTGCCGGACCTCATGACCTTCGCCAAGGGCGTCAACTCGGGCTACGTGCCGCTGGGCGGGGTGGCGATCAGCGCCGAGATCGCCGCCACCTTCGCCGATCGGCCGTTCCCCGGCGGGCTCACCTACTCCGGGCACCCGCTGGCCTGCGCCTCGGCGGTGGCCAC
Organism: Kitasatospora cathayae; assembly: GCF_027627435.1. GTDB lineage: Bacteria > Actinomycetota > Actinomycetes > Streptomycetales > Streptomycetaceae > Kitasatospora > Kitasatospora cathayae. Next base: position 3,120,791 of record NZ_CP115450.1, on the reverse strand, counting down.
CATCAACGCGATGGCGGAGGAGGGCATCGTCGAGAACGCCAAGCACATCGGCGAGACGGTGCTCGGCCCCGGTCTGCGCGAGCTGGCCGAGCGGCACCCCTCGATCGGCGAGGTGCGCGGCCTCGGCGTGTTCTGGGCGCTCGACCTGGTCAAGGACCGGGAGACCCGCGAGCCGCTGGTGCCGTACAACGCCGCGGGCGCCGACAACGCCCCGATGGCCGAGCTGTCCGCGGCCTGCAAGCAGCGCGGGCTCTGGCCGTTCGTCAACATGAACCGCTTCCACGTCGTCCCGCCGTGCACCGTCACCGAGGAGGAGGCCAAGGCCGGCCTCGCGGTGCTGGACGAGGTGCTGTCGCTCACCGACGCGCACACTGTCTGACGCACCTCCCAGGAGACGGCCCCGGGCACGGCGTGTCCGGGGCCGTCCCACGTTCCGGAAGGCCCCCAGGTGAGGTCCTACCGGCGGACGGCGTCCAGCGCGAGCAGCGCGACGTGCAGGGACAGGCAGGACTCCACCTGGTCGAGGTCGACGCCGAGGATCCGCTCGACCTTGTGCAGCCGGTCGTAGAAGGACGGCCGGGACAGGTGGGCGGCGTCGGCGGCCGCCGACTTGTTCCGGCCCTGCTCCAGGTAGATCCGCAGCATCTGCACCAACTGGCCGTTGTGCTCGGCGTCGTGGGCCAGCAGCGGGCCCAACTCCCGTTCCACGTACGTCTGCAGGCGGGCGTCGTCGCGCAGCAGGTGGAGCAGGCCGCGCAGCCGCACGTCCGGCAGCCGGTAGTAGGAGGCGGTGCGGCCGCCGCCGGGCGCGTCGTGCAGGGCCGCGTCGGCGACCTGGGCGGCCTCCAGCAGGGTGCGCCGGGCGTCGCGGACCGAGCCGACCGACGAGCCGACCGCGATCACCGGGCCCGGGGCGTCGGCGCCGTCCCGGTCGGCCTCGGCGGACATCCGGCGCAGGGCGGCCGAGAAGGCGTCCAGTGCGGCGTGCTCGTCCTGCTGGGCGCCGAGCGCGATCAGCAGGCCGACGCCCTCGTCGTCCAGCGCGCCGACCAGGGCGGGGAGCCGGCAGCTCCGGACCGCGCCGGCGGCCAACTCGGTGAAGTCGCGCAGCCGGGCCTGCGCCTCCAGCGCGGCCGGGATCGGCCCGCAGCGCTGGCGCAGCACCACGCCGACCAGCCGTCGGCCGTCCAGCGGGACGCCGAGCGCCTGGGCGCGCAGGGCCACCTCGGAGACGGTCAGCGCGTGGGTCAGGATGCCGGAGAGCAGGGTGCGGTGGGTCTGCCGCTCCAGGCTCTCCCGGTCGCGCACCACCAGCCGGTTGAGCGCCAGCGCCGAGGCGCCGCGCTCCAGCAGCATGGCATGGGGGTGTGGCTCGCCCTCCGGCAGCGGGCCGGGCTCCTGGACCAGCACCAGCCGGCCCCAGTCCTGGCCGCGGGCGCCGACGGTGGTCACCAGCCAGCCGCTGCGCGGGTCGTGGCCGGTGCGGCCGGGCGGACGGACCCCGCGCGAGCGGCGCTCCCAGTCCTCCAGCAGTTCGGCCTCCGGGCAGCCGGCGGTGTCGTGGGCGAGCACCTGGTGGGCCAGGTTCTCCAGGACCACCGGCGCCCCGGCCATCCGGGCGACCTGGCGGATCACCTCGGGCGGCTCGGCGCCCTCCACCACCAGCTCGTTGAACACCTGGTGGACCGATTCGGAGATCCGCAGCTGCTCCAGCTGGGCGTTCACCACCAGGGCGTGCACGGCCTCGGTGACGGCGACGAAGCGCACCTCGCGGCGGAGCGTGATCAGCGGCAGTCCGCGCTGCTCGGCGGCGTGCACCAGGGCGCGCGGCAGCGAGTCGAAGTAGCGCCGGCCGAACTCGACCACCAGACCGGCCACGCCGACCTCGTCCAGGTCGCGGACGTAGCGGGCCAGGCCCTCGCGGTCCTCGGGCAGCGCGATGCCGGTGGTCAGCACCAGCTCGCCGCCCTGCAGCATCCCGGCGACGTCGGGCAGTTCGCTGACGTGGACCCAGCGGACCGGCCGCTCCAGGCGGTCGGCGCCGGCCACCACCTGGGGCAGGCCGCGCCGCATCACCTCCAGGTCGAGCACGCGGGCGACGGTGGGGAGCATCGCGGGCCTCCCAGGGGCGGGGGAACGGGGTAGACAGGGTGTCAGGTGAATCATCCATCCTCCGAACGACCTGTCGCCCCTACGAAGTGGCTTCACCCTGTAAGGCCCTTCGTGTCGAGGCTGTCGAAGTGACCGTTGTCACGGTTGTTGTCACGTCAACCCGCAATTGGCAAGCGTTTCACCGCGGCGCGCGGCCGAACGGCCGGCACTTGGAGGAAGCCAGATGGACCTGGCCGACTTCGACGCGGGCGCGCAGTACATCGCGGGCCGGCAGACCCCGGGGAGCGGCGAACCCTTCCAGGTCGTCAACCCCGTCGAGGCCCACCCTGATCACCGGCGCGGCCCAGGACAGCGAGGTCGTCCAGGGCGAGGTGTCCGGCCCGGTGCTGGTGGTGCTGCCCTTCGACGGCGACGACGAGGGCCTGCGGCTGGCCAACGACACCCCGTACGGCCTCGCCGCCTCCGCCTGGACGACCGAGGTGCACCGCTCGCTGCGCGCCGCCCGGTAGATCGCCGCCGGGTGCGTCTGGGTCAACGACCACATTCCGATCACCAGCGAGATGCCGCACGGCGGTTACAAGGCGTCCGGCTACGGCAAGGACATGTCCCAGTACTCGCTGGACGAGTACACCCAGGTCAAGCACGTCATGTTCGACACCACCGCGGTCGCCCGCAAGGACTGGCACCGCACCGTCTTCGGAGACCGATAACCGGTGCGCCCCCACGCGCCCGTCCTTTCCCAGGAGGCCCGTTCCATGGCGTTCAAGGCGTTCGACGAGCTCACCGACGGTCTGCCCGAACCGGTTCGCAGGGCCTGGGAACGCAGCCTGACCAGCGGCCGGGCCGCGGTCGGCCGGCGCACCCTGCTGCGTGCCGCCGCACTGACCGCCGGGGCGGGCACCCTGGCCGCCTGCGGCATCCCCGCCGCGCCCCGGGCGACCGGGGACTCGACCGCCAACGCCGCCAAGGACCTCTCGGACAGCGAGAAGGAGCAGAAGCACGGCATCCTGGACGCCTTCACCGCGGCCACCGGCATCAGGGTCAAGTACAACGAGGACGTCAACGACAACGTCGAGTTCTTCGGCGAGGTTGAGCCGCAGCCGGCGGCCGGCCAGGACACCGGCCCCGACCTGGTGGTGCTCACCGACCGGATGGCCGCCCGGCTGATCCGGCTCGGCTGGGCGCAGAAGCTGAACCCGGCGAACGTCACCACCGCGATCACCAACGTCGAGGCCCGCTTCCGCGCCCCCGACTGGGACCCGGGCCGGCTCTACACCCACCCCTGGGCCGGCATCCAGACCGTGGTCGCCTACAACCGCAAGGCGACCAGGGGGAGGGAGGGCACCAGCGTCTCCCAGCTGCTGGCCGGAGGCCTTCCGGAAGCAGTGGGAACGCACCGGGCTGGGCCTGATGCCGCTACCGGCCGGGCGCCGCTGGGACGTCCTCACCGTCCCCGGCCGGCTCGGGCGTCCGGCCCTGGCCGTCCTGGAGCCCGTCTCCTGCGGGCCGGTCCTCACCGAGACCGGGGAGGAGCAGGTCAGCTTCCTGGTGCCGGTCGGCACCGCCGCCCATTGGATCGGCACCGGCGTGCGCTGCGCGGGAGAGGGCACCTGGACCGTCGTCCCGCACCCCGGACGCGGCAGCCGGGCCGTGCGCTGGCTGGTGCCGCCCGACGGCTCGGGGCGGCTCAACGACCCGGTGCTGCTGGAGCTGGCCCTGCACGAGGCGGCGGCCGGGCTCGGCGGCTGGTAGCACCGGCGGCGGGCTCACGGCGGTGGCGCGCGGGGCGGGCGCTCGGGTCAGACTGGAGGCGTGACCACCGCCCCGCACGCCGTCGACGCGTCCCTCCGACCGGGCCCCGCCCAGCTCCGCCTGGCCGTCCTGGCCGGGCCCGTCTGCACCCGGTACGGTCTGGCGCTGGCCGGTGGGCACGCGCTGCGCGCCCACGGTGTCCCGGCCTGTCCGCAGGACGGACTCACCCTGGCCACCGGCGACGCCGACCTGCCGGAGGTCGCGGCCGCGCTCGCGGAGGCGTACCGCGCGGCGGGCGGCGGGGTCGCCGAGCGGCCCGGCACACCGCGACTGGAACAGCTGACCGTACGGCTGACACTGGGCGGGCGGTCGCACTCGGTGGAGCTGCGGAAGGAACCGCTCGGTCACCGGCCGGTCCGGCTGGACTTCGGCATCCCGGAGCCCGGCGAGCCTCCGGTCGTCCTGCCGGTGGTCGCCCTGGAGGACGCGGCGGCGCTCACCACCGCACTGCTGGTCGACCGCGGCATGCCGCGCGACCTGATCGACGTGCACGCCCTCACCCGGAACTACCGGGAGGGTGAACTGCTCGCCCTGGCGGCGGAGCTGGACCCGGAGTTCCAGCCGGACGGCCTCGCCGACCGGCTGGAGACGCTGGCCGAGGCGGCGGACGGCCGGTTCCGGGCCCGGGGCGTCGAGGCCGGGGCGGTGGACGGGCTCAAGCGATGGGCCCTGGCCTGGGCGCAGGACCTGCGGCTGGACCTGCTGGAGACCCAGGAGGCGGCGGACGGGTTGCACGATCCGTACCTGGAGGACGAGGAGTCCTGAGGCCACCTCGGGCTTCGTCCATTCGGCGCAGTGACCGGACGACCTGTAAGGCTGAATCCGCGATCCCCGTCAGGCTGTTCGTTGAGCCGCGCGCCGGCGGCCAGCAGACTGGGAGACGAGCGCGGTAGCCCCGTGAATTCCCCGTCGCCCGGCCCTCTCGCGGGGCGGCGTCAGACCGGACCGGTGGCAGGACGCCGCCCGGGACTTCGGAGGCAGACGGACTTGAGCAAGCACATCATTCACTGGATCGCCGGCCAGCCGGTCGCCACCGCCGGTGCGGCGCCCCGTCGCGGTGACGTCTTCGACCCGGCCACCGGCCAGGTCGCCGGCCAGGTGGACTTCGCGGGGATCGCCGAGGTCGACCAGGCCGTCGCCGCCGCGGCCTCGGCCTTCGCCGAGTGGCGCAGCGCCTCGGTGGCCAAGCGGACCTCGGTGCTCTTCGCCTTCCGCGAGCTGCTGAACGCCCGCCGGGACGAGCTGGCCGCGATCATCGTGTCCGAGCACGGCAAGGTGCACTCGGACGCGCTGGGCGAGATCGCCCGCGGCCTGGAGGTCGTCGAGTACGCCTGCGGCATCCCGCAGCTGCTCAAGGGCGGCTTCACCGAGCAGGCCTCCACCGGCATCGACGTCTACTCGATCCGCCAGCCGCTCGGCCCGGTCGCGGTCATCTCGCCGTTCAACTTCCCGGCCATGGTGCCGATGTGGTTCTTCCCGATCGCCATCGCGGCCGGCAACACGGTCGTGGTGAAGCCCTCGGAGAAGGACCCGTCCGCGGCCAACTTCCTGGCCGCGCTGTGGAAGGAGGCCGGTCTGCCGGACGGCGTCTTCAACGTCGTGCACGGCGACAAGGTGGCCGTCGACCGCCTGCTGGAGCACCCGGACATCAAGTCCGTCAGCTTCGTCGGCTCCACCCCGATCGCCCGCTACGTCTATGAGACCGGCACCCGCTACGGCAAGCGCGTGCAGGCCCTGGGCGGCGCGAAGAACCACATGCTGGTGCTGCCCGACGCCGACCTCGACCTCGCCGCCGACGCAGCCGTCAACGCCGGCTTCGGCGCGGCCGGCGAGCGCTGCATGGCCGTCTCCGTCCTGGTCGCGGTCGACCCGATCGGCGACGAGCTGGTCGACAAGATCAAGCAGCGGATCGCCGGTCTGAAGGTCGGCCCCGGCTGCAACGGCGACTCGGAGATGGGCCCGCTGGTGACCGGCCAGCACCGCGACAAGGTCACCTCCTACGTCGAGTCCGGCGTCGCCGACGGTGCCGAGCTCGCCGTGGACGGCCGCAAGCACCCGATCGCCCCCGAGGACGCGAACGGCAGCCCGACCAGCGACGGCTTCTGGCTCGGCCCGACGCTGTTCGACCACGTGAAGCCCGGCATGTCCGTCTACAACGACGAGATCTTCGGCCCGGTGCTCTCCGTCGTGCGCGTCGCCTCCTACGAGGAGGGCCTGGCGCTCATCAACGCGAACCCGTACGGCAACGGCACCGCGCTCTTCACCAACGACGGTGGCGCGGCCCGGCGCTTCCAGTTCGAGGTGGAGGTCGGCATGGTCGGCATCAACGTGCCGATCCCGGTGCCGGTCGCCTACTACTCCTTCGGCGGCTGGAAGGCCTCCCTGTTCGGCGACGCCCACGCGTACGGCCCGGACGGCGTGCAGTTCTTCACCCGCGGCAAGGCGGTGACCCAGCGCTGGCTGGACCCGTCGCACGGCGGCATCAACCTCGGCTTCCCCACCAACAGCTGAGCCCCCTGACCCGGCCGGCCGGACCCCTCCCCGGGGTACGGCCGGCCCCTTTTGCACGTCGTTTGCATCCGGACGCCGAAGCGCGTACAGTTCTTCGAGCTGCCTGGCAGGGAGCACCGGACACGCGTCTGCGCGGACGGTCCCGGGGTAGCCAATCCTCTGAAACACCACTTCTCGGCTCGTGCCGGTCGTTTCGCGTTTTCGCGTCGCGGCCCGGCGCGTATTCGGCGTGCGCGTTTTATCGGATTGCGGTCGGACTCGGCTGGATTCGCTTTTCGGAGCGGGGATCGGCTAGAGTTTGAAACGTCGGACGGGGCGTCAAGCACCGGAAGACAACAGCGAGTTGGATGACGAAGCCCGGAAAACGGAGCGGAAAACATCTGATAAGCTGGAAACACGAAAGAACGAAGCGCCCGGAGGGCCCGCTGGAAGGCGGTCCGAAGGAAGCGTCCGTTCCTTGAGAACTCAACAGCGTGCCAAAAGTCAACGCCAGATATGTTGACATCCCCGGCCTCGATCGTTTGATCGGGGTTGGAGATTCCTTTTGAAATAACACTAGCGAGGACGCAGTGCGCGGGGCCGCCCTATTCCGGTGGTTGCCGTGCCGCTCAACGCGGGTGTGGACCCGATTACGGGTAAACATTCACGGAGAGTTTGATCCTGGCTCAGGACGAACGCTGGCGGCGTGCTTAACACATGCAAGTCGAACGGTGAAGCCCTTCGGGGTGGATCAGTGGCGAACGGGTGAGTAACACGTGGGCAATCTGCCCTGCACTCTGGGACAAGCCCTGGAAACGGGGTCTAATACCGGATATGACCTTCCTCCGCATGGGGGTTGGTGGAAAGCTCCGGCGGTGCAGGATGAGCCCGCGGCCTATCAGCTTGTTGGTGGGGTAATGGCCTACCAAGGCGACGACGGGTAGCCGGCCTGAGAGGGCGACCGGCCACACTGGGACTGAGACACGGCCCAGACTCCTACGGGAGGCAGCAGTGGGGAATATTGCACAATGGGCGAAAGCCTGATGCAGCGACGCCGCGTGAGGGATGACGGCCTTCGGGTTGTAAACCTCTTTCAGCAGGGAAGAAGCGCAAGTGACGGTACCTGCAGAAGAAGCACCGGCTAACTACGTGCCAGCAGCCGCGGTAATACGTAGGGTGCGAGCGTTGTCCGGAATTATTGGGCGTAAAGAGCTCGTAGGCGGCCTGTCGCGTCGGATGTGAAAGCCCGGGGCTTAACCCCGGGTCTGCATTCGATACGGGCAGGCTAGAGTGTGGTAGGGGAGATCGGAATTCCTGGTGTAGCGGTGAAATGCGCAGATATCAGGAGGAACACCGGTGGCGAAGGCGGATCTCTGGGCCATTACTGACGCTGAGGAGCGAAAGCGTGGGGAGCGAACAGGATTAGATACCCTGGTAGTCCACGCCGTAAACGTTGGGAACTAGGTGTTGGCCACATTCCACGTGGTCGGTGCCGCAGCTAACGCATTAAGTTCCCCGCCTGGGGAGTACGGCCGCAAGGCTAAAACTCAAAGGAATTGACGGGGGCCCGCACAAGCAGCGGAGCATGTGGCTTAATTCGACGCAACGCGAAGAACCTTACCAAGGCTTGACATATGCCGGAAACACCTGGAGACAGGTGCCCCCTTGTGGTCGGTATACAGGTGGTGCATGGTTGTCGTCAGCTCGTGTCGTGAGATGTTGGGTTAAGTCCCGCAACGAGCGCAACCCTTGTTCTGTGTTGCCAGCGAGTAATGTCGGGGACTCACAGGAGACTGCCGGGGTCAACTCGGAGGAAGGTGGGGACGACGTCAAATCATCATGCCCCTTATGTCTTGGGCTGCACACGTGCTACAATGGTCGGTACAAAGGGCTGCGATGCCGTGAGGCGGAGCGAATCCCAAAAAGCCGGCCTCAGTTCGGATTGGGGTCTGCAACTCGACCCCATGAAGTTGGAGTTGCTAGTAATCGCAGATCAGCATGCTGCGGTGAATACGTTCCCGGGCCTTGTACACACCGCCCGTCACGTCACGAAAGTCGGTAACACCCGAAGCCGGTGGCCTAACCCTCTGGGATGGAGCCGTCGAAGGTGGGACCAGCGATTGGGACGAAGTCGTAACAAGGTAGCCGTACCGGAAGGTGCGGCTGGATCACCTCCTTTCTAAGGAGCACATAGCAGCTTCGGGCGAACGTCCCGGAGTGCTCGCTCATGGGTGGAACGTTGACTATTCGGCACAGGAAGAGACCAGGGGTTAGTACTGCTTCGGCGTGGAACGCGATTCTGGGATTGACTGTGTCGGGCACGTTGTTGGGTCCTGAGGGAACGGGAGTTGCCTCATGGTTGCCGGCCTCACTCGAGGTAGCCCGGTTCGGGTTGTCGAGGGTGTGTGACTGGTCGTTGTTTGAGAACTGCACAGTGGACGCGAGCATCTGTGGCCAAGTTTTTAAGGGCGCACGGTGGATGCCTTGGCACCAGGAACCGATGAAGGACGTGGGAGGCCGCGATAGGCCCCGGGGAGCTGTCAACCGAGCTTTGATCCGGGGGTGTCCGAATGGGGAAACCCGGCAGTCGTCATGGGCTGTCACCCGCTGCTGAACACATAGGCAGTGTGGAGGGAACGCGGGGAAGTGAAACATCTCAGTACCCGCAGGAAGAGAAAACAACCGTGATTCCGGGAGTAGTGGCGAGCGAAACTGGATGAGGCTAAACCGTATTGGTGTGAGACCCGGCAGGGGTTGCCAATGCGGGGTTGTGGGAATGAGCTTCAGTCGTCTGCCGGCGGCTGGGCGAGTCAGAAACCGTATGGGTAGTCGAAGGACATGCGAAAGGTCCGGCGTAGAGGGTAAGACCCCCGTAGACGAAATCTGTACGGCTCGCTTGCTCATCTCCCAAGTAGCACGGGGCCCGAGAAATCCCGTGTGAATCTGGCGGGACCACCCGCTAAGCCTAAATATTCCCTGGTGACCGATAGCGGATAGTACCGTGAGGGAATGGTGAAAAGTACCGCGGGAGCGGAGTGAAATAGTACCTGAAACCGTGTGCCTACAAGCCGTGGGAGCGTCGTCAGTCGGCTTGCCGGCTGGCCGTGACTGCGTGCCTTTTGAAGAATGAGCCTGCGAGTTTGCGGTGTGTAGCGAGGTTAACCCGTGTGGGGTAGCCGTAGCGAAAGCGAGTCCGAATAGGGCGGTTGAGTTGCATGCCCAAGACCCGAAGCGGAGTGATCTAGCCATGGGCAGGTTGAAGCGCGGGTAAGACCGTGTGGAGGACCGAACCCACCAGGGTTGAAAACCTGGGGGATGACCTGTGGTTAGGGGTGAAAGGCCAATCAAACTCCGTGATAGCTGGTTCTCCCCGAAATGCATTTAGGTGCAGCGTCACGTGTTTCTTGCCGGAGGTAGAGCACTGGATAGGCGATGGGCCTTACCGGGTTACTGACCTTAGCCAAACTCCGAATGCCGGTAAGTGAGAGCGTGGCAGTGAGACTGTGGGGGATAAGCTCCATGGTCGAGAGGGAAACAGCCCAGAACACCGACTAAGGTCCCTAAGCGTGTGCTAAGTGGGAAAGGATGTGGAGTCGCAGAGACAACCAGGAGGTTGGCTTAGAAGCAGCCACCCTTGAAAGAGTGCGTAATAGCTCACTGGTCAAGTGATTCCGCGCCGACAATGTAGCGGGGCTCAAGCACACCACCGAAGTCGTGTCATTGCAGCGTGAAGGCCTAACGGTTGCTGTGATGGGTAGGGGAGCGTCGTGTGCCGGGTGAAGCGGCCGAGGAATCGAGTCGTGGACGGTATACGAGTGAGAATGCAGGCATGAGTAGCGATACAAGAGTGGGAAACTCTTGCGCCGATTGACCAAGGGTTCCTGGGTCAAGCTGATCTGCCCAGGGTAAGTCGGGACCTAAGGCGAGGCCGACAGGCGTAGTCGATGGACAACGGGTTGATATTCCCGTACCCGCTTTGAAGCGCCAACGCTGAACCTCTTGATGCTAAGCCCGTGAAGCCGTCCTGGATCCTTCGGGTGAAGGGGAGTGGTGGAGCCGGTGGCCCAACGGGGTAGTAGGTGAGCGATGGGGTGACGCAGGAAGGTAGTCCAGCCCGGGCGGTGGTTGTCCCGGGGTAAGGGTGTAGGGCGTTGCGTAGGCAAATCCGCGCAGCATGTGCCTGAGACCTGATGCCGAGCCGATTGTGGTGAAGTGGATGATCCTATGCTGTCGAGAAAAGCCTCTAGCGAGTTTCATGGCGGCCCGTACCCCAAACCGACTCAGGTGGTCAGGTAGAGAATACCGAGGCGTTCGGGTGAACTATGGTTAAGGAACTCGGCAAAATGCCCCCGTAACTTCGGGAGAAGGGGGCCATTCCTGGTGACGGGCTTTGCGCCTTGAGCTGGGGGTGGCCGCAGAGACCAGCGAGAAGCGACTGTTTACTAAAAACACAGGTCCGTGCGAAGCCGTAAGGCGATGTATACGGACTGACGCCTGCCCGGTGCTGGAACGTTAAGGGGACCGGTTAGCTTAGTTTCGACTAGGCGAAGCTGAGAACTTAAGCGCCAGTAAACGGCGGTGGTAACTATAACCATCCTAAGGTAGCGAAATTCCTTGTCGGGTAAGTTCCGACCTGCACGAATGGCGTAACGACTTCTCGACTGTCTCAACCATAGGCCCGGTGAAATTGCATTACGAGTAAAGATGCTCGTTTCGCGCAGCAGGACGGAAAGACCCCGGGACCTTTACTATAGCTTGATATTGGTGTTCGGTTCGGCTTGTGTAGGATAGGTGGGAGACTGTGAAGCAGCAACGCCAGTTGTTGTGGAGTCGCCGTTGAAATACCACTCTGGTCGTGCTGGATGTCTAACCTGGGTCCGTGATCCGGATCAGGGACAGTGTCTGGTGGGTAGTTTAACTGGGGCGGTTGCCTCCTAAAGGGTAACGGAGGCGCCCAAAGGTTCCCTCAGCCTGGTTGGCAATCAGGTGTTGAGTGTAAGTGCACAAGGGAGCTTGACTGTGAGACTGACGGGTCGAGCAGGTACGAAAGTAGGGACTAGTGATCCGGCGGTGGCTTGTGGAAGCGCCGTCGCTCAACGGATAAAAGGTACCCCGGGGATAACAGGCTGATCTTCCCCAAGAGTCCATATCGACGGGATGGTTTGGCACCTCGATGTCGGCTCGTCGCATCCTGGGGCTGGAGTAGGTCCCAAGGGTTGGGCTGTTCGCCCATTAAAGCGGTACGCGAGCTGGGTTTAGAACGTCGTGAGACAGTTCGGTCCCTATCCGCTGTGCGCGTAGGAGTGTTGAGAAGGGCTGTCCCTAGTACGAGAGGACCGGGACGGACGAACCTCTGGTGTGCCAGTTGTTCTGCCAAGGGCATGGCTGGTTGGCTACGTTCGGGAGGGATAACCGCTGAAAGCATCTAAGCGGGAAGCCTGCTTCGAGATGAGCACTCCCACCTCCTTGAGAGGGTAAGGCTCCCAGTAGACGACTGGGTTGATAGGCCGGATATGGAAGCCCTGTGAGGGGTGGAGTTGACCGGTACTAATAGGCCGAGGGCTTGTCCTCAGTTGCTCGCGTCCACTGTGTTGTTCTGAAACAACGACTGCCTTGTCGGCGGGTCGACAGTTTCATAGTGTTTCGGTGGTCATAGCGTGAGGGAAACGCCCGGTTACATTCCGAACCCGGAAGCTAAGCCTCACAGCGCCGATGGTACTGCAGGGGGGACCCTGTGGGAGAGTAGGACGCCGCCGAACAATCATTCCAAAAAGACCCCTTCCCATTCGGGAAGGGGTCTTTTTGCGTTAACCTCTGCCAATGCAGAACCTGACCCTGACCTGGCAGACGGCCGGCGGCGCCGCCGTCGTCCTCTACGGAGGCGCGTACGCCGCCGCGCGGGTCCGGAAGCCGGGGGTGTCGGCGTTGCTGCGGGAGGCCGGCACGCTGCTGGCGCTGTTCGCGCTCTGGCAGCTGGTGGGGCACCTGTCGGTGATGAGCGCCGATCACGCGGTGGACCGGGCGGATTGGATCCACCGGACCGAGCGGGAGATCGGGCTGCCGGACGAGGCGTCCTGGCAGGCGGCGGTCATGCCGTACCCGGTGCTGGTGCGGCTGGCGAACTACTACTACGCGGTCATGCACTTCGCCGTCATGCTCGCTGTGCTGCTCTGGGTCTTCCTGCGGCACCGGGAGCGCTACGCGTGGGTGCGCAACACCGTGGTGATCACCACCGCGATCTGTCTGCTGGTGCAGTTCATCCCGGTGGCGCCGCCGCGGATGCTGCCGCAGAGCGGGTTCGTCGACGTGGCCGCGGAGTACGGGCAGTCGGTGTACGGCGGCGCGGTCGGCGGGGTGGTGGTGGCCGACCAGCTGTCGGCGATGCCCTCGGTGCACGTCGCCTGGTGCGTGCTGGTGGCGGTCGCGGTGGTGCGGGTGTCGCGGAGTCCGTTCCGTTGGCTGATGGTGCTGCACCCGGTGCTGACGGTCTCGGTGGTCGTGGTGACCGCCAACCACTTCTGGGCGGACGGCATCGTCGCCGTCTCGATCCTGCTGTTCGCCTACGCCGTCCTGGCGTTGGCGGCACGGCGGCGGGGTCGGGTCTCCGTCGAGACGACGGAGACCCGACCCCGCACCGGTGCCGAGGACCGGCCGAAGGCGGACCGGCCCAGGCAGGTCACTTGACCGGCAGGGCGAGCTTCCCCCAGGAGCCGTTGCTCAGCGCGGAGGTGGCCCAGTACCAGGCGACGAGCCCGGCTATGGCCGCGATCCAGCCGGCGGCCTTGCCGAGGCCGCTGTAGCCGCCCAAGACCGCGATGGCGCTCAGCGCGAGGGAGAGCGTGAACAGGCCGTAGACGGCGCGGCTGAACAGGCCCGCGCCCCAACTGGCGGCGGTGAGGCTGAGGGCGAGCAGGGCCCACAGCAGCAGGAACAGGCCGGCGGCGTTCTTGCTCGCGCCGCCCGCCACCGACCAGGTCGCCCAGAAGGCACCGAGGCTGGTGAAGGCGGTTCCGGTGAAGCCCTCGCCGCGGCGGAGCTGCCAGAGACCCGCGATGAAGAGGGTGACGCCGCCGAGCAGGTGGGCGAGGTGGGCCGCGTCCCCGACGCCGGTGCCGTGCAGGATCCCGGTGGAGAGCAGACCGTAGGCGAGCAGTGTCAGGCCGAGGGCGAGGTAGCCGAGGTTACCCGCGTCGGCTCCGGTGGAGCGGGCGTTCGTTGCCCCGGTAGCGTCGTTGCTCACCGGAGGCTCCTTTCACTCTGGGCGCGCGCAGGGCGCAGTGACGCTGTGGTGTGGTGTCGAGGAGTGGATGCGCGCGACCGCGCCGAGGGCGCACGGCTGTGAGCGTGCGCGGGCTGCGGTCAGAAGTGAGGTCGGAAATGGTGGGCCGGCGGAGAACCGCTGGTCACGTCCTCGCCGGGGAGATTCCCCGGCGAGATCGGTTTACCCGGCCTTGCTTGCTTGTACCCTTGTGAAGATAACAATTTGTGACTGCGTCAGCTGCGGGGTGCTCATGACTGACGCCGGTCACGACTGGCGATGCTCAGGACTGACGCCGGTCAGGACTGACGCCGGTCAGGACTGACGCTGGTGGGGCACCCGCAGGGTCAGGATCGCCATGTCGTCGGACGGCGGCTCCGGGGCGAAGCGTTCGACCGCGCGCTGCACCCGCATCGCGACCGCGCCGGCGGTCAGGCCGGTGCAGCCGGTGAGCACCTCGGCGAGGCCGTCGTCGCCCAACATCCGTCGGCCCTCCCGGCGTTCGGTGACGCCGTCGGTGACGCAGAGCAGGACTTCACCGGGGGAGAGCACCAGGTGCTCGGCGGTGAGCTCGAGGTCGTCCATGACGCCGAGCAGCGGCTGCGGGGTGGCGGCCCGGTCGACCTGGCCGTCGGTGCGCAGTCTCAGCGGCAGCGGGTGGCCGGCGCAGACCAGGGACAGTTCGGTGCTGCCGTCCGGGCGGGGCGTCAGTTCGCCGTAGAGCAGGGTGAGGAAGCGGCTGCGCGAACCCTCGTCCAGGATGGCCGCGTTGAGCCGGCGCAGCACCTGCGGGGCGTCCAGGCCCTCGCGGGCGAGCAGGCGCAGCGAGTGCCGGGCCAGGCCGGTGACGGAGGCGGCCTCGGGGCCGGTGCCGCAGACGTCGCCGATGGCGAAGCCGTAGGTGCCCTCGCGGATGGTGAACAGGTCGTAGAAGTCGCCGCCGACCTCGTTGCCCTCGCCCGCGGCCTGGTAGTAGACGTCCACCTCGACGCCCGGGATCTCGGGCAGGTCCGGCGGCAGCAGGCTGCGCTGCAGGGCCTGGCTGGTGGCGGTGCGCTCGGAGTAGAGGCGGGAGTTGTCGAGGGCGAGGGCGGCCCGGCGGGAGAGGTCCTCGGCGAGTTCGAGGATCTCCTGGCGGAACCGGACGCCGGCCGGGACGCCGAGGGCGAGCAGGCCGATGACCCGATTGCGGGCGGTCAGCGGCAGGACGACGGTCTCGCCGAGCAGGCCGGCGAGTTCGGGGCTGTCGGTGAGGCCCCGGGCGGCGGCGGTCTCGGTGGGCGTGGTCCAGAAGCGGACGCCGTGGGTGGGTCCGGCCCCGGGGGAGGGGGTCTTGTCGAGCAGGTCGCGCAGCGGGTCGATCCGGTCCTCGTCCTCGTGCAGGACGAAGGCGAGGCCGGCCGAGGAGCCGTGGTCGCCGTTGGTGTAGACGGCGCACCAGGAGGCGAGGGTGGGGACGGCCATCTGCGCCATCAGCGCGAGGGTCTGCTCGTGTTCGAGGGTGCCGGCCAGCAGGTCGGAGGCCTCGACGAGGAAGGAGAGCGAGCCGCGGCGCAGTCGTTCGAGCTCGGTCAGCCGGGTGCTCTCGACGGCCAGGGCGACCCGGTCGGCGGCGAACTGCAGGCGCAGCGCGTCCTCGTTGTCGTAGCGGCCGGGGGCGGCGGTGGCGATGCCGAGCGAGCCGATGAGGCGGCCCTCGACCTTGAGCGGGACGGTGACCAGGGAGCGCATGCCGCTGCCGGCCAGCAGGGGCAGGCCGGTGGGGCGGGCGGTGAGGTCCTCGTGGACGGAGGGCAGCCGGGCGGAGTCGTAGCGGTTGCCGGTCCCGACCGGGAAGCGGGCATGCCGGCGGTGCCCGGTGGTGAGGCCGGTGGCGGCGCGGACCTCGAACTCGGTCTCGTCGTCGGTGGTGAGCAGCAGGTAGGCGGCGTCGGCGTCGAGCAGGTCGCGGGCGCGTTCGACCGTGCGCTGGAGCAGGGTGTCGAGGTCGTCGGTGACGACCGGGCCGGCCAGCAGGTCGAGCCGGGGTCCGGCCGCGTCGGCGCGCTCGCCGGGCAGGGCGCGGGCGGGGGAGCGCAGCACGGCGCGGTCGGGTTCGAGGACGAGCAGGCAGAGGGTGGAGGGGACGCCCTCGGTGTCGCGCACGCGCACCTGGACGCCGTACACCTCGACTTCCTCGCCGTCGGGCAGCCGCAGGCCGTAGCCGCCCTCCCAGCGGGCCAGCCGGAGGGTGTCGGTGAGGCCGGGGCCGTGGCCGGGGGTCTGCGGCCAGACCGCGAGGTCGGCCCAGGGGCGGCCGAGGACGGTGGCGGCGGGGTGGTGGAAGAGCGCCTCGGCGTCGGGGTTCCAGGCCAGCACGCGGCCGTCCTCGTCGAGCTGGACGACGGCGACGTGCACCGGTCCGGGGCCGCTGGGCAGGTCGCTGCCGGGGGTGGCCGGAACGGCGTAGCGGGTGCCGGTCACGTGTGCGGGCAGGGTGAGCCGGAACCAGACGGTCTTCTGCCCGGCCGCGTACTCGACGCCCCAGCGCTCGGCGAGCGCGGAGCACATCAGCAGGCCGCGACCGCCCTCGCCGTCGGGGTCGGCGTAGCGGTCGGAGGCGGAGACCGGCCCGTCGCCGAGGGAGGGCAGGCCGCGCTCGGGGTGGTGGTCGGTGACCTCGATCCGGACGGTCTGCTCCTCGCGCAGGCAACAGACCTCGGCGGCGGTGCCGGCATGCACGACGGCGTTGGTGACGAGTTCGCTGACCAGGACGACGGCGTCGTCGACGACCTCGGGCAGGCCCCAGCCGAGCAGCGCGTCCCGGACGAAGCCCCGGGCGGCGGCCGCGGACCGGCCGTCGGGGTCGAAGGTGGCGGCTGCGCGCGCGGTGACCACGTTGCCACTTCTCCTCTGCTGCTCTGGCCCTGACTGTCCGGGGTGCGGCGCCGACCTCCCCGGGCGCGCCGTCGGGGTGAGCGGCGGCGCTGGGTCGGGTCGTGGCCCGGTGCAGCGCTCCACCCTACTTTCCGCTTGGTTCCCCGTGAGGGCGGGGCCGTGAAACAGGCACCTGAGGGTGATTCTGCCCACCTGTTTCGGACGGTGCGGGGACAACCGAGCGCAACCGGCCGTATACCCGGCGCCAGTACTGCCAGACTGGGGGGTCCGCGACGGCCGGTGGGAGCAGTACGGTCGTGTGGGTGCCGGTGGTCCGGAGGGTCCGGCCGGTACACAGCCCAGCCGGGCCGGTGCCAGGGTTCGTGCCGTTCCGGCACGGCGGTCACCGGACAGTTCACACGATGTGGGAGGGGCCCGTTGAGTTCGGCCATCAAGGACGCCACCAAGGACGCAACCGGTACGACGCCGCCCGCGCCGCGCGGCGGGCGGTCCGGGACCGCGCCGCGGATCGCGGCCGGCCGGCGACCGGGCCACAACCGCAGCGCGGAGCCCGCCGAGCTGCGCAAGCTGCTGGCCGCGCTGACCGCGATGCGGGACGGCAACTTCCGGCGCCGGCTGACGGTCCCGGGTGACGGGCCGCTGGCGGAGATCGCCGCGGTGTTCAACGAGGTCGCCGAGCGCAACCAGCACCTGACCGGTGAACTGGCCCGGGTGCGGCGGGCGGTGGGTCGCGAGGGCCGGCTGAACGAGCGTCTGGAGACCGGTGCGGGCGAGGGCGCCTGGATGGCGGCCGTCGACAACTGCAACGCGCTGATCGACGACCTGGCCCGTCCGATGGCCGAGGTGGGCCGGGTGCTGACCTCGATCGCCGAGGGCGACCTGGACCAGAAGATGGAGCTGCGCTCGCTGCACAGCAACGGGGTGAGCCACCCGCTGCGCGGCGAGTACCTGAAGATCGGCCGGACCGTCAACGGACTGGTGGACCAACTCTCGGAGTTCACCGACGAGGTGACCCGGGTGGCCCGCGAGGTGGGCACCGAGGGCAAGCTCGGCGGGCAGGCCAAGGTCCGCAGCGTGTCCGGCAGTTGGAAGGACCTGGCGGACTCGGTCAACACCATGGCGGGCCGGCTGACCGCGCAGGTGCGCAACATCGCCCAGGTGACCACGGCGGTGGCCAAGGGCGACCTGTCCCGCAAGGTGACCGTCGACGTGGCCGGCGAGATGCTGGAGCTGAAGAACACCGTCAACACGATGGTGGACCAGCTGAACGGCTTCGCCGCGCAGGTCACCACGGTGGCCCGGGACGTCGGTACGGAGGGGCGGCTCGGCGGTCAGGCGCAGGTGCCGGGCGTGGCCGGGGTGTGGCGCGAGCTGACCGACTCGGTGAACTTCATGGCCGACAACCTGACCGGCCAGGTGCGCAACATCGCCCAGGTGACCACGGCGGTGGCGCGCGGGGACCTCTCGCAGAAGATCGAGGTGGACGCGCGCGGCGAGATGCTGGAGCTGAAGAACACCATCAACACGATGGTGGACCAGCTCTCCGGCTTCGCCGAACAGGTGACCCGGGTGGCCCGCCAGGTGGGCACCGAGGGGCGGCTCGGCGGTCAGGCCCAGGTGCCCTGGGCGGCCGGGGTGTGGCGGGACCTGACCGACAACGTCAACTTCATGGCGAACAACCTGACCGACCAGGTGCGCAACATCGCCCAGGTGACCACCGCGGTCGCCAAGGGCGACCTGTCGCAGAAGATCCAGGTGGACGCGCGCGGGGAGATCCTGGAGCTGAAGAACACCATCAACACGATGGTCGACCAGCTCTCCTCCTTCGCCGACGAGGTGACCAGGGTGGCCCGGGACGTCGGCACCGAGGGCATCCTCGGCGGTCAGGCGAGCGTGCCCGGGGTGTCCGGGACGTGGAAGGACCTGACCAACAGCGTCAACCTGATGGCCAACAACCTGACCAGTCAGGTCCGCAACATCGCCGAGGTGACCACGGCGGTGGCGCGCGGCGACGTGTCGAAGAAGATCACCGTCGACGCCCGGGGCGAGATCCTGGAGCTGGTGACCACCGTCAACACCATGGTCGACCAGCTGTCGGCCTTCGCCGACGAGGTCACGCGAGTGGCCCGCGAGGTGGGCACCGAGGGCATCCTGGGCGGCCAGGCGCGGGTGCGCGGGGTGTCGGGGATCTGGAAGGACCTGACCGACAACGTCAACTTCATGGCCTCGAACCTGACCGGACAGGTGCGCAACATCGCCGAGGTCGCCTCCGCGGTGGCCCGCGGCGACCTCTCCAAGAAGATCACCATCGATGCCCAGGGCGAGATCGCGACGCTCGCCGGGACCCTGAACACCATGGTCGACCAGCTGTCCGCGTTCGCGGTGGAGGTCACCAGGGTGGCCCGCGAGGTCGGCACCGACGGCACCCTGGGCGGTCAGGCGAGCGTGCCGGGCGTGGCCGGCATCTGGAAGGACCTGACCGACAACGTCAACCAGATGGCCAACAACCTCACCGGCCAGGTCCGCAACATCGCGCTGGTGATCACGGCGGTCGCCCGCGGTGACCTCTCGCAGAAGATCGACGTCGACGCGCGCGGCGAGATCCTCCAGCTGAAGACCAACATCAACACCATGGTCGACCAGCTCTCCGCCTTCGCCGACGAGGTCACCCGGGTCGCCCGCGAGGTGGGCACCGACGGGCGGCTCGGTGGCCAGGCCCGGGTGCCCGGGGTGGACGGCACCTGGCAGGACCTCACCGAGTCGGTGAACGAGCTGGCCAACAACCTGACCCGGCAGGTGCGTGCGATCGCCCAGGTCGCCACCGCGGTGACCAGGGGCGACCTGAGCCTGCGGATCGACGTGGACGCCGCCGGGGAGCTCGACGAGCTCAAGGACAACATCAACCAGATGATCGCCAACCTGCGCGAGACCACCCGCACCAACCAGGAGCAGGACTGGCTCAAGACCAACCTGGCCCGGATCTCCGGCCTGCTGCAGGGCCGCCGGGACCTCGAGGCGGTCGCCTCGCTGATCATGACCGAGCTGACCCCGGTGGTCTCCGCCCAGCACGGCGCCTTCTTCCTCGCCCAGCCGGCCGGCCGCACCGCCGAACTGATCACCGAGGACGACGACGAGAACGACACCGTGCTGCGCCTGATCGGCAGCTACGGCTACCAGCGGCGGGCGATGCCGACCACCTTCCGGCCGGGCGAGTCGCTGATCGGCCAGGCGGCGGTGGAGAAGCGGGCGATCATCGTCAAGGAGGCGCCGCCCGGGTACCTCAAGATCGCCTCCGGCCTCGGCGAGGCCTCGCCGACCCACATCGTGGTGCTGCCGGTGCTGTTCGAGGGCCGGCTGCTGGGCGTGATCGAGCTGGCCACCTTCAGCTCCTTCACCACCGTCGCGCTGGACTTCCTCAACCAGATCGCCGACCTGATCGGCGTCACCGTCAACACCATCAGCGTCAACACCAAGACCGAGGGCCTGCTACTGGAGTCCCAGCGGCTCACCGCCGAACTCTCCATGCGGTCCGCCGAATTGGAGGCGCGTCAGGAGGAACTGGAGCGCACCAACGAGGAGTTGCAGGAGAAGGCCGAGCAACTCGCCCAGCAGAACCGCGACATCGAGATCAAGAACAGCGAGATCGAGGAGGCCCGGCAGGTCCTGGAGGAGCGCGCCGAGCAGCTCGCCCTGGCCTCCCGGTACAAGAGCGAGTTCCTCGCCAACATGTCGCACGAGCTGCGCACCCCGCTCAACTCGCTGCTGATCCTGGCCAAGCTGCTCTCCGACAACAACGAGGGCAACCTCTCGCCCAAGCAGGTCGAGTTCGCCGACACCATCCACGGCGCCGGCTCCGACCTGCTCCAGCTGATCAACGACATCCTGGACCTGTCCAAGGTCGAGGCCGGCAAGATGGACGTCCGCCCGAGCCGGATCGCCCTGGTCCAGCTGGTCGACTACGTCGAGGCCACCTTCCAGCCGGTCGCCGTCGACAAGAACCTGGACTTCGCGGTGCGGGTCTCGCCCGCCCTGCCGGTCACCCTGCACACCGACGAGCAGCGGCTCCAGCAGGTGCTGCGCAACCTGATCTCCAACGCGGTCAAGTTCACCGACAACGGCGGCGTCGACTTCTCGATCAGCCCGGCCGGCCGGGACGTCCCGCAGCACGTGCGCGAGCGGCTGCTGGAGTTCGGCTCGATCCAGGGCCCGGACGACGAGCTGATCGCCTTCTCGGTCTCCGACACCGGCATCGGCATCCCCGGCAACAAGCTGCGGGAGATCTTCGAGGCGTTCAAGCAGGCCGACGGCACCACCAGCCGCAAGTACGGCGGCACCGGCCTCGGCCTGTCGATCAGCCGCGAGATCGCCCGGCTGCTCGGCGGCGAGATCCACGCCGAGAGCGAGCTGGGCGAGGGCTCGACCTTCACGCTCTACCTGCCGCTGCGCACCGACGCCCCGGACGCGCCCGCCGAGCGGCCGGTCGAGCGGCCGGCCACCCCGAACCCGCCGGCGCCGCGCGCCTCGGTCGGGGTGACCCCGGTGGGCCTGCCGGTGCCGGTCGGCGAGAGTCCGGCCGACCACTGGGCCCAGGAGGTCCGGGAGATGGCCGAGGAGCGCCGCCGCGGGGCGATGGAGCGCCGGCGCAACGCCGCCCTGGAGAGCGCCGCCGCGCCCCGGGTGGTGGAGCCCGTGCAGCAGCCCCGCCCGGTCCGCGGCGACACCCGCTTCGACGGCCAGCAGGTGCTGATCGTGGACGACGACGTGCGCAACGTGTTCGCCCTGACCAGCGTGCTGGAACAGCACGGGCTGACCGTGCTGTACGCGGAGAACGGCCGCGAGGGCATCGAGATGCTGGAGCAGCACGAGCACGTGGCGCTGGTCCTGATGGACATCATGATGCCGGAGATGGACGGCTACGCGACCACCGAGGCGATCCGCCGGATGCCCCAGTTCGCCGGTCTGCCGATCATCGCGCTGACCGCCAAGGCGATGAAGGGCGACCGGGAGAAGTCGCTGCAGGCGGGCGCCACCGACCACATCACCAAGCCGGTGGAGACCGACCACCTGCTGTCGGTGATGTCGGAGTGGCTGAACGGCGACCGCGCGCGCGAGTGAGTGGAGCGGGTGAGCCGCCGGCGGGCGCGGACCCCGGGTTCGCGCCCACCGGCCCGCCGGTTTGCTGGCGGTCGGGCCCGGGAACCCGGTAGGGTCACCGATCGTTGCGAACAGTGACCGGATGGCGACACGCTGCTGAGCGTACGCCGGAGCACTGACCGCGCGCGGCTCCGGATCGGGTCACGACGGAGCGATGTGCCGGGCGAGGGGGTGCGGCTAGCATGACCGGGGTAGCGGTGGGCAGTACGCGAGTGCCCACACCGGGCGGCAGGCAGGCGACAGGAGGGCGAGCCCCGATGCAGAAGGCGAAGATCCTCCTGGTCGACGACCGGCCGGAGAACCTCCTGGCGCTGGAGGCGATCCTGTCCGCCCTGGACCAGACGCTGGTGCGCGCCGCCTCCGGCGAGGAGGCGCTCAAGGCGCTGCTGACCGACGACTTCGCGGTGATCCTGCTGGACGTCCAGATGCCCGGGATGGACGGCTTCGAGACCGCCGCCCACATCAAGCGCCGCGAGCGCACCCGGGACATCCCGATCATCTTCCTGACCGCGATCAACCACGGCCCGCACCACACCTTCCGCGGCTACGCGGCGGGCGCGGTGGACTACATCTCCAAGCCCTTCGACCCGTGGGTGCTGCGCGCCAAGGTCTCGGTCTTCGTCGACCTGTACGTCAAGAACTGTCAGCTGAAGGAGCAGGCCGCGCTGCTGCGGCTGCAGCTGGAGGAGGGCGGCGGCGAGCAGCCGGCCCTCGGCGGGGCGCTGCTCGGCGAGCTGTCCGCGCGGCTGGCGGCGGTCGAGGAGCAGGCGGAGGCGCTGGGCAAGCAGCTGGACGGGTCCGAGGACGCCGGGGTGGCCGCCACCGCGGCGCACCTGGAGCGCAAGCTCGTCGGCCTGCGCCGGGCCCTGGACGCGATGCGCCCGGGCACCGCGTAGACCGACCGTCGGATGTTCACCCGTCCGGGTGGTTCTGTTGCTGCGGACGGGTGAAGGACGATCAGTGTGACGGTGTGTCTGCGACACGTCCGGGCGCCCCGGCTCGGCCGCGTGGGCACGGGTCGTCGACCCCGGTAGGCTGCTGACCCATGGCCACTCGTACGCCCGGAAACGCCGCACGCAAACCGAGTCCGGGACCGTCCAAGAAGGCCGCGGCCAAGGCCCCGGGCAAGCCGCCCGCCAAGAAGGCGGCCGCCCGCAGGGCCCCCGCGAAGAAGGCGGCCGCCAAGTCGGCCCCGCCACCCCCGCCGCGCCGGTCCGTGCTGATGAGCGCCCTCAACGCGCTCGCGAGCCCGATCGCCGCGATCTTCCGCGGCTTCGGCGACGGCGCCAAGAACCTCCACCCGGCCCACCGCAAGGACGGGCTCGGGCTGCTGCTGTTCGCGCTCGCGCTGGTGGTCGCCGCCGGCACCTGGTTCAGCTCGGAGGGCTGGCTGAACGGGGCGGCCACCGCCGTGGTGTCCGGGCTGTTCGGGCGGCTCGACGTGCTGGTGCCGTTCCTGCTGGCCGGGATGGCGATCCGGCTCTGGCGCCACCCGGAGCTGCCGGAGGCCAACGGCCGGATCGTGATCGGGCTGAGCACGCTGCTGATCGGCATCCTCGGCCTGGTCCACATCGGCTGCGGCGCGCCCTCGATGGGCAGCGGCGCCACCCGGATAAGGGCGGCCGGCGGGATCGTCGGCTGGGCCGCGTCCACCCCGATGATGGCCGCCGCCGGCGCGGTGCTGGCCGTGCCGCTGCTCCTGCTGCTGGCCTTCTTCGGCCTGCTGGTGGTCACCGCCACCCCGGTCAACCGGATCGGCGAGCGGGTGCGCGGGATGGGGATGAGGCTCGGCGTGGTCGAGCCCGGGCCCGAGGACGAGCTGCACTGGGGGCGTACGCCGGAGCGCGAGCTGTCCACCGATCCGCCGGAGGACGCCGACCCGGACGCGCTGCCCTTCACCGTGGACACCGACGGTGACGACCCGGGCGACGAGGTCGCCGCCCGCCGGCGCCGCCGCCGGCGCAAGCAGGCCGTCGAGGACGACGAGCCGGAGGCCGTCCGCGTCTCCCTGGACAAGGAACCGCTGGACCCGTACGCCACCCGCGACCTCGCCGCCGGCGCGGCCGCCGACCTGGACGGCGCACTGGTCTACGGCGTGCCCGCCTCCTCGGCGGTGGCGGACATGATGCACCAGGTCAAGGACCTCACCGCGGCGCCGGAGGAGCCCGCCGTCCCGGCTGCCCGCAGCGGCGGCCCGGGCGCGCCCGCGGAGCACGGCCCGGCGCCGGTGCGGATGGAGCAGCTCCAGCTCGGCGAGGGCGTCACCTACGCGCTGCCCTCGCTCGACCTGCTGGAGCGCGGCGGCCCGGCCAAGGCCCGCAGCGCCCTCAACGACGAGGTGGTCGCCCAGCTCACCGGCACCTTCGCCGAGTTCAAGGTGGACGCGAAGGTCACCGGCTTCACCCGCGGCCCGACGGTCACCCGCTACGAGGTCGAGCTCGGCCCGGCCGTCAAGGTGGAGCGGATCACCGCGCTCGCCAAGAACATCGCGTACGCGGTGGCCAGCCCGGACGTGCGGATCATCAGCCCGATCCCGGGCAAGTCCGCGGTCGGCATCGAGATCCCCAACCGGGACCGGGAGATGGTCAACCTCGGCGACCTGCTGCGCTCGCGCACGGCCGCCGAGGACACCCACCCGATGGTCGTCGGCATGGGCAAGGACGTCGAGGGCCACACCGTGATGGCCAACCTCGCCAAGATGCCGCACATCCTGGTGGCCGGTGCGACCGGCGCGGGCAAGTCGTCCTGCATCAACTGCCTGATCACCTCGATCCTCGCCCGGGCCACCCCGGACGAGGTGCGGATGGTGCTGGTCGACCCCAAGCGGGTCGAGCTGACCGCGTACGAGGGCATCCCGCACCTGATCACGCCGATCATCACCAACCCCAAGAAGGCCGCCGAGGCCCTCCAGTGGGTGGTGCGCGAGATGGACATGCGCTACGACGACCTCGCGGCGTACGGCTTCCGGCACGTGGACGACTTCAACGCGGCGGTGCGGGCCGGCAAGGTCACCCCGCCGCTGGGCAGCGAGCGGGAGCTCAGGCCGTACCCGTACCTGCTGGTGATCGTCGACGAGCTGGCCGACCTGATGATGGTCGCGCCGCGCGACGTCGAGGACTCGGTCGTCCGGATCACCCAGCTGGCCCGGGCGGCCGGCATCCACCTGGTGCTCGCCACCCAGCGGCCCTCGGTGGACGTGGTGACCGGTCTGATCAAGGCCAACGTGCCGTCCCGGCTGGCCTTCGCGACCTCCGCGATGGCCGACTCCCGGGTCATCCTGGACCAGCCCGGCGCGGAGAAGCTGATCGGCAAGGGCGACGCGCTGTTCCTGCCGATGGGCGCGAGCAAGCCGATCCGCATGCAGGGCGCGTTCGTCACCGAGGCGGAGATCGCCAGAGTGGTGCAGCACTGCAAGGACCAGCTGAGCGCCGTCTACCGGGACGACGTGATGGCCGGGGCCGGGCCGAAGAAGGAGATCGACGAGGAGATCGGCGACGACCTGGACCTGCTGATCCAGGCGGCCGAGCTGGTGGTCTCCACCCAGTTCGGGTCGACCTCGATGCTCCAGCGCAAGCTCCGGGTCGGCTTCGCCAAGGCGGGCCGGCTGATGGACCTGATGGAGTCGCGCGGCATCGTCGGTCCGAGCGAGGGCTCCAAGGCCCGCGACGTGCTGGTGAAGCCGGACGAGCTGGACGGGGTGCTGGTGACCCTGCGGGGCTGACGGGCCGTTGCTTCCGAGGGGTTCACTCGTTCGGGGGAGGGTAGGCGCGCTGGGGGGAACCGAATGCCCGTACGCCGCGTCACAGGCCGCGAAGCGCACCCCGGGGGCCGTGCGTGACCCCTGCTGACCGCCGGTCAGCGGGGGTGTGCCGCCGGTCGGAGTGGGCGCGTCGCATTCGGCCCGCTCCGCTTGAGAAACGATCCGCCCACGCCCCTAGACTGTTCCCCAGCAGGTGGCCATCCGCTCGAAAGGCGTGCCCCGTGACCATCGGCAAGTCCTCCGACCGCGAGAACGCCCCGTCACCCGTCGAGCCGACCGACGACGCCGTGCCGGCGGCCGATGCCCCGAGCATCGGCCGGGTGCTGTCCGCCGCCCGGATCGAGGCGGGACTCACGGTGGACCAGGTGAGTACCTCGACCCGGGTGCGGGTGCCGATCGTCCACGCCATCGAGGAGGACGACTTCGACCGCTGCGGCGGCGACTTCTACGCCCGCGGGCACATCCGGGCGATCGCCCAGGCGGTCGGCGCCGACGGCGAGGCGCTGGTCGCCCGCTACGACGCCGCGCACGGCGGCTCGCCGGCCTCCAAGCGCCCGGCCACCCAGCTGATCGACAGCGGCCCGATCAAGGTGCCCGGCCGCAGCCGGCCGAACTGGGCGGCGGCCATGGTCGCCGCGATCGTCGCGGTGGTCGCCCTGATCGGCTTCAACCTGGTGAGCGGCAAGAGCGGCCACACCGGCACCGGCTCCGCCAGCGCGCCGCTGCCCAGCGGCTCCGGCACCGGCTCGGTCGCCCCGGTCACGCCGACCGTCCAGCCGTCGGCGCCCGCGCCGAGCGCCGCGGCGATCGCCGCCGTCCCGGCCGACAAGGTCACCGTGAAGCTGGTCGCCCAGGGCACCAGCTGGGTCTCCGCGACGGACGGCAACGGCAAGTCGCTGTTCCAGAACAACATCAGCGACGGCCAGGACCAGACCTTCACCGACCCCAAGCAGATCAAGCTGGTGCTCGGCAACGGCGGGGCCGTGCACGCGTACGTCAACGGCAAGGACCTCGGCGTCCTCGGCAAGGACGGCCAGGTGGTGCACGTCACGTACACCCCCGGAGACCCGCAGGCGGGCTGACCACAGCGGCCCGCGGGGGCCGGTGATGATCAGCTGATCCGTGGCTCGCGGCCTCCGGGGCGAACGGCACCGGAGGCCGCGCGTTAATCTTGGGCCTATGCCTGAACGCCGCACTGTCGCCCTTGTCACGCTCGGATGCGCCCGCAACGAGGTGGACTCCGAGGAACTCGCCGGGCGACTGGAAGCCGACGGCTGGTTGCTCGTCGACGACGCCGCCGAGGCCGATGTCGCCGTCGTCAACACCTGTGGCTTCGTCGAAGCCGCCAAGAAGGACTCCGTCGACGCCCTGCTCGAGGCCAACGACCTCAAGGGGCACGGCCGCACCCAGGCCGTCGTCGCGGTCGGCTGCATGGCCGAGCGGTACGGCAAGGAGCTCGCCGACGCGCTGCCCGAGGCCGACGGGGTGCTCGGCTTCGACGACTACGCGGACATCTCCGACCGCCTGCAGACCATCCTCTCCGGCGGCCACCACGCCCCGCACATCCCGCGCGACCGCCGCAAGCTGCTGCCGATCAGCCCGGCCGAGCGGCAGTCCGCCGCCGAGGCCGTCGCACTGCCCGGCCACGGCGCCGAGGCCGCCGCCGAGCCGATCGCCGACCTGCCCGAGGGCCTCGCCCCGGCCTCCGGCCCGCGCACCCTGCGCAAGCGGCTGGACGACAGCCCGGTCGCCTCGGTCAAGCTCGCCTCCGGCTGCGACCGGCGCTGTTCCTTCTGCGCCATCCCGGCCTTCCGCGGCTCCTTCATCTCCCGCCGCCCCTCCGACGTGCTGCACGAGGCCCAGTGGCTGGCCGGGCAGGGCGTCCGCGAGATCGTCCTGGTCAGCGAGAACAACACCTCGTACGGCAAGGACCTCGGCGACATCCGGCTGCTGGAGACGCTGCTCGGCGAGATCGCCGCGATCGAGGGCGTCGAGCGGGTGCGGGTCTCCTACCTGCAGCCCGCCGAGATGCGCCCCGGCCTGATCGACGCGATGGCCGGGACCGCGGACGTGGTGCCCTACTTCGACCTGTCCTTCCAGCACTCGGCGCCCGCCGTGCTGCGCCGGATGCGCCGCTTCGGTTCTACCGACCAGTTCCTGGAGCTGCTCGGGACCATCCGGGACAAGGCCCCGCAGGCCGGCGCCCGGTCCAACTTCATCGTCGGCTTCCCCGGTGAGACCGAGGAGGACTTCGCCGAGCTGGAGCGCTTCGTCACCCACGCCGGGCTGGACGCGATCGGCGTCTTCGGCTACTCCGACGAGGACGGCACCGAGGCCGCGACCTACGACGGCAAGCTGCCCGAGGAGGTCGTCGCCGAGCGGCTGGCCCGGCTGAGCCGGCTCGCCGAGGAGATGACCGCCCAGCGCGCCGAGCAGCGGATCGGCACCGAGGTCGAGGTGCTGATCGAGTCGATCGAGGACGGCGTGGTCGAGGGCCGCGCCGCCCACCAGGCCCCGGAGACCGACGGCCTGACCACCCTGCACGGCGTCGAGGACCCCGAGGTCGGGCAGTTCTGGCGGGCCACCGTGGTGGCCAGCGAGGGCGTCGACCTGATCGCCGAGGCGCTGGAACAGGTGCGACTGCCCGGGACCGCGGGAGCCGAGGCTCCGGGAGCCGGGGAATGACCAAGGGGCCCGGCGCCCCGGCCGCGGCCCACCCGGGCAGACCGGCGGCCGCCCTGCCGCCGGCGCCGGGTGTCTGGAACATCGCCAACGTGCTCACCATGGTCCGGCTGCTGCTGGTGCCGGTGTTCGTGGCGCTGCTGTTCGCCGACGGCGGGCACGACCCCAAGTGGCGTTCGGTCGCCTGGGCCTCCTTCGCCATCGCGATGATCACCGACCTGTTCGACGGCGAGCTCGCCCGCCGCAAGGGCCTGGTCACCGACTTCGGGAAGATCGCCGACCCGATCGCCGACAAGGCGATCATGGGCGCGGCGCTGATCGGCCTCTCGGTGCTCGGCGACCTGCCCTGGTGGGTCACCGTGGTGATCCTTGCCCGCGAGCTCGGCATCACCCTGATGCGCTTCTGGGTGATCCGCTTCGGGGTCATCCCGGCCAGCCGCGGCGGCAAGCTCAAGACGCTGACCCAGGGCATCGCGGTCGGCATGTACGTGCTGGACCTGCACGGGTGGCTGGCCACCGGGCGGGCGGTCCTGATGGGCCTGGCGGTGCTGCTGACCGTCGGCACCGCGCTGGACTACGTCGGGCAGGCGCTGCGACTGCGCCGCGAGGGCATGGCCGCGGAGCACGCGGACCGGTAGGGAACGGGAGACCTTCGGTGGGGGACTACGAGCTGGCCGAGCGGGTGCACGCCGCGCTGCGGGCCGAGGGCGGCACCCTGGCCGTCGCCGAGTCGCTGACCGGCGGGCTGCTGGCCGCCGCCCTGGTGGACGTCCCCGGGGCCTCCGCTACCTTCCGCGGGTCGGTCACCGCGTACGCGACCGAACTGAAGGCCTCGGTGCTGGGGGTGGACGAAGGCCTGTTGGACGTGTACGGTCCGGTCCACCCGGTGGTGGCCCGGCAGATGGCCGAGGGCGTGCGCGGGCTGCTGGGGGCCACGTACGGGATCGCGACGACCGGGGTGGCCGGTCCTGAACCGCAGGACGGGCAGCCGGTGGGCACGGTACACCTGGCGGTCGCGGGCCCGGGGGGAACTCTGGTCAGTTCGCCCCTGCTGTCGGGCGCTCGTGCCACAATCCGTCACGGAGCGGTGACCGCCGCACTGGAGCTGCTCGTCGGCCGGCTCGACGGCCGGAACTGACGGACCTCCAGCGGACCGGGATCCGTCGAACCGGCGTACGGGTATGGCTCAGCTGGAGGATCGTGTTACATCCAACGGCCTGGTTGGGCAGAAACCAGGTGGCGAACGAGTTGCGTGACGGTGGCCGGGTGGGCCAGGTCGGGTACCACGAGGGGCCCGCGAACCCGGGTGCGACACCGGAACAAGGAGGGGGACGGCCTTGCAGCCCAGAGTGAACACGACCAGGGTCCCCGCACGCGAAGCGGGCAAGGCGGTACGGTGGGGGCGTGACATCTCGATCCGCAGTCCGAGGAGGGAGGCACCGATGATCCTGCTCCGTCGCCTACTGGGCGATGTACTGCGTCGGCAGCGCCAGCGCCAGGGCCGCACACTTCGCGAGGTGTCGGCAGCCGCCAGGGTTTCGCTCGGGTACCTCTCCGAGGTCGAGCGGGGACAGAAGGAGGCCTCCTCGGAGCTGCTCTCCGCCATCTGCGACGCACTCGACGTCCGGATGTCCGAGGTCATGCGCGAGGTCAGCGACGAACTGTCGCTCGCCGAACTTGCGGCGATGGCCACCCTCTCCGAAGGTGATCTGCTGAGGCCGGTACTCGAACCGGTTCCGCTGCCCGCCCCCGGCGCCGACCGGGCGAACATGTCGCCCAAGGCCGCCGCGATGGACGTGGTCGCCGCCTGATCCGGCCTCGACACCCGGGTTCCCGAAGCCCGGGGCGAGCGGAGGAGGGCGGTCGTGCGGAGACTCGCGACGGTGCGCACGGTGGCCCGAATACGGCTGTGGGCGCGGCGGTCGCTGCCGTGGCCGACCCGCTGGGTCCTGGTGGTCCTCGCGGCCGGGCTCGCCTGGTGGCTGATGGCCGTCCGCGGGCAGCTGACCGACGGCGCGGTGCTGGGGCTGCTGGCGGCCGGTGGCTGGGGGCTCGGTCTCATCCCGGTCCACGCCGACCGGAACGCGACCGGACCGCTGCGACGCCGACGCCGGCGCGAGGAGGCGGTGGGCCGGGTGGAGGCACAACCGCCGCCGATCGGGTGAATCGACGTGGCCGGAGGCCGCGGGGTCGTTGACTCCGCGGCCTCCCGGCTTTCCGCGGCCTCCCGGCTTTCCGGGGCCTCGGGGCCCGCTACGGGCGCAGCCGGAGCCCGCGGGGGGTGGCGTGGAAGCCGGCCTCCTCCAGGGCGCGGCCGAGGTCGGAGCCCAGGGCGGGCTCGCCGTTGGCCCGCTCGACCATGACGCTGCCGAGCGCGCCCGCGCGGACCGCCCCGGCGAGCGCCCCGGCGGCCAGCGCGACCGTCGCCCCGTCCTCCGGCCAGGCCAGCAGGGACTTGCCGCCCCGCTCCACGTACAGCGCCAGCTCGCCGTCCACCAGAACCACCAGGGCGCCCGCCTTGCGGCCCGGGCGGTGCGCCCTGGGCTCCTTGGCCCCCGGGGCGGCGGGCGGCTCGGGCCAGGGCAGCGCGGCGCCGTAGGCGTTCGCCGGATCGGCGGCGGCCAGCACCAGCAGCTGCGGCGGCTCGGCGGCCGGCCCGGCCGGCCACTCGGTGGCTCGGGCCCGCTCCAGCCGGCCGTTGACCGAACGCAGCCGGTCGGCCGCGCCCTCCATGGCGAACTGGGCGCCGCCCAGGCCCTCGACGAAGTAGCCCCGGCGGGCCCGGCCGCGCTCCTCCATCGCGGCGAGCACCCGGTAGACCCCGGCGAAGCCGCCGGGCACCCGTTCGGCCGCCACCGTGCCGCGGGTGAGCAGGCCGTGCCGGTCCAGCAGGCTCTGCGCCTGGGCGGTGGCCTGGACCGTCGGATCGGCGGCGAAGGCGGGCAGCAGCGACCAGCGCCCGGCCACCGTCGGCGGGCCGCTGCGCAGGGCGCCGCCGGGCCGGCCGAAGGCGCGGCCGGCGCCGCCGTAGCGGCCGCGCGGGGTGGCCCGGGTCGCCCGGTGGGCGGTGGCGCCGGGCGTCCGGCCGGAGCCGAGCAGGGCGCGCAGCGGGGCCAGGGTGTCATTGCTGACGTACCCGGCCCAGACCAGGTCCCAGAGGGCCTCGACCACCTCCGGTTCCGGCGTCTCCTCCGGCAGCTGCTGGAAGAGCTGGCGGAAGAACAGGCCGTAGCCGCCGGCGAGTGCCTGCAGCAGGGCGCTGTGCAGCGGGGTGAGCGCGGGCGGCACGGGCTCGGGGCGCAGCAGGTGGGCGTTCTCGGCCAGGTGCAGGCTGAGCCAGCCGTCCTTGCCGGGCAGCGCGCCCGCACCGCACCAGCCGATCTCGCCGGCCGCCATCAGCTCGTCCAGCAGACCGGGCGAGTAGTCGCCGAGCCGGGCCGGGAGGATCAGCTTCTCCAGGGCGGAGGCGGGCAGGGCGGTGCCCTGGAGCTGTTCGACCACCCGGAGCAGGCCGTCCGGGCCGCGCAGCCGGTGCCCGGCCAGGTGCTGCCACTGCGGCAGGAAGGCGGCCAGGGCGCGCGGCGGGACGGGTTCGACCTCCTGGCGCAGGGCGGCCAGCGAGCGGCGGCGCAGCCGGCGCAGCACCTCGGCGTCGCACCACTCGGGGGCGGTGTGCCACTCGGGGGCGGTCTGGCCTCCGGCCGGCCGGAACTGGCCCTGGACCAGGCGGCCGGCCGCGGTGAGGCGTTGCAGGGTGCCGGTGACGACGGCGGTGCCCAGGCCGTAGCGGGCGCCGGCCTCGGCGGCGGTGAACGGGCCGTGGGTGCGGGCGTGCCGGGCGAGCAGGTCGCCCAGCGGGTCCTTGACCGGCTCGGTGAAGGCCTCGGGGACGCCGACCGGCAGCGGGGTGCCGAGCGCGTCGCGCAGCCGTCCGGCGTCCTCGATGGCGGCCCAGCGCTGCTCGCCGGCGATCCGGACCTGGATCACCCGGCGGGCGGCCTCCAGCTCCAGGGCCCAGAGCGGCTCGGCGCCGCGGACGGTCAACTCGGCCTCGGTGAGCGGGCCGAGCAGGCGCAGCGCGTCGGCGACGCCCTCGGCGTCCTTGATCCGGCGCTCGGGGGTGAGGCGTTGGAGCTCGGCCTCCAGCTCGGCGAGCACCTGCGGGTCGAGCAGTTCGCTCAGTTCGGCCTGGCCGAGGAGCTCGGACAGCAGCCGGGAGTCGAGCGAGAGGGCGGCGGCCCGGCGTTCGGCGAGCGGGGAGTCGCCCTCGTAGAGGAACTGGGCGACGTAGCCGAACAGCAACGAGCGGGCGAAGGGCGAGGGTTCGGGGGTGGTGACCTCGACCAGGCGGACGGCGCGGGATTCGAGGTCCCCCATCAGCTCGACCAGGCCGGGGACGTCGAAGACGTCCTGCAGGCACTCGCGGACGGCCTCCAGGACGATCGGGAACGAGCCGTACTCGGAGGCGACTTCGAGCAGCTGGGCGGCGCGCTGGCGCTGCTGCCAGAGCGGGGTGCGGCGGCCGGGGTTGCGGCGGGGGAGCAGCAGGGCGCGGCCGGCGCACTCGCGGAAGCGGGAGGCGAACAGGGCGGAGCCGCCGACCTGTTCGGTGACCAGCTGCTCGATCTCGGTGGAGTCGAACAGCGCGGCGTCGGCGCCGACCGGGGCCTCGTCCGGGGCCGAACCGGCGGGTTGTGACGGGCTGCTGAAATCGAAGTCGGGGGAGAGCAGGTCCGCGTCGGGCAGGCGGAGCACGATGCCGTCGTCGGCGTGCATGACCTGCGGGTCCAGGCCGTGCTTCTCGCGCAGCCGGGCGCCGAGGGCGAGTGCCCAGGGGGCGTGCACCTGGGCGCCGAAGGGGGAGTGGATGACGATCCGCCAGTCGCCGAGCTCGTCCCGGAAGCGCTCGACCACGATGGTGCGGTCGTCCGGGAGGTGGCCGCAGGCGGCCCGTTGCTCGGCGAGGTAGTCCAGCAGGTTGGCGGCGGCCCAGTCGTCCAGGCCGGCCTGCTTGAGGCGCTCGGTGGCGGCCTCGGGCTGGAGGGTGCCCAGCTCGCGGGTGAACGCGCCGAGGGCGCGGCCGAGTTCGAGCGGGCGGCCGAGGGTGTCGCCCTTCCAGAACGGGAGCCGGCCGGGGACGCCGGGGGCGGGGGTGACCAGCACCTTGTCGTGGGTGATCTCCTCGATCCGCCAGGAGGTGGTGCCGAGGGTGAACACGTCGCCGACGCGGGACTCGTAGACCATCTCCTCGTCGAGTTCGCCGACCCTGCCACCGCCCTTCTTGGGGTCAGCCCCGGCGATGAAGACACCGAACAGGCCGCGGTCGGGGATGGTGCCGCCGGAGGTGACGGCCAGGCGCTGGGCGCCGGGGCGGCCGGTCACCGTGCCGGCCACCCGGTCCCAGACCAGCCGGGGGCGCAACTCGGCGAAGGCGTCCGAGGGGTAGCGGCCGGCCAGCATGTCGAGCACGGCGTCGAAGGCGGACTGCGGGAGGGTGGCGAAGGGCGCGGCGCGGCGGACCACGGCGAGCAGCTCGTCCACCGGCCAGGCGTCCAGCGCCGTCATCGCGACCAGCTGCTGGGCGAGCACGTCCAGCGGGTTGCGCGGGATGCGCAGCGCCTCGATCCGGCCCGCCCGCATCCGCTCGGTGACCACGGCGGACTGCACCAGGTCCCCCCGGTACTTGGGGAAGAACACGCCGGTGGAGACGGCGCCGACCTGGTGGCCCGCCCGGCCGACCCGCTGCAGGCCGGAGGCGACCGAGGGCGGGGACTCGACCTGGACGACGAGTTCGACGGCGCCCATGTCGATGCCGAGCTCCAGACTGGAGGTGGCGACCACGGCGGGCAGCCGACCGGCCTTCAACTCCTCCTCGACGAGGGAGCGTTGCTCCTTGGAGACGGAACCGTGATGGGCCCGGGCGATGACCGCGGGCGCGCCCTTGGCGGCGCCCGAGCCGCCCATCAGCTGGGCCGGGGCGTGCGCCTCGGGGAAGACGGCGCCGGTGGCGCGCTCGTGGGCGATCTCGTTCAGCCGGTTGCACAGGCGCTCGGCCAGGCGGCGGGAGTTGGCGAAGACGATGGTCGAGCGGTGCGCCTCGACCAGGTCGACGATCCGCTCCTCGACGTGCGGCCAGATCGAGGCTCCCCCGG
Source organism: Kitasatospora cathayae (assembly GCF_027627435.1). Lineage (GTDB taxonomy): Bacteria > Actinomycetota > Actinomycetes > Streptomycetales > Streptomycetaceae > Kitasatospora > Kitasatospora cathayae. The sequence goes on along the minus strand of NZ_CP115450.1, from coordinate 3,086,494 downwards.
CCTGGCGGCTGGGAGGTGCCCCCAGGCGCTGCGGGTCGGCGTCGGCGGCGCCGCCGGTGGCCGGGGCGGCGGGCAGGTCGTCCAGGTCGGGGACCGGGACGACCACCGAGAGGTCGAACTCCTTGGCGGAGGCGGGCTGGACGACGGCGGCGCCGCGCTGGGGGCTGAGGAAGCGGGCCACCTCCTCGACCGGGCGGACCGTCGCGGACAGGCCGATCCGGCGGGCCGGGCGGTCCAGTAGCTCGTCCAGCCGCTCCAGGCTGAGCGCGAGGTGGGCGCCGCGCTTGGTGCCGGCGACGGCGTGGACCTCGTCCAGGATCACCGTGTCGATGCCCCGGAGTGCCTCCCGGGAGGCGGAGGTGAGCAGCAGGAAGAGCGACTCGGGGGTGGTGATCAGGATGTCCGGCGGGTGGGTCGCGAAGCGGCGGCGGTCGGCGGCCGGGGTGTCGCCGGAGCGGATGGCGACCTGGACCTCGGGCTCGGGCAGGCCGAGCCGGACGGCGGCCTGGCGCAGGCCGGTCAGCGGGGCGCGCAGGTTCCGCTCGACGTCCACGGCGAGGGCCTTGAGCGGGGAGACGTAGAGCACCCGGCAGCGGCGCTTGGGCTCGGCCGGGGGCGGGGTGCTGCTGAGCCGGTCGAGCGCGGAGAGGAAGGCGGCGAGCGTCTTGCCGGAGCCGGTGGGGGCGACCACCAGGACGTCGGTCTCCCGCTGGATGGCGCGCCAGGCCTCGGCCTGGGCGGTGGTGGGGGCGGAGAAGGCGCCGGTGAACCAGGCCCGGGTGGCCGGGGCGAAGCCGGCCAGCGGGTCGGCGGGCCCGGGGGCGTCGGGCCCGGGGGAGCCGGCGGGCGGGTTCGGGTGCTGGGGCGCCATGCCCCCATGGTGCCGGGTGGGACTGACAAGCGGGGGTGGGGCGCGAGGAGGGTGTAGCTGCGGGAGCGGGAATGATGATCCGCTCATATGGTGAGGAATCGGACGCGTGATCAATCCGTGACCGTGGCTGTGACGGCAGTCGAACGGCTGCCCGGCCGGAACCTCGACGGACCGACGAGCGGAGAGCGTGGGATGGCGCAGGCGCACCAGTCCGGCGGTCCCGGCCGCGCCGGCCGCCGACGCCGGGTCTGCGGGCCGGCCCGGGCGCTGCTCGCGATGCTGCTCACCGCCCTGGTGGTCGGCGGCGCCGTGCCGTACGTGTCGGGGCCCGGACGGGCGTACCTCAGCTACCTGGTGCTGGCCGCGCGGGAGGACGCCGCCGGCGCGGCCCGGGCCGGGGCGGAGAGCCTGGCGGCGGGCGGACGGGTGGTGCAGGAGTACCCGCAGATCGGCGCGGTGCTGGCGTACGCGACCGGCGGCTTCGCGGACCGGGTGCGGAACAGGCCGGGGATCGCCGCGGTCGGGGCGACCCGGACGGCTCCGGTGGTGGGGCCGCCGCGGGCGGTGGACGGGGCCGGGGACTTCGCGGCGGGGGTGCGGCGCGGGGGCTCGGACGGGTGGGGCGGGGGATCCGGGCGTTCGGACGGGGCTTCGGACGGGCGGGTCAGGGGGACGGCCACGGTGCCCGATCCGGGGGAGGGCGGGGCCTGGAACCTCGCCATGCTGCACCAGGGGGCGGGGCCGGGGTCGACCGGTGACGGCGCCGGCGGCGTGCCGGGCCCGGAGGCGATGCGCAAGGTGCTGGTCGCGGTGCTGGACTCGGGCGTGGACGACACCCACCCGGACCTGCGGGCGGCCGTCGACCCGAAGGCCTCGGCCTCCTGCGCCGACGGTCGGCCGGACGCGCGCACCGGTGCCTGGCGGCCGGAGCCCGGGGTGGAGGAGGGCGGGCACGGCACCCACGTCGCCGGGATCATCGGCGCGGCCCGGGACGGGCAGGGCGTCACCGGCGTCGCCCCGGGGGTGCAGATCGCCGCCGTCCGGCTGCTCGGGCCGCTCGGGCAGTACTACGCGGAGAACATCGTGTGCGGCATGCTCTGGGCGGCCGACCACGGGGCCAAGGCGATCAACGACAGCTACTTCGCCGACCCGTGGAAGTACAACTGCCCCGGGGACCGGGACCAGGCGGCGCTGATCGCGGCCGTCGGCCGGGCCGTCGGGTACGCCCAGCGCAAGGGCGCGGTGGTGGTCGCCTCGGCCGGCAACGACGGGCAGGACCTCGGCGCGGCCCGGACCGACGAACGCAGCCCCAACGACCGGGGCTCCGGACCGGCCCGCACCCGCTACCTGGGCACCGAGTGCATCCGCCTTCCCGGCCAGCTGCCCGGCGTCGTCACCGTCACCGCCGTCAACCGGGACGGCCGTCCGTCCTCGTACACCAACTACGGGCGCGGTCTGGTCTCGCTGGCCGCCCCGGGCGGGGACCCGGACGGCGGGGCGCAGGGGGCGGTCGTCTCGGACTGGCCGGGTGGGCAGTACGCGGCGCTGGCGGGGACGTCGATGGCGGCGGCGCACGTGACGGGGGCGGTGGCGATCGCGGCGGCGCTGCATCCGGACTTCGGGTCGGCGCAGCTCGCCGACCTGCTGGCGAGCACGGCGGTGGCGGCGTGTCCGGCGGGGCCGCGGGGGTGCGGGGACCGGCAGTACTTCGGGGCGGGACTGGTGGCACTGCCCAGGTAGCGGGACCGGCGGGTCCGGGATACTGGGAGGCATGAGGCTGACCGAGTTCTGGCGACGGATGTACGCGCACTTCGGCGAGGCGTACGCGGAGTCCTTCGCGTCCGACCACGTGATGAGCGAATTGGGCGGGCGGACGGTGCGCCAGGCGCTGGACGCGGGCTGGGAGGCCAAGGACGTCTGGCGGGTGGTCTGCGAGACCCAGGGGGTTTCGGCGCTGCTGCGCTGAGCACCTGACGCCGGGGTGGTGGGACAGACTGTCCGGGTGACTACGAACGGAGAGCGGGAGAGCCTCGGCGGGGCGGTGCGGGGCGCCGAGGGCGAACGGACCGGGCGGGGCGGGGCGCTGTGGGGCGGGATGCCGCCCTGGCTGCCCCGGGCGATGGTGCTGTTCCTGGTGCTGGTCGGGCTGTTCCAGCTCGCCGACTGGGCGTTCCGGCAGCTGATCGACCTGTTCGTGATGCTGCTGGTGGCGTTCTTCCTCTCGCTGGCGCTGGAGCCGGCGGTGGACCGGATGGCGGCGCGCGGGGTGCGCCGGGGGGTGGCCACCTTCCTGGTGTTCGTGGCGGTCGGGGTCGCGGTGGTGGGGTTCCTCGCCGCGCTCGGCACGCTGTTGGTGGACCAGGTGGCGAAGATCGCCGGGGACCTGCCGCACCTGGTCGACAACCTGATCGGCTGGGTCAACCGGACCTTCCATCAGGAACTGTCGCTGGGGGAGCTGCAGAAGCGGCTGCTGAAGGACTCCGGGACGATCGAGGGGTACGCCCAGCAGGCCGCGGACAACGTCTGGGGCGTCTCCTCGACCCTGATCGGCGGGCTGTTCCAGACGTTCACCGTGGGGCTGTTCACCTTCTACTTCACCGCCGAGGGCCCGCGGGTCCGGCGGACGGTCTGTTCGCTGCTGCCGCCCGACAAGCAGGGCGAGGTGCTGCGGGCCTGGGAGATCGCGCTCGTCAAGACCGGCGGCTACCTGTACTCGCGGGCCGTGCTGGCGGTGGTGTCGGCGGCCGGGCACTGGGTGATGTTCGCGCTGATCGACCTGCCGTACTCGGCCGCGCTGGCGATCTGGGTCGGCGTCATGTCGCAGTTCGTGCCGACCATCGGGACGTACCTGGCGGGTGCGCTGCCGGTGCTGGTGGCGCTCACCGAGGAGCCGGTGGACGCGCTGTGGGTGCTCGTGTTCACGGTGGTCTACCAGCAGGTCGAGAACTACGTGCTGCACCCGAGGATCACCGCCAGGACGGTGGACGTGCACCCGGCGGTGGCCTTCGGCGCGGTGATCGCGGGCGCGGCGCTGCTGGGTGCGGTGGGCGCGCTGATCGCGATCCCGGCGGCGGCGACCCTGCAGGGCTTCGTCGGGACGTACGTGCGGCGGTACGAGGTGGCCACCGATCCGCGGATCGACCGGGGGGAGCAGCGGCGGGCCCGCCGGGAGCTGCGCCGGGAGGCGGCGCGGCGGCTGCGCCGGATGGTCGGCGGCGACGGGGAGTGACGGACGGTGCGGGGCGGGCGGCGGGGAGTGACCCCGCCGACCCGCCCCGCGGCGTGTTCGGACCTGCGAGGCTTGAATCGAACAGATGTTCTTTTGTACTCTCCGGCGAGGAGTTTTCCACAGGCCGAGCCGGGTGGGGCTCGTTTGTCAGTGGGACGCGCTAGCGTCGATGACGATGAAGCGCACAGCACAGAACCCGAGGGAAAAAGCCATGGCAGGTACGGACCGCGAGAAGGCCCTGGAGACCGCACTCGCCCAGATCGAGCGGCAGTTCGGCAAGGGCTCGGTGATGCGCCTCGGTGAGAAGGCGAACGAGCCGGTCGAGGTGATCTCCACCGGGTCGACCGCCCTGGACGTCGCCCTCGGGGTCGGCGGCATCCCGCGCGGCCGAGTGATCGAGATCTACGGCCCCGAGTCGTCGGGCAAGACCACCCTGACCCTGCACCTGGCCGCCAACGCCCAGCGGGCCGGCGGCACGGTCGCCTTCGTCGACGCGGAGCACGCGCTCGACCCCGAGTACGCCAAGAAGCTCGGCGTGGACACCGACGCCCTGCTGGTCAGCCAGCCGGACACCGGTGAGCAGGCCCTGGAGATCACCGACATGCTGATCCGCTCCGGCGCGATCGACCTGGTGATCATCGACTCGGTCGCGGCGCTCGTCCCGCGCGCCGAGATCGAGGGCGAGATGGGTGACTCGCACGTCGGTCTGCAGGCCCGTCTGATGAGCCAGGCGCTGCGCAAGATCGCCGGTGCGCTGAACCAGTCGAACACCACCGCCATCTTCATCAACCAGCTGCGCGAGAAGATCGGCGTGATGTTCGGCTCGCCGGAGACCACGACCGGTGGCCGGGCGCTGAAGTTCTACGCCTCGGTCCGCCTGGACATCCGCCGGATCGAGACCCTGAAGGACGGCACCGAGGCGGTCGGCAACCGCACCCGCGTCAAGGTCGTCAAGAACAAGGTCGCCGCGCCGTTCAAGCAGGCCGAGTTCGACATCCTCTACGGAATCGGCATCAGCCGCGAGGGCGGCCTGATCGACATGGGCGTCGAGCACGGCTTCATCCGCAAGTCCGGCGCCTGGTACACCTACGAGGGCGACCAGCTCGGCCAGGGCAAGGAGAACGCCCGCAACTTCCTGCGGGACAACCCGCAGCTCGCCGACGAGATCGAGCGGAAGATCAAGGGCAAGCTCGGCATCGGTCCGAAGACCGAGGAGTCGCCCGAGAACGCGCCGGAGGCCGCCGTCGACGGCGCCGCGAAGCCGATCACCGCGACCGCCGCCAAGACGGCCGCGGCGAAGAAGACGGCGGCGGCCAAGGCCTGAGCCGTTGACGCAGTACGACACGGTGGGCGGCGGCCCGGTGGGCCCCGAGGACGACGACTACGGGCCGCCGGACTGGTTCGCCGCGGTCGCGGAGGAGCCGGAGTCCGGGCCGGAGCCGGTGTTCGAGTCGGCGCCGGCGCGCTCGCGGTCCCGCAGGGGGCGGCGGGAGCGCGCGGCCACCACGCAGTGGGAATCCGGGCCGTGGGCATCCGGGCCGTGGGACTCCGGCCCGGAGCCGGAGTCCGATCGCGCTCCGGTCCGGGTGGCGCGCGGCGCGGCGCCCGGACCGGCTCCTGAACGGGAACGGTCGGCGCGGACCCCGGTCGAGGAGCTCGGCCTGGTCTCCGCCTCCGAGCTGCCCGCCGGCCGCCGTCGGCGCCGCTCGGCACTGGCGGCCGAGGATCCGGAGGTCGGGGGCGACGGCCTGCCCACGCGCCGGGATCAGGGCGAGGCCGAGGCGGCCGGTCACGGGGGTGTGGCCGCCTCGCCCGCCCGAGCGCGCCGCGGCAGTCGGAGCGCACGCTCCGGCGAGGGACTACCGGGCGAGGGACTGCCCGGCGAGGAGGCGAGCGCTGCCCGTACCTCCCGCAAGCGGGCCGAGGAGGAGGCCGACCCGGAGAGCCGCGCCCGGGACATCTGCCTGCGGCTGCTCACCGGCGCGGCCAAGTCCCGCAAGCAGCTCGCCGACGCCCTGCGCAAACGGGAGATCCCGGAGGACGTCGCCGAGCAGGTGCTCACCCGGCTGGAGGAGGTCGGGCTGATCGACGACGCCGCCTTCGCCGCGGCCTGGGTGGAGTCCCGGCACGCCGTCCGGGGCCTGTCCCGACGGGCACTGGCCCAGGAGCTGCGTACCAAGGGCGTGGCCGCCGACCTGGTCGAACAGGCTGTCGCCCAGCTCGACCACGACGACGAGACGGACGCGGCCCGGGCGCTGGTCGAGCGCAAGCTGCGGTCCACCCGGGGGCTGGACCCGCAGGTCCGCACCCGGCGGCTGGTCGGGATGCTGGCCCGGCGCGGCTACTCCGAGGGGCTGGCCTTCCGGGTGGTGCGCGGCGCGCTGGAGGAGGAGGCGGCCGGCGAACCGTCCGGTACCGGATGGGAGTAGCGGCCGCTCCGGCCCGCTCTTGGCCCGCACCGGGGAGAGTCTCGACCCTTTCGTGACCCGCACCTAGCCTCGCACTCAGTGCGGGGCCGTGGCCGGACGGCGCCCCCGCAGGGAGGGCGCGCGCGGCGACGGCCCGCGCAGTGACGGGGAGTGGGGCGTATGCGGACTTCGCCCGGCGGCACGGGGAGTCCGACGAGGTGGTGCACGCGATCGCCGCGCACCACGGCGAGGGAGCCGCGTACCGTGACGGCCGTGCTGACCCAGGCCGCGGACGCCTGCTCGGGCGGGCGGCCGGGGGCGCGCAAGGAGTCGCTGGAGCTGTACGTGCGGCGGCTGGCCCGGCTGGAGGAGATCGCGCGCTCGCACCCCGGGGTGGCGGAGGTGTACGCGATGCAGGCCGGGCGCGAGGTGCGGGTGATGGTGCGGCCGGACACGGTGGACGACTTCGGGGCGGAGCTGATCGCCCGTGAGGTGGCCCGGCAGGTCTCGGCGGAGCTGACCCAGCCGGGCCGGATCCGGGTGACGGTGGTCCGGGAGAGCCGGGCCACGGCGGTCGCGGGCTGAGGGCGCCCGGACCGGACACCTAGGCGGTGGGTTCCACCTGCTGCGCGGCGGGCTCCGGGGCTGCCTCGGGCTCGGGCTCGGGCTCGGGCGGGCCGGTGATCGGGGCGGGGCCGCCGCGGGCGCGGTCGGCGAGTGCCAGGAGGTCCTCGGCGGCGGCACCCTGGGTGACGCCGACCAGGTGCCCGTCCGGTCGGATCAGCAGCACGGTGTGCGGTCCGGCACCCGGGTACTCCTCGGTGACCAGCACCTCGGCCGGCACCGGCAGGGCGGCGGCGACCTCGGCGAGCCGGGGCATCAGTCCGGCGCCGAGCCAGTGCTCGGCCGACCAGACCGCGGTGCCGGGGGCGACCAGCAGCAGCAGGAAGGTGGCGCCGAGCCGGGCGTGCAGGTGGTCCGGGGTGCCGTCGGCGGCGAGCACCGGCAGGTCCGGGACGAGTACGCCGGGGGCGGTGGCGGGCAGCAGCTCGCTGAGCGAGGTGACTCCGCGCGCGCCGCGCTGCACCGGCACCCGGCCGGGGACCCCGGAGGGCGCCGCCGGGTACGCGGGCGCGCCGCCGAAGCGGCCGGTGCCCAGCTGGCCGTCGGCGAGCAGCGGGGCGTGCTTGCGGAAGCCGCCGACCAGCAGCGAGCGCCGGGTCTGCTGCCAGCCGCGCAGCGGGCGCAGCAGCGGCATGGACTGGTCGACGGCGCGCAGCCGGGCGCCGACCGCGCCGCGCCGCTCGGCCTCGTAGCCGTCCAGCAGGGAGCCGCCGGGCTGGGGACCGCCGGAGTGGAGGTGCCAGGCGAGGGCGAGCCGCCAGGCGAGGTTGTCGGCGTCGCGCAGCCCGTCGGCCAGGTTCTGCATGCCGAGGGCGCCGTGCAGGTGGGCGGCGTCGCCGGCCAGGAAGCAGCGGCCGCTGCGGAAGCGGGCGGCGAGGCGCTGCTGGGCGGTGTGGTCGGCGGCGGCGAGCAGCTCGTGGCGGGGGAGTTCGCCGCACCAGCCGGTGAGGGTGGAGGTGACCCGGGTGAGCAGGGTGTCGCCGGTGACGATGCCGGGCCAGGTGGCGTGCGGGTCGACCTGTTCGGTGGGGGCGGGCCGACCCGGGGGCAGCCGCCAGTCGAGCCGCCAGACGCCGTCCGGCAGCGGGCGGGCGGTGGCCTCGCGGTCGCCGCGCCACGGGGGTTCGCGGTGCAGCCGGGCGCCGTCGAAGGGCAGGTCGACCCGGACGGTGGCGATGGCGTTGCGGTCGACGGCCGGGCGGCCGGGGAAGCGGATCTTCAGCAGCTTGCGGACGGTGGAGCGGGCGCCGTCGCAGCCGACCAGGTGGCTGCCGCGCCACCAGGTGCTGGAGCCGTCCTGGGTGCCGTGGGTGCGGACGCTGACCCCGTCGCGGTCCTGTTCGAGCTCGACGACCCGGTTCAGCGGGACCAGCCGGACCAGCGGGGTGCCGGTCAGGGCGTCGCGCAGGCCGCGTTGGAGGCGGTGCTGGGGGAGGTGGAAGGTGGGCGAGTCGGTGAGGTCGATCCGCAGCACCTCCTGGCGGCGCCGCCAGATGGTGAAGGAGTCCCACAGCGCCGAGTCGGAGACGGCCCGGGAGTAGCCGATCCGGGTCAGGAAGGCGGTGGAGTCGGCGCCGAGGACGACGCTGCGGGGGCCCTCCGGGCAGAGCCCGGAGCCCTCGTCCAGGACGACGGTCGGCACCTCGTGCCGGGCCAGCGCGAGGGCCAGGGCCAGACCGACCGGTCCGGCCCCGACCACGATCACCGGGTCCATGCGGGGACCTCCGGGCACGAACCGGCCCATGGGCCGGCGTCAGTTACCGCTGCCGCATATGCCGCGTGGATGCTCCCGGGAGGTGTCACGAAGAGCAATGCAACAGTTCACCTGCGTGTCCGTCAAGCAGCAGCTGAAGTGCGCCGGTTCGCGCCGCGACGGCCGCGTGCTTCGATCCACCGCGCGAGCGCGGTCAGCAGCAGGCACAGCGCGATGTAGATCGGGGCGATCACCAGCACCACGGGGATGTAGGGGAAGCCCGCGGCGTTCATCGGCTGGCCGGCGATCTTCTTGCCCATGAACAGCAGCTCGTTGTACGTGATGATGTAGCCCAGCGAGGTGTCCTTGAGGGTGACGACCAGCTGGCCGATCATCGACGGCAGCATCGAGCGGACGGCCTGCGGCACCAGGATGGCGGACATCACCTGGGTCTTGCGCATCCCGAGGGCGTACGCCGCCTCGCCCTGCCCGCGCGGGACGGCGTTGACGCCGCTGCGGATGATCTCGGCCTGGACCGAGCCGTTGTAGAAGGTGAGGCCGAGCACCAGCGCCCACATCGGGTCCTTGGCGAAGAACGCGTAGTAGAGCGCGACGATCAGGATCAGCAGCGGCATCGCCCGGAAGAACTGGACGACCGCGGTGCAGGCCCAGCGGACCGGCTTGTGGTCGGAGAGCGTCCCGGAGGCCAGCAGCGCGCCCAGGGTGAGCGAGAAGGCCGCCGCCAGGCCGAAGGCCTTCAGGGTGGCCAGCAGGCCGTCCACGATCATCTGCTGGACGAAGTTGTACTGGAACGGGTCCCACAGGTCGGCGTCGAACTGGCCGTTGTCGGCGAGCGCGCTGACGGCGTACCAGAGCAGTCCGGCGATGCCGAGCACCGAGAGGACGCCGAACAGGCGGTAGCGGGCGCGGGTCCGGGGGCCGGGGATGTCGTAGAGGACGCTCGCCGAGCCGCCCTGGCGCTGGAAGAGACTCATGCGCCCACCTCGCTGCGCTCGGCAGGGGCATTCGCCCATGCGCGCCTCTTGATGATGTGCTCGCTGCGCTCGCTCATCGGACCACCGCCAGTCGGGATTCCAGGAAGCGGAAGAAGGAGGCGACCGTCGCGCTGATCAGCAGGTAGGCGCAGGCCACCCAGAAGAAGATCGAGAAGATCGAGTAGCCGCGCTCGGAGAAGGTCTGCTGGGCGCTGTACAGCTCGCCGACGCTGAACGCGCCGGCGATCGCCGAGTTCCTCGGCAGCGCGATGAACACGCTGCTCATCGGGGCCAGGACGGTCCGGGTGGCCTGCGGCAGGATCACCAGGGTGAGGGTCTGGAAGAAGCTCATGCCGAGACTGCGGGCCGCCTCGGCCTGGCCGAGCGGCACGGTGTTGATGCCGGAGCGGATCACCTCGCAGACGAACGAGGCGGTGTACCCGCCGAGCGCCAGCGCCGCGAAGGTGAGGTGGCTGAAGTGCACGCCCAGCGGCGGCAGGCCGAAGGTGACGGCGAAGAACAGCAGGGTCAGCGGGGTGTTGCGGAACAGCGTCACCCAGGTGGTGCCGAAGGCGCGCAGGACCGGCACCGGGGAGACCCGGAAGGCCGCCAGCAGGGTGCCCAGCAGCAGGGCGAGCAGGGCGCTGAGCGCGCTCAGCTCGATCGTCTGCAGGAAGCCGTCGCGGAACAACGCGAAGTTGTCCTGCTCGAACAGGAACCCCATCCGGCGGCCCTCCTCTCACAGATGGTCGGGAAGCGGGAGTCGGTCAGTAGCGGTCGAGGGTGGGGATCTCCGGCGCGGCCGAGCCGGACGCGCCGAGGGTCGCGTCGTAGGCCTTCTTCCAGTCGCCGTTGTCCTCGTGGGCCTTGAGGGCGTCGCTGATCGCGTCGCGCAGCGCCTTGTCGTCCTTGTTCAGGCCGACGCCGTAGTTCTCCTTGGTGAACGGCTTGCCGACCACCTTGAGCTTGGGGGCGTACTTGGAGGCGTAGCCCTTGAGGATCGCGTCGTCGGTGGTGACCGCGTCGACCTCGTTGTTCATCAGCTTCTCGACGCAGGCCGAGTAGGTGTCGAACTGGGTGATCTTCGGGCTGTACTGCTGGATGTTCTTGATCGAGGTCGAGCCGGTGGCGGTGCAGATGTTCTTGCCGTTGACGCTCTCCGGGCCGGTGATCGAGGTGTTGTCGCTCTTCACCAGGAAGTCCTGGCCGGCGATGTAGTACGGGCCGGCGAAGGAGACCGTCTTCTTGCGCTCGTCGTTGATGCTGTAGGTGCCGACGTAGAAGTCGATCTGGCCCTTGGCGATGGCCGGCTCGCGCTGCGAGGAGACCAGGGTCTGCCACTTGATCTGCTGCGGGGTGAAACCGAGGTCGGCGGCGATCATCTTGGCGATCTCGATGTCGAAGCCGCTGCGGTCGCCGCTGGCGACGTCCTCCCAGCCGAGGTTCGGCTGGTCGGCCTTGGCGCCGATGATCAGCTGGCCGCGCTTCTTGGCCTCGGCGAGGACCGGGGAGTCGACCTTGACGTCCGTCTTGACCGTGTAGGTCGGCAGCGGCGGGGCGCTGCTCACGCTGGCCGCGCTGGAGGCCGGGGTGCCGTCCTTGCCGCAGGCGGCGGTGGCGGTGAGCGCGACGGCACAGAGCGCGACGGCGAGGGTGCGGGAAGTCCTCATGAGGGTTGTACTCCTGGGGCTGGGCCACGGTGTCGACCGGGCTCTGGCGTCTGGAAGTCGTGCACGGGCAGGGCCGGCCGGCGCCGTTGCCGGCGGCGGCCCCGCGTGATCTCGAAGCGTCAGTGGTGCAGGATCTTCGACAGGAAGTCCTTGGCGCGGTCGGAGCGCGGCGCGGTGAAGAACGCCTCCGGGGTGTTCTGCTCGACGATCTTCCCGTCGGCCATGAACAGCACCCGGTTGGCGGCGGAGCGGGCGAAGCCCATCTCGTGGGTGACGACGACCATGGTCATGCCGTCGGCGGCCAGCTGGCGCATGACCTCCAGCACCTCGTTGACCATCTCCGGGTCGAGCGCCGAGGTGGGCTCGTCGAAGAGCATCACCTTCGGCTTCATCGCCAGCGCCCGGGCGATCGCCACGCGCTGCTGCTGGCCGCCGGAGAGCTGGGCCGGGTACTTGTCCGCCTGCGCCCCGACGCCGACCCGCTCGAGCAGCTCGCGGGCGGTCTTCGTGGCGTGCGAACGGAGCACCTTGCGGACCTTGACCTGGGCCAGGACCACGTTCTCCAGCACGGTCTTGTGGGCGAACAGGTTGAAGCCCTGGAACACCATGCCGACCTCGGCCCGCAGCCGGGCCAGCTCCCGGCCCTCGGCGGGCAGCGGGCGGCCGGACAGGGTGATCGTGCCGGAGTCGATCGTCTCCAGCCGGTTGATCGTCCGGCAGAGCGTGGACTTGCCCGAGCCGGACGGGCCGATCAGCACGACCACCTCGCCCTGGTTGATCTCCAGGTTGATGTCCTGCAGCACGTGCAGCGCGCCGTAGTGCTTGTTGACCTTGCTCAGCACGACCAGCGGGGCGGCTGCGGGGGTGGAGTCCTCGACCGGGCTCTCGGTCATCGCGCCTGCTCCCTCTGTGTCGAACTGGGTCGTTTCGTGCCTACCCGAGAAGTCCCAACTCCCTTGGGTGGCAAAGGTGGTGCGAATCCGGGAGCCGCGACCGGCGGAGCCGCAGCCCCCGGTGGGGCGACCATAGGAGTGCTGACGGTGCCCCGTCAGCCGATCTGAGCGGAACTTGAGCATCACGAAACGGACACACGACGCGTACGCACTGTTCGCGAAGGCGTCGACGGGGCATGTCACAGCGGGAATCCGCGCCGGTGCTCGCCGTCCCCCACGAGCCCGGTCCGCGGTCGAACCTGGCGCCGAGCCGCCCGCTGGCCCATACTGCGCAGGACCGGGCCCCGACCGAATCGGCCCGGCGACCAGGTGGGGGAGGGAGGAGTACGGGATGCGACTGCTGCTCGTCGAGGACGACGAACGCGTGGCCGCGGCGCTGGTCGCGGTGCTCGGCCGGCACGGCTTCCAGGTGCGGCACGCCCGCAGCGGGCACGAGGCGCTGGACGCCCTGGTGCCGGACGGCAACGAGCCGTACCGCGTCGTGCTGCTCGACCTCGGGCTGCCCGACCGCGACGGCTTCGAGGTGTGCAGCCGGATCCGGGCCGGCAGCGGCGTGCCGGTGATCATGGTGACCGCCCGCGCCGACATCCGCTCCCGGATCCACGGCCTCAACCTGGGCGCCGACGACTACGTCACCAAGCCGTACGACATGGGCGAGCTGCTCGCCCGCATCCACGCCGTCGCCCGCCGCGGCGCCCAGCCGTCCTCGGTCGCGGTGCCCGCGCCCGACACCGTGCCGCAGCAGCGCGGCCCGCTGGAGTCCCGCGGCATCCGGATCGACCGGGAGCGCCGCCGGGTCAGCGTGGACGGCCGCGACGTGCCGCTCACCCGCAAGGAGTTCGACCTGCTGGCGCTGCTCGCCCAGAGCCCCGGCGTGGTCTACCGGCGCGAGCAGATCTTCAGCGAGGTCTGGCGCAGCGGCTGGGAGGGCAACGGCCGCACCCTGGAGGTGCACATCGGCTCGCTGCGCAACAAGCTCGCGCTGCCGGGCCTGGTCGAGGCCGTGCGCGGCGTCGGCTACCGGCTGATCCCCGACGGCCCGACCTCCACCGCGGCCGACCAGGCCCCGTCCGCCCCCGCGGAGCACTGACCGCACGTGCGCACCCGCCTGCTCGGCATCCTGATCGCCCTCATGCTCTGCGTCCTGGCCGCCCTGGGGCTGCCGCTCGCGGCGGCGTTCGCGGCGGCCGAGCAGAGCAGGGTGGTGGTCGACCGGCTGGACGACGCCGCCCGCTTCGCCCAGGACCTGCCCACCTCGGGGGCCGGCGCCCTGGACTCCGCCTTCAAGGCCGACCCGGAGCCAGCCCCCGGCGACCTCAGCCGGCGGCACGCGATCGAAGCCGAGGTCCAGCGCTACTTCGACCTGTACGGCGTGCGCCTGGGCATCTTCCAGCGCGACGGCTCGCCGATCGCGGTCGCGCCCCGCGACTGGCGGGTGCCCGCCGCCGGCTGGGGCGCCCAGGCCTTCCAGGAGGCGCTGGACGGGCGACGCAGCCACAACCCGCCGCAGGTCTGGCCGTGGACCGAGGACCGGACGATCACCGTCGCCGCCCCGGTGGTGCGCGACGGCGACGTGGTCGCGGTGGTGCTGAGCGAGTCCCCGACCGGGGCGCTGCGGGCCCGGGTGCTGCACAAGTGGCTGGTGCTGGCCGGCGGCGAGGCCGCCGCGATGGCCGTCGCCGTGGTGCTGGCCGTGCGGCTCACCGAGTGGGTGCTGCGCCCGGTGCGCACCCTGGACCGGGCCACCCACGACATCGCCACCGGCCGGATGGCCGCGCGGGTCGCGCCCGGCGGCGGCCCGCCCGAACTCCAGCGGCTGGCACGCTCGTTCAACGAGATGGCGGACCACGTGGTGCACGCCATGGACCAGCAGAAGGCCTTCGTCGCGGACGCCTCGCACCAGCTGCGCAACCCGCTCTCGGCGCTGCTGCTGCGGGTCGAGGTGCTCGGCCTGGAACTGCCCGAGGGCCACGAGGAGGAGCTCAGCGGCGTCCGGGAGGAGGGCACCCGGCTGGCCCGGGTGCTGGACGACCTGCTCGGGCTGGCCACCGCCGAGCACGCCCGCCCCGAACCCGAGCAGACCGACCTCGCCCAGCTGACCCTCGCCCGGGTGGACGGCTGGCGGCCGGTGGCCGAGCAGCGGGGGATCGACCTGACCTGGGACGGCCCGGCGCTGGCGATCGGCATGGCGGACCCGATCGGCTTCGGCTCCGCGCTGGACGCCGTCCTGGACAACGCGCTCAAGTTCGGCCCGTCCGGCAGCCAGGTGCGACTGCGGGTCGCGGTGCGCCGGGACGAGGTCGCGGTGACCGTCAGCGACGCCGGGCCCGGGCTGACCGAGGACGAGCTGTCCCGGGCCGGGGACCGGTTCTGGCGCAGCCCGCGGCACCAGAACGTGGACGGCTCCGGGCTGGGCCTGTCCATCGCCCGCACCCTGCTGGCGGCCGGCGGCGGCTCGCTCGGCTTCGCCCCGGTCAAGCCGACCGGGCTCGCGGTGACCCTGGTGGTGCCGCGGCCGGAAAGGCCTTAGCGGCCTCTCGGGTTCCTACGGCTTCACGGACCGGTAGTAGCGCGCCGCGCCCTCGTGCAGCGGGAGCGGGTCGGTGTAGACGGCGGTGCGCAGGTCGACCAGCTGGGCGGCGTGCACCTGGGCGCCGATCTGGTCCCGGCTGTCTATCACCGCCCGGGTCATGCCCTCGACCAGGCTCGGGTCCACGTCGTCCCGGGTGATCAGCAGGTTGGGCACGGCCATGGTGGCGACCGGGTCCTTGGGCTCGGCGTTCGGGTAGGTGCCCTTGGGCATGGTGGCCGCCCGGTAGGCGTCGACGCCGTCACCCTCCGTCTTGTGCAGTGCCTCGGACAGGTCGGCCAGCGGGACGATCCGGATCCGCATGTGGTCGGAGAGGTCGGTGAGCGCGCTGGTCGGCAGGCCGCCGGACCAGAAGAAGGCGTCGATCTTGCCCGCGCGCAGATCGTCGGAGCCGTCGCTGACACCCGCCGGGACCGGGGTGATGTCGTGGTCCGGGTCCAGGCCGGCCGCGGTCAGCAGCTGCCTGGTCACCAGGTTCACCCCGGACTGCTTCAGCCCGACGCCGACCCGCAGGCCCTTGAGGTCGGCGGTGCGGTGCACCGGGGAGTCGGCCGGGACGATCAGCTGCAGGTAGTCGTCGTACAGCCGGGCGATCGCCCGCAGCCTGCCCTTGCCGGGGCCCTGGTAGGCGGCGACCGCGTCGGCGGTGGCGATGGCGAAGGTGTCCTGGCCGGTGATCACCCGGGTCAGGTTCTCCACCGAGCCGTCGGTGCTGTCCAGGGCCAGCCGCACCCCCGGCATGGTCTGCGACACGTGGGACTGCAGCAGCTGCCCGTACCGGTCGTAGACCCCGCGCGGGACGCCGGTCGCGAAGCGGGTCTCCCCGCGCGGGTAGCCGGGCGAGCGGCCCGCCGACAGCCACCAGCCGCCCAGGCCGGCCACCAGCAGCACCAGCACCAGCACCGTCCGCCACAACGGGCTGCGGGCCGCGCGGCGGACGGCGGCGCCGAGACGTGACGGATTGGTGGGGGCCATGCAGGGATACTGCCAGGAGCTCCGGCCGAACGGGAGGGGAACGGCCGGCGGAAAGCGCCGGGACCGGCCCGGTGGAGATCCGGGACCGGCCTGTCGAAGATCCGGGGAATGGCGGCCCGCGGCTGCCCGTACCCTGGTCTGGTGAGCGGTGAGAGCGGATTGAAGAGCTACAAGGTCGTCACGCACGGCTGTCAGATGAACGTCCACGACTCCGAGCGGCTGTCCGGCCTGCTCGAGGACGCCGGGTACGTCAAGGCCGGGCCGGACGGCGACCCGGACCTGGTCGTGTTCAACACCTGCGCGGTGCGCGAGAACGCCGACAACAAGCTGTACGGCAACCTCGGACAGCTCGCGCCGGCCAAGAGCCGCCACCAGGGCATGCAGATCGCCGTCGGCGGCTGTCTGGCCCAGAAGGACCGCGAGACCATCGTCAAGCGCGCCCCCTGGGTCGACGTGGTGTTCGGCACCCACAACATCGGCCACCTGCCGGCGCTGCTGGAGCGGGCCGCCGTCGAGCGCAAGGCCCAGGTCGAGATCCTCGAGTCCCTGGAGACCTTCCCCTCCACGCTGCCGACCCGCCGCGAGTCGGCGTACGCGGCCTGGGTCGCCATCTCGGTCGGCTGCAACAACACCTGCACCTTCTGCATCGTCCCCGCGCTGCGCGGCAAGGAGGAGGACCGCCGTCCCGGCGACGTCCTCGCCGAGATCGAGGCGCTGGTGGACGAGGGCGTCATCGAGGTGACCCTGCTCGGCCAGAACGTCAACGCCTACGGCTCCGACCTGGGCGACCGCGAGGCCTTCTCCAAGCTGCTGCGCGCCGCCGGCCGGATCGAGGGCCTGGAGCGGATCCGCTTCACCTCGCCGCACCCGCGCGACTTCACCGACGACGTGATCGCGGCGATGGCCGAGACCCCGAGCGTGATGCACCAGCTGCACATGCCGCTGCAGTCCGGCTCGGACCGCGTCCTCAAGGCGATGCGCCGCTCCTACCGGCAGGAGCGTTTCCTCGGGATCATCCGCAAGGTCCGCGAGGCGATGCCGGACGCGGCCATCTCCACCGACATCATCGTGGGCTTCCCCGGCGAGACCGAGGAGGACTTCGAGGAGACGATGCACGTCGTCCGCGAGGCCCGCTTCACCAACGCCTTCACCTTCCAGTACTCCAAGCGCCCCGGCACCCCCGCCGCGGAGATGGCTGACCAGGTGCCGAAGGAGGTCGTCCAGGCCCGCTACGACCGGCTGATCGCCCTGCAGGAGGAGATCTCCTGGGACGAGAACAAGAAGCAGGTCGGCCGCACCCTGGAGGTCCTGGTCGCCGAGGGCGAGGGCAAGAAGGACGACCGGACCCAGCGGCTGTCCGGGCGCGCGCCCGACAACCGCCTCGTCCACTTCAGCAAGCCGGACGAGCCGGTGCGCCCGGGCGACATGGTGACCGTCGAGATCACCTACGCCGCCCCGCACCACCTGCTGGCCGAGGGCCCGGTGCTCGCCGTGCGCCGCACCCGGGCGGGCGACGCCTGGGAGAAGCGCCAGGCCAAGCCCGCCGACAAGCCGGCCGGCGTGATGCTCGGCCTGCCGAAGATCGGCGCCCCGGCCGAGCTGCCGCTGGCCGCCCCGGCGGGCGGCGCCTGCTGCGGCGACTGACCCACGTGCCGTGACGGCGGCCCGGCGGGAGCGTTGGTGCTTCCGCCGGGCCGTTGCCGTGTGCGGGAGCGTCACCGGGACCCGGGCGACAGGCCCTAGAGTGATCAGCATGCTGGTAGCCGCCGCCGTGTGCCCCTGTCCGCCGCTGCTCGTCCCCGAGGTCGCCGCCGGGGCCGCGCCCGAGCTGGACGCGCTGCGCGCCGCCTGCGACGAGGCGCTGGCGGCGCTGGTCGCGGCCGAGCCGCAGCTGGTCGTGGTGGTCGGCGCCGGGCCGGAGGCCGAGGTGTGGACCGAGGGCGGGGCCGGCTCCTTCCACCGCTACGGGGTGCCGCTGGTCGCCAAGCTGCCCGGCGACCGGGTCGAGGGGCCGGAGCTGGCGCCCTCGCTGACCGTCGGCGCCTGGCTGCTGGAGCGTGCCGGGGTGACCCTGCCGACGCACGCCTGCGCGGTGCCCGCCGACGCCCCCGCCGACCGGATGCTCGGCCTCGGCCAGGGCCTGGCCGGCCTCGCCGACCGGGTCGCCCTGCTGGTGCTCGGCGACGGCAGCGCCTGCCGCTCGGTGAAGGCGCCCGGCTACCTGGACGAGCGGGCCGAGGGCTTCGACGCCGCGCTGGCCGCAGCCCTGGGCTCGGCCGACCTGCCCGCCCTCGCCGCCGTCGACCCGACGCTGGCCGCCGAGCTCAAGGCCGAGGGCCGGGCGCCCTGGCAGGTGCTGGCCGGCGCCGCCGAGGGCGCCGGCCTCACCGCGCGGCTGGGGTACCAGGACGCGCCGTACGGGGTGGGGTACTTCGTGGCGTCCTGGAACTGATCGGCTTACGGCTGCGGGGGCTGGGGGGTCTGCCCCTCGCCGCCCGGCTTCGGCTTGTGGGCGAAGTCGCCGACCGCGTCCTTGGCCTTGCCGGCGCCGTGCTCGATCTTCTCGCTGTACTTGCCCTTGGTGGCCTTGTCGATCGCGTCGCCGGCCTTGTCCACGATGTGCTCGATCTGGTCGCTGTGCTTGCCCGCCAGCTCGCTGGCCTTCTCCTTGAGCTCCTCGGCCTTGCCCTTGAATTTGTCCATCAGACCCATGGCGATCTCCTTCGTACCCTGTCTCCTGTCACAACGCGCGGGACGGGTAAAGCGTTCGCAAAACGACGGTCGACTGCGGAAGCGGCCGGAGACAGTCCGGGGAACAGTCATATCCTCGCGCAGTCGGGGGCGGGCGGCAGCCCGGTCCCGGGTGCCGCGGCGGTTTGCGAGACTGGAGCGGTGAGCAGCTCCCGTGTGATCAGCATCGTCGGCGCGACCGCCGCCGGAAAGTCCGACCTGGCCGTCGCCATCGCCCGCAGCCTCGGCGGCGAGGTGATCAACACCGACTCGATGCAGCTGTACCGGGGCATGGACATCGGCACCGCCAAGCTGACCATGGACGAGCGCGGGGGAGTGCCGCACCACCTGCTGGACGTCTGGGACGTCACCGAGGCGGCCAGCGTCGCCGAGTACCAGCGACTGGCCCGGGCCGAGATCGACCGGCTGCTCGCGGCCGGGCGCACCCCCGTCCTGGTCGGTGGCTCCGGCCTGTACGTCCGGGCCGCGATCGACGAGATGGAGTTCCCCGGCACCGACCCCGAGGTGCGCGCCCGGCTGGAGGCCGAACTGGAGCAGGCCGGCCCGTACGCGCTGCACCGGCGGCTGGCCGAGTTGGACCCGGCGGCCGCCGAGGCGATCCTGACCGGCAACGGGCGGCGGATCGTCCGCGCACTGGAGGTCATCGAGATCACCGGGCAGCCGTTCACCGCCAACCTGCCGAGCAACACCGCGGTGTACGAGGCGGTGCAGATCGGCGTCGCCGTCCCGCGCCCCGAACTGGACGAGCGGATCACGCTGCGGGTCGACCGGATGTGGCAGGCCGGGCTGCTGGACGAGGTGCGGGAGCTGGAGAAGGCCGGACTGCGGGAGGGCCGGACCGCCTCCCGGGCGCTCGGCTACCAGCAGGTGCTCGACCACTTCGCCGGCGAGTGCACCGAGGACGAGGCGAGGGCCGAGACCGTCCGGGCCACCAAGCGCTTCGCCCGCCGTCAGGAGTCCTGGTTCCGCCGGGACGACCGCATCCACTGGCTCTCCCGACCGGCCGGCACCGACCCGGTCGAGCTGCTGGAACACTCCCTGGAACTGATCGGTGGTCAGGGAGTTCCGGCCGCATAGGACGTGTTCCGGCCAATTCGGCGGTGCACCTGCGCGCGCAGGTGACCGTGCAGGACGAACCGGGGGTCACGGCCGGATCACGTGATGGCCACGGATCACCCGAGGACCCCGGTCAGGCCCCGAACGCCCCCTCTGGACATGCCATCATCGATGCCATAAGGGTCGGCCCGCACGGGTCGACCGTGCCCGGCCGCGAGTCCGCTCGTGTCGAACTGTCAGGGGAGGCCGTGTGTCGACGGGTACCGGCCCCGAACCCGGCCAGAGCGGGAGCGTCACCGCACCGGCCGAGGAGTTCGACGAGTCGACGATGGGTGACCTCCCCGTGCTGACCGGCCTGGAGGCGCCGACCTCGTACGCGGCCGCGGTGCCCGCGCTGGACACCCGCACCCCGCCGGACGCCGCCGTGCACGAGCGGGAGATCCGGCCGCGGCGCCGGCTCCGCTGGTGGCAGACCCTGCCGATCGCCCTGCTCGGCACCCTCGGATCGCTGATGTTCGCCTTCCCGCTCGCCTTCGGCTCGGCCGGCGCACGGGCCACCATGGTGGGGATGCTCGGGCTGCTGTTCACCGCGGCCTCGTTCGGCTGGGGCGCGATGGCCGCCCGGCACGCCGGCTACAAGTGGCCGGGGCTGCCGCGCCGGGGCTCCGGGCAGCGGGCCGGCTGGAAGGCCATCGTGGTCTACACCCTGATCGCGCTGGCCGGCTGCGCGCTCGCGGTCTGGCGGGTCGCCTACCTGCGCTGAGCGGTTCGCCGGACCTCCATACAATCGGAGGGGTGAGCGCATCCTCTCCCCAGCGGGCCGGTCTCCCCTTCTTCAAGGGCCACGGCACCCAGAACGACTTCGTGATCGTGCCGGACCCGGACGGCGTGCTGGAGATCGGCCCGGAGGCCGTCGCCGCGCTGTGCGACCGGCGGGCCGGCATCGGTGGCGACGGGCTGCTGCGGGTGGTCCGCGCCGCCGCCGACCCGGCCGCCGCGGACCTGGCCGACCGGGCCGAGTGGTTCATGGACTACCGCAACTCCGACGGCAGCATCGCCGAGATGTGCGGCAACGGTCTGCGGGTCTTCGCCCGATTCCTGGTCGAGGCCGGCCTGGCGAAGCCCGGCGAGCTGGCGATCGCCACCCGCTCCGGGGTGCTCACCGCGAAGGTCGCCGAGGACGCCGAGGACGGCACGCCCGGCGAGGTCACCATCGACATGGGCCGCGCCCGACTGCCCGGACCGGACGGCATCGAGGTCGCGGTCGGCGAGCGGCGCTGGCCCGCCCTGAACGTCAACATGGGCAACCCGCACGCGGTGGCCTTCGTGGAGAGCCTGGACCACGCCGGGAGCCTCTTCACCGCTCCGCTCACCAGCCCCGAGGGCGTCTACCCGGAAGGCGTCAACGTCGAGTTCGTGGTGGACCGCGGCCCGCGGCACGTCGCGATGCGGGTGCACGAGCGCGGCTCGGGCGAGACCCGCTCCTGCGGCACCGGCGCCTGCGCCGTCGCGGTGGCGGCCATCCGCCGGGACGGCGCGGACCCGGCGGTGACCGGCGAGGCGGTCTCGTACACCGTGGACGTGCTGGGCGGCCGCCTGGTCATCACCGAGCACCCGGACGGCCGGGTGGAGATGACCGGGCCGGCGGTGATCGTGGCCGAGGGGCGGCTGGACGGGCGCTGGTGGGAGTCGCTGAGCCAGGGCTTGTCTGAGAAGCGCTGGCGCTGACGGCCCGGTTTGCCCAATTCGTGCGGCGACGAATCCCCCCGATCGGGTGATACCGGTCGCGGACGGGAATCACGGCGTCGCGGAACGTGCTCCGCTCGGTAGCATGGACCACCGGGTCGATCACCCCCGCGGGGAGGGGCAGCGCCCGGCGACGTTGCCGGAGGTGCCGATGACCATCGAAGCCGGGCAGCCCCCTCTCGCGGGGCGGCCGACGAGCGCACGGCAGGCCGGGGCCAGGCGGCCCCTGGGAGAGCTCGGCCGGGCCGCCCTCGGCCGGGCGGGGCGGGCCGCGTTACTGGCCACCGGGCGCCCGCCCGTGCCGGACGCCCTGGAGCCGCTGGTCCGGGTCCACCGGCAGCACCATCCGCAGGCGGACCTCGCCCTGCTGGCCCGGGCCTACCGGCTGGCCGAGGCCAGCCACCGCGGCCAGAAACGCAAGAGCGGTGAGCCGTACATCACCCATCCGCTGGCCGTCACCATGATCCTGGCCCAACTCGGCGCCGGGACGACCACCCTGGTCGCCTCGCTGCTCCACGACACGGTCGAGGACACCGAGTTGACGCTGGACCAGGTGGGTGCCGGGTTCGGGCCCGAAGTCGCCTATCTGGTCGACGGGGTGACGAAGCTGGAGAAGGTCGACTTCGGCGCCGCCGCCGAGGCCGAGACCTTCCGCAAGATGCTGGTCGCCACCGGGGACGACGTCCGGGTGATGGTGATCAAGCTCGCCGACCGGCTGCACAACATGCGCACCATCCGGCACATGAAGCCGGCCAGCCAGGTGCGGATCGCCAAGGTCACCCGGGACGTGCTGATCCCGCTGGCCGAGCGGCTCGGCATCCAGGTGCTCAAGGCGGAGTTGGAGGACATCGTCTTCGCCACCCTGCACCCCGAGGAGCACGCCCGCACCCGCGCCCTGATGGCCGCTCACGAGGCCGAGCCGGACACCCTGCTGGAGCCCTTCGCCCGGCAGCTGGCCCGCCAGCTGGCCGAGACCGGGGTCGCCGCCGAGGTGACCGTCCGGCCCCGGCACTGCGTCTCGCTGCACCGGGTGCTGCTCAAGCGGGCCGCCGCGCCCGGGCCGGACGGGCAGCCGCAGCGGCCGCAGCCGGCCGACTTCGGGCGGCTGCTGGTGGTGGTCGAGGAGAACGCCGACTGCTACGCGGTGCTCGGCGAGCTGCACACCTGCTGGACGCCGCTGCCCGGGGAGTTCAAGGACTTCGTCGCCGCCCCCAAGTTCAACCTGTACCAGTCGCTGCACACCGCCGTGGCGCTGGACGGCGAGGTGGTCGAGGTGCTGGTCCGGAGCCGGCGGATGCACGAGGTGGCCGAGACCGGGGTGGTCGCGCTCGGCGACCCGTCCCGGAGCGGCGCCGCCCAGGACGCCGACGAGCTGGACCGCACCGATCCGGCCCGGCCCGGCTGGCTCAGCCGGCTGCTGGAGTGGCAGCAGGAGACCCCCGACCCGGACGCCTTCTGGTCCGCGCTCACCGCCGACCTGGCCGGCGACCGCGAGATCACCGTGGTGACGGAGAGTGGTGAAACGCTTCAGCTCAGGGCCGGGGCCAGCTGCGTGGACGCCGCCTACCTGCTCGGCGAGGAGACCGGCCACCGATGTATCGGCGCCCGGGTCAACGGCCGGCTGACCGCGCTGTCCACCGTGCTGCAGGACGGTGACGTGCTCGCGGTGCTCACCGAGAGCCTCCCGGCCGGTGGCGGCCCGCGCGGCGCCGAACCCTCCGGCCCGTCGCCGGAGTGGCTGGCGCACGTCCGCACCCCCGCCGCCCGGCTGGCCATCGAGCGCTGGCTGGCCGACCACCCGGCCCGCCTGCCGGTGGTGCGCACCGGCCCGGCCGGCGGCCAGCCCGCCCCGCCCGCGCACCCGGCGGGCGAGCGCCGGGCCGCGCCGGTCGCGGTGGTCGGCCGGCCGGGGGCGACGGTGCGACTGGCCCGCTGCTGCACGCCCGTCCCCCCGGACGAGGTGGCCGGCTACCCGATCCGCGGCGGCGCGGTGGCCGTGCACCGCACCGGCTGCCCCGCCGGGCAGCGGCTGCGCGCGGACGGGCGCGCCGAGCTGGAGGTCCGCTGGCAGCCGGCGGACGGCCCTGCGGCCGGCCACCGGGCCACCCTGCTGCGGGCCACCCTGCGGGCCGAGGCGCTGAACCGGCCCCGGCTGCTCGCCGACCTCACCGCGGCGATCTCCGCCGAGGGCGTCGGCATCGTCTCCGCCGAGGTCGAACCGCCGCAGGAACTGCGGGTCCGGCACACCTACACCGTCGAACTGCCCGAACCGGGCGCGCTGCCGGCCCTGATGCGGGCGATGCTCAAGGTCTCCGGGGTGTACGACGTGAGCCGCCCGCACGCCCCCGAGGGGACCCAGACCCGGCACTCCGGCGGAAATGGGGGTGACCGGCCCGTGCCGGGCATGGGACCATCATGGGGAATGCACGGCCGGGCCACGGCGTTCTCAGGGCAGAGGAGCTCTGGCGGGACCCAAGGGCCCCCACCACGGCAATCCACCGACCAAAGGACAGAATGACCTCCACGTTCGACACCCGCGACCACGCCGACGCCACGCGCCGCCTTGACGGTCTGCGGGCGGAAGCCCTCATGGACGAGGACCTCGCGGCCATCGACGAGGACCTCGGCCACAACTACGACGGCGACCAGTACGACCGCAGCGAGCGCGCAGCCCTGCGCCGGGTCGCCGGCCTCTCCACCGAACTCGAAGACGTCACCGAGGTCGAGTACCGCCAGCTCCGCCTGGAGCGCGTGGTGCTCGTCGGCGTCTGGACCGACGGCACCCTGGAGGAGGCGGAGAACTCGATGGCCGAGCTCGCCGCGCTCGCCGAGACGGCCGGCTCCGAGGTCCTGGACGGCGTCATCCAGCGCCGCGACAAGCCCGACGCGGCCACCTACATCGGCTCCGGCAAGGCGCAGGAGCTGCGCGACATCGTCGCCTCCAGCGGCGCCGACACCGTGGTCTGCGACGGTGAGCTCACCCCCGGCCAGCTGATCCACCTGGAGGACGTGGTCAAGGTCAAGGTCGTCGACCGGACGGCCCTGATCCTGGACATCTTCGCCCAGCACGCCAAGTCCCGGGAGGGCAAGGCGCAGGTCTCGCTGGCGCAGATGCAGTACATGCTGC
The DNA here is from genome assembly GCF_027627435.1 of Kitasatospora cathayae. Classification (GTDB taxonomy): domain Bacteria; phylum Actinomycetota; class Actinomycetes; order Streptomycetales; family Streptomycetaceae; genus Kitasatospora; species Kitasatospora cathayae. The sequence continues at coordinate 3,061,806 of NZ_CP115450.1, read as the reverse complement.
CGCGCCTGCGCGGCTGGGGTCAGTCGCTGTCCCGGCAGATGGGTGGCGGTGGCTCCGGCTCCTCGGGCGGCGGCATGGCCACCCGTGGTCCCGGTGAGACCAAGATCGAGACCGACCGGCGCCGGATCCGCGAGAAGATGGCGAAGCTCCGCAAGGAGATCGCCGACATGAAGAAGGGCCGCGACACCAAGCGCCAGGAGCGCAAGCGCCACCAGGTGCCGTCCGTGGCCATCGCCGGGTACACCAACGCCGGCAAGTCCTCCCTGCTCAACCGGCTCACCGGCGCGGGCGTGCTGGTGGAGAACGCGCTGTTCGCCACCCTGGACCCGACCGTGCGCCGGGCGCAGACCCCGAGCGGGCGGCTGTACACCCTGGCCGACACCGTCGGCTTCGTCCGGCACCTGCCGCACCACCTGGTCGAGGCCTTCCGCTCGACCATGGAGGAGGTCGCCGACGCGGACCTCATCCTGCACGTGGTGGACGGCTCGCACCCCGAGCCGGAGACGCAGCTGGCCGCCGTCCGTGAGGTCATCGTCTCGGTCGAGGCGCAGAACGTGCCCGAGATCGTGGTGATCAACAAGGCGGACGCCGCCGACCCGCACGTGCTGCAGCGACTGCTGCGCCGCGAGCCGCACGCCATCGTGGTGTCGGCCCGCAGCGGCGCGGGCATCGACGAGCTGCTGAAGCTCATCGACGACGAGCTGCCGCGGCCGGCCGTCGAGGTGCGGGCCCTGGTGCCCTACACCCAGGGCGCGCTGGTCTCCCGGGTGCACAAGGAGGGCGAGCTGCTCGCCACCGAGCACACCGGCGAGGGCACGCTGCTGCACGCCAAGGTGCCGGCCGAGCTGGCCGCCGAGCTGGAGCACTTCGCGGTCGCGCTGCAGGGCTGAGCCGACCTGCCGAGGCCCGTCCGGCGGATCTTGTCGGACGGGCCCAGCCCCCGGACGACCGCGTCCGGGGGCTACTTCACGTTCTTGGCGAAGTAGTCGAAGGCCTGCTTCGCCTGGTCCTGCAGGGACGGGCCGGCCAGGTACCCGGCCGGGCCGCGGTCGCCGATCGAGCTGACGCTGACCAGGTTGGGCTTGCCGTCCTTGGTGATGAACCAGCCGCCGCCGCCCGCGCCGCCGGTCATGGTGCAGCCGATCACGTACATCGGCGGGCGGGCCCGGTCGAAGGACAGCCGGCCCGGCGCGGCGGTGGAGTCGCAGTGCTCCAGCTCCATGCCGTCGAAGGGCCGCTCGACCGGGTAGCCGAAGGCGGCGGCCGAGGTGACCTGCTCGCGCGGGGCGTTGAACCAGACCGGGACGGAACCGCCGACGGTCTCCTCCAGGGAGGGGCCGGAGCCGGACTCGGCGCGCACCCGGACGATCCCGTAGTCGTACTGGTCGTGGGCGCCGACGCCGCTCTCCTGGAGCCAGGTCGGCGACACCAGCGCGCGCACCGCCGTCCAGCGGCCGTACGGGGCCGCCTGCCGGTCGTCGTCCGGCTTGCCACGGGCCCCCCGGCCGTCCTGGTTGCCCGTCTGTCCGTCCCGGTTGAAGGCGGGCACGAAGACCAGGTTCTTCACCCAGCCGCCGCCCCTGCCGTCGTGCAGGCAGTGCGCGGCGGTGAAGACCAGGTTGCTGCGGCCCGGGTCGAGCGGGTCGGAGACCACCGTGGCGGAACAGGCCGAGTCGCCCTGGGGCGTGGTCATCAGCAGCTTGCCGACCAGGGCGGAGTCCCGGCCGTACGGGTGCGGCTGCGGCCGGGCCTGGACGGCGGCGGGCGGGGCGTCCCGCTGGACGGTGGCCGGCGAGGCGGCGGTCAGCGAGTACTCGGGGGTGGGCCGGGCCCGGGCGGCCGCCATCCGGGCGGTCGTCCAGTAGCCGGGGGCCGTCTGGTTGGTGAAGCCGCTGTCGGCGACGTACCGGGCCCAGTCCTCCAGCTTCCAGCCGCTCAGGTCACCCAGGCTGGTGGGCGCGGCCTTGGGCAGTGCCGCCGGCGGGGTGACCGGGGCGGTGGGGCCGTCCGGCCCGCAGGCGGCCGCGGTGAGCGTCAGGGCGGCGAGCAGCGCGGCGCCGGCCGCGGCGACCCGCCGTCCCCTGGTGCCGACGGCGCTATTGGCGCTGGTGATTCCGTTGGTGCTGGCAGTGCTGCTGGTGCTGATGGTGCGCAAGCTGAGGAGTCCCCGTGGTGGTGCCGGTCACTGCTTCCTGGAGATCCAGTCCAGGGCCTGCTTGGCGACCGTCTCCAGGTACGGCCCGCTCAGCGAGGTGTGCTCCTGGGTGCCGATCGAGGTGTTGCTGACCAGGGCGGTCTTCCCGTCGGGCATGGTGGCGAACCAGCCGCCGCCGCTGGCGCCCTGGGTCATGTCGCAGCCGATGGTCAGCATGGACGGGCGCTTGGCGTCGAAGGACAGCCGGGTGGGCTTGCCGCCGTCGCACCTGTACAGCTCCTGGCCGTCGAACGGCTTGACCAGCGGGTAGCCGACGGCCGAGACCCTGAGCTGGTCGCGGGGCGCGTCGAACCACACCGGGGCGGCCGAACCGACCGTCTCCTCCAGGGACTTGCCGGTGTCGTTCTGGTTGTGCACGCGCATCACGGCGAAGTCGTACTGGTTGGCGGCGTCACCGGTCGGGCCGCCCTCCACCATCCACTGCGGGGAGGTGACGACCTGGTCGGCCCACCAGGTGCCGAGCGGGGCCAGCTCGGACAGTGGGGCCTTCTTGCCGCCGCTGGAGGCACCCGAGTTGTTGTAGGCGGGGACGAACACCAGGTCCTTGTAGAAGTCGCCGCCCTTGCCCTCGTGGACGCAGTGGGCGGCCGTCCAGACCAGGTTGCTCCTGCCCGGGTGCTGCGGGTCGGCGATCACCGTCGCCGAGCAGTTGCCCCGGCCGCCCTGGGCGGAGAAGAACACCTTCCCGGAGGGCTGCTTGAGGTACGGGCGGGGCACCTGGACGGCCTTGACCACCGGCGGCTCCGGGTCGGTCACGCCGTTGTCGGCGGCCGGCTTGGCGGGCGGGGCCGGGTCGGCGGGCTTGGCGTCGCCCATCTTGTCCGGGTTCCAGAAGTCCTTCACCACCGGGTTGTTGAAGACGTGCTTGGACGCCCACTTGTCCCAGTCGTCGAACTTCCACTTCTTCAGGTCGTCCCAGCTCTTCGGCAGGCCCTCCAGCAGGCTGCTCGGCAGGCCGGACGGCAGGGTGATCCCGCCGATGACGCCGCCGCCCGGGGTCGCCGAGGCGCTCGCGTCCGCGGCGGGCGGCGGCGCGGCGGTCTTGCCGCCGCCCGCCGGGCCGTCCGGTCCGCAGGCGCTCACGGCCAGCAGCGTTCCGGCGACCAGGGCGGCGGCCAGGGCTGACCGGTGGATCGATGGCATCTGTGCGCTTCCCCCTGTGCTCGGTCGGATTCCGGTCTCGGATCGGACTCCGGTGTGGCGGCCCGCCGCCCTGGAGTCTTCCATCGCAGTGCAGGACGGCGGCGGCCGCCCCCCGGGTTCCGGAGCTGACCGGAGGTCACCGATCCGTGACGCGGAACCGTTCCTCTCGTTGGCACAGCAGGGCCGCCCCGCCCGGTGGTGCACTATCCCCGGTCTTCACCCGGACGAGTGATCAGTCCTTGTGATCTCCCGTCAGGGATAGGTAACCCTTACCTGACGCGACGGTGCGAGTGCCCGCCGACCCCCTCCACCACCAGCGCGTCCGCACCCCCACGCGCACCAAGGAGCAGCCTTGAGCACCGCCCTCACCGGAGCCCCGCCCGTACCGCCGACCGCGGGCCCCCCTTGCGAGCCGAAGGACGCGCCGGCGCCGAAAGTGACGAGCGACGAGGGAGCGGAGCGAGTGCAGGAGCGAGGACCGTCGGCGCCGGACCGTGAGCGTCCGGAGGCGAGCGAGGAACACGGGCTCGGGCCCGACCCGCTGCTGCACCCCGATCCCGCAGTCGCCGCCGAACAGGCCGCCGTGGAAGCCCTGTTGCGCTGCTGGACCCGGGAGACCGGAGCCCGCCCCGGACCGGACGGCCGACTGCGGATCGACGTCCTCGGCGGCGCCGCCCGGCTCGCCGCCCCGGTCCGCTACTGGTCGCCCGGCGGCTGGCACCGCTTCGGCCCGGCCACCCTCTCGGCCGGCGAGGGCGGTGTCGTGGCGGAGGGGGCCGAGGCCCCGGTGGACGCCGTCACCGCCGCCGCACTCCTCGCCGCCGCGGCCGCCGACCGGCCCGACCCCGGACAGGTCGCCGACCTCGCCGCCCGGGTCGCCGACTCGGTCGTGCGCACCGCCGAGATCCTCACCCACCGCCGCACCGCCGCCGAACCCGGCGGACCGGAACGCTCCCACTTCCTCGCCGCCGAGCAGTCCCTGCTGCTCGGCCACCCGCTGCACCCCACCCCGAAGAGCCGCGACGGCCTCGGCCCGGCCCAGAGCGCCGCCTACTCGCCCGAACTCCACGGCTCCTTCCAACTGCACTGGTACGCCGTCGACCGTGCCCTGCTCGCGGCCGGCTCGGCCGTCGCCGAGAGCGCCGACCGGCTCACCGCCGCCCTGCTCGGCCACCGCACCGCTCTGCCGCCCGGCACCGCCGCCCTGCCGCTGCACCCCTGGCAGGCCCGCGAACTCGCCCACCGCCCGGCCGTCGCCGCGCTGCTCGCCGAGGGGCTGCTGCACGACCTCGGCCCGGCCGGCGAGCCCTGGTACCCCACCTCCTCGGTGCGCACCGTCTACCGGCCCGGCACGCCGTGGATGCTCAAGCTGTCGCTCGGCCTGCGGATCACCAACTCCCGCCGGGAGAACCTGCGCAAGGAACTCCACCGCGGCCTGGAGATGCACCGGCTGCTGGAGAGCGGCCTCGCCGCCGAGTGGCGGGCCGCCCACCCCGGCTTCGACATCGTCCGCGACCCGGCCTGGATCGGTGTCGACCACCCCGGCCTCGGCGACCCGGGCGGCCTGGACACCGTGCTGCGCGCCCAGCCCTTCGCGCCCGCCGAGCGCGCCCTGTGCGTGGCCGGGCTGGTCGCCGAACAGCCGCGCGGCACCGGCGCCACCGTGCCCTCCCGGCTCGGCGACACCCTGCGCTCGCTCGCCGCCCGCACCGGGCGCCCGCTGCGCACCGTGGCCGCCGAATGGTTCCTGCGCTACCTGGAGGCCGTCGTGCTGCCCGTCCTCTGGCTGGACGGCCGGGGCGGCATCGCGCTGGAGGCGCACCAGCAGAACAGCATCGTCCTGCTGGACGCCGAGGGCTGGCCCAGCGGCGGCCGCTACCGCGACAACCAGGGCTACTACTACCGGGAGAGCGCCGCCGAGCGGCTCACCGCCCGGCTGCCCGGACTCGGCGCGCAGAGCGACACCTTCCTGCCGGACGCGGTCATCGACCACCACTTCACCTACTACCTCGGCATCAACCACGTGCTCGGGCTGATCGGCGCCCTCGGCTCCCAGGGGCTCGCCGACGAAACGGTGCTGCTGGCCGGGCTGCGCCGGTTCCTGGCCGGCCCGCGGGCGGCCGCCACCGGCTCGGCGCTGCCCACGCTGCTGCTGGACGCGCCCACCCTGCCCTGCAAGGCCAACCTGCTCACCCGGATCAACGGTCTGGACGAGCTGGTCGGCCCGGTCGCCACCCAGTCCGTGTACGTGGACATCCCCAACCCGGTGGCGGAGGCAGTTCGCGAGCGGTGGGGGTCCCCCCGGCCGGAGGCCGGGGGAGAGTGAACCGGCAAGAGGTGCGTGTGGGCAAATGCCCCCGCCGAGCGGAGCGAGGTGGAGGCAACTCGTCGGACGACCTGCCCGGGTGGGGCGAAGTCCCCACCCCGGCCGGCCGGTTCCGGCTCGGCCCGGTCCGGCTGCCCGCCGACCTGGAACTGCTCGCCGGCTGGATGAACGACCCCGAGGTCGACGAGTTCTGGGCGCTCGCCGGGCCGCCCGCCGTCACCGAACGGCACGTCCGGGCCCAACTCGACGGCGACGGACGCAGCCTGCCCTGCCTCGGCCTGCTCGACGGCGCGCCGATGAGCTACTGGGAGGTCTACCGGGCCGACCTCGACCCGCTCGCCGCGCACTATCCGGCTCGGCCGTACGACACCGGCGTGCACCTGCTGCTCGGCCCCGCCGCCAGCCGCGGCCGGGGCCTGGGGGCCCAGCTGCTGGCCGCCCTCGCAGAAATGATTCTCCGGCAACGGCCGCGCTGCGAACGGGTGGTGGCCGAACCGGACGTCCGCAACCGGCGCTCGGTCCGGGCCTTCGAACGGGCCGGATTCCGGGTCGCCGCCGAACTCGACCTGCCCGACAAGCGCGCCGCCCTGATGGTCCGCGACCGAGACCCGCACCCCGCCTAGGACACCCAGTGGACACCTCCCTCCCGCACGACCCGCCGTACGACCTGCTCGGCGTCGGCGTCGGCCCGTTCAACCTCTCGCTCGCCGCCCTCGCCGAGCCCGTACCCGGACTGCGCACCCTCTTCTGCGACCAGCGCCCGGAGTTCCGCTGGCACCACGGCATGCTGGTGGACGGCGCCCGGATGCAGGTGCCCTTCCTCGCCGACCTGGTCTCGCTGGTGGACCCGACCAGCCCGTGGTCCTTCCTCAACTACCTGCGCGCCCAGGACCGGCTGTTCCCGTTCTACTTCGCCGAGCGCTTCCAGCTGCCCCGCCGGGAGTACGACCACTACTGCCGCTGGGCCGCCGAACGGCTGCCCAACTGCCGCTTCGGCACCGAGGTCACCGCCCTGCACTGGGCCGCCGGCCCGGAGGACGGCGCGTGCTTCCGGGTCGAGTTGACGGACACCGCGACCGGGCTGCGCAGCGAGGTCAGGGCCCGCAACCTCGCGCTCGGCGTCGGCACCCGCCCCGTGCTGCCCGAGGCCTTCGCCGCCCTGGCGAACCACCCGCGGGCCTTCCACTCCGCCGAGTACCTGGACCGCCGCGCCGACCTGACCGGCGCCCGGGACATCACCGTGGTGGGCAGCGGGCAGTCCGGCGCCGAGGTCTTCCTCGACCTGCTCCGCCGCCACGAGGGCGACGGCGTCCGGCTGCGCTGGCTCACCCGGACCAGGGCGCTCGCCCCCATGGAGTACTCCAAGCTCGGCCTGGAGCACTTCACCCCCGACTACACCCGCTACTTCCACAGCCTGCCCGGCCCGGTCCGGGACACCCTGGTCGCCGCCCAGTGGCAGCTGCACAAGGCCGCCAGTGCCGAGACCCTCGCCGAGATCCACGACCACCTCTACGAGCGCACCATCGGCCGCCCGATCGACACCGCCCCGGTCGAGATCACCCCCGGCACCGCCGTCACCGAGGCCCGCCCGGGCCCCTGCGGCGGCCTCGAACTGCACTGCCGGCACACCGACTCCGGCACCGAGCACGTGCTGCGCACCGACGCCGTGGTGCTCGCCACCGGCTACCGCGCCGCCCGCCCGGCCGCGCTCGAACCGCTCGCCCACCTGATCGACTGGGACGAGTCCGGGCGCTACCGGGTCGACCTCGACCACCGGGTCGCCACCCGGCCCGGGCTCACCGGCGGCCTCTACGTCCAGAACGCCGAACTGCACACCCATGGCGTCGGCACCCCCGACCTGGGGCTCGGTGCCCACCGGGCCGCCGTCATCCTCAACGCCGTCACCGGCCGGACCGTCCACCGGCTGCCCGACCGCACCGCCTGGACCGGCTTCGCGCCGCCCGTCCCGCCCGTCTCGACCGTCCCAACCGTTTTGACCGTCCACACCGCACAGCCCGACACCGTCGTCCCCCGCCCCCAGGAGCTGACCCGTGCCGCAACCGTCGGCCGCTGAACCGCCGCTCTACCTGCCCCCGCACCTCACCGCAGGGCACTGGCGGCGGGCCGGCCGCGCCCTGCTGGCCAAGATGCTCGGCGAGTTCGCCTACGAGGACCTGCTCAGGCCCGTCCCGGGCGCCCTCGACGGCGAGTACCTGCTCAAGCTGCCCGGGGCCGAGTACCGCTTCGCCGCCCGGCGCGGCGCCTACGACAGCTGGCAGGTCGACCCGGAGTCGATCCGCTGCTCGCAGCCGGACGGCCTGGACCCGCTGCGCTTCCTCCCGTACGCCCGGGAGACCCTCGGGATGCGCGGCGGGACCACCGCCCACCTGATCCGCGAGCTCACCGCCACCCTGACCGCCGACGCCCGCCAGCTGGCCACCGCGCTCACCGCCGCCGAACTCGCCGACCTCGACCACCCCGCGCTGGAGGGGCGGCAGGGCGGCCACCCGTGGATCGTCCCCAGCAAGGGCCGGATCGGCTTCTCCGGCACCGACGCCGCCCGCTGGACTCCGGAGGCCCGCAGCCCGCGCCCGCTGCCCTGGATCGCCGTCCACCGCCGGCTCGCCCAGTACCGCGGCGTGCCCGGTCTGGAACACCCCGAGCAGCTGTACGGCCGCGAAGTGGACGACCTCGACGCGCTGCGCGCCCCGCTCGGGGCCGGCGCCGACGACTACCTGCTGCTGCCCGTCCACCCCTGGCAGTGGGACGAGACGATCCTGCCGTTGTTCGCGCCCTGGATCGCCTCCGGCGAGATCGTCCCGCTGCCCTCGGACGGCGACCCACGGCTGCCCCAGCAGTCCATCCGCTCCTTCTTCAACACCGCCCACCCCGAGCGCTGCACGGTCAAGCTGCCGTTGTCCATCCTGAACACCCTGGTCTGGCGCGGCCTGCCGGTCGAACGGACCCTCGCCGCGCCCGCCGTCACCGCCTGGCTGCACGGGCTGCGCGACGCCGACCCGTACCTGCGGGACGAGTGCCGGGTGATCCTGCTCGGCGAGATCGCCTCCGTCACCGTCGACCACCCCCTCTACCGGGAGATGCCCGAATCGCCGTACCAGTACAAGGAACTGCTCGGCGCGATCTGGCGCGAACCGCTCGGCCCCTTCCTCGCCGCGGACGAACGCGCCCGCACCCTCGCCGCCCTGCTGCAGACCGGCTCCGACGGGCGCGCGCTCGCCGCCGAGCTGATCGCCCGCTCCGGCCTCACCCCCGCCGAGTGGACCGGCCGGCTGTTCGCCGCGATGCTGCCGCCGCTGCTGCACTTCCTCTACCGCTACGGACTGGTCTTCTCCCCGCACGGCGAGAACGCCATCGTGGTCTTCGACGACCGTGGCACCCCGACCCGGCTCGCGGTCAAGGACTTCGTCGACGACGTCAACCTCAGCGACCAGGACCTGCCCGAACTGCGCGACCTGCCCGCCGAGGCCGCCGGCGTGCTGCTGCGGGACGACCCCCAGGGGCTCTGCCAGTTCATCCACTCCGGGCTGTTCATCGGCGTCTTCCGCTACCTCGCCCCGCTGCTGGAGGCGCAGACCGGACTGCCCGAGACCGAGTTCTGGGCCCTGCTGCGCACCGAGATCCACCGCTACCAGGACCGCTTCCCCGAGCTGCGCGAGCGCTTCGAGCTGTTCGACCTGTTCCGGCCCCGGATCGACCGGCTCTGCCTCAACCGCAACCGGCTGATCATGGACGGTTACCAGGACCGCCCGCACCGCCCGCACGCCGTGCGGCACGGGACGGTGCCGAACGCGCTGGTCGTCGTGGAGGTGCGTCCTCCGGCCCAGCGGGACCGGATTGTCACCCCCGCCCCGTAGGGTGGAAGGGTCATGACGAACGACTCCGAATCCCACGACTCCGAATCCCAGCGGGCGACGGACCTCGGCGACGAGGCCGAGGAAGCCGTCACCGTCCCGCGCTCGCGGATCCCCGAGCTGCTGCACGCCGCGGTCGAGGCCGTTGGTGGCGTGGAGCGCCCCGGCCAGGTGCGGATGGCCGAGGCCGTCGCCGACGCCGTCGAGCACGCCGAGCACCTGCTCGTGCAGGCCGGCACCGGCACCGGCAAGTCCCTCGCCTACCTGGTACCGGCGCTCGCCCACGGCGACCGCGTGGTGGTCGCCACCGCCACCCTGGCGCTGCAACGCCAGCTGGTGGAGCGGGACTTGCCGCGCACGGTCGAGGCGCTGCACCCGGTGCTGCGCCGCCGCCCGCTGTACGCGATGCTCAAGGGCCGCTCCAACTACCTGTGCCTGCACCGGGCCAACGAGGGCACCCCGAGCGACGAGGGCGAGGGCCTGTTCGACCCGGTGGACGCGCTCGGCGGCCCCACCGGCAAGCTCGGCCAGGAGGTGCTGCGGCTGCGCGACTGGGCGGAGGAGACCGAGACCGGGGACCGGGACGACATGAGCCCCGGCGTCTCGGACAAGGCCTGGGCGCAGCTGTCCGTCAGCTCCAAGGAGTGCCTGGGCGCCACCCGCTGCGCGTACGGGCAGGAGTGCTTCGCGGAGAAGGCCCGGGAGCGGGCCAAGCTGGCGGACGTCGTGGTCACCAACCACGCGATGCTCGCGATCGACGCGATCGAGGGCGCGCCGGTGCTGCCCGAGCACGGTTTGCTGATCGTGGACGAGGCGCACGAGCTGGTCAACCGGGTCACCGGCGCGGCGACCGCCGAGCTGACCGTCGGCGCCGTCAACCGGGCGGTGAAGCGGGCGGCCCGGCTGGCCAACGAGAAGGCCGTGGACCAGCTGCAGGCCGCCGCCGAGAACTACCACGGCCTGATGGAGACCGCCCAGCCCGGCCGGGTCGAGGAGCTGCCCGAGTACCTGGCGTACGCGGTCACCGCGATCCGGGACGCCGCCCGGCAGGTGATCACCTCGCTCGGCGAGACCAGGGACAAGGGGCTCAGCGACGAGGACGCGGTCCGCAAGCAGGCGATGGCCTCGGCCGAGACGCTGCACGAGACCGCCGAGCGGCTGCTGGAGGACTCCGAGTACGACGTGGTCTGGATCGAGCGCAGCGACCGCTACGGGCTCGGCACCGCCTCGCTGCGGGTCGCGCCGCTGAGCGTGTCCGGGCTGCTGCGCGAGGGCCTGTACAAGGAGCGCTCGGTGGTGCTCACCTCCGCCACCCTCAAGCTCGGCGGGGACTTCAACGGCGTGGCAGGCTCGGTCGGCCTGCCCAAGGAGACCCGGCTGCCGGACCAGCGCACGCCCGGCGACAACCCGGAGCCGGGCTTCGGCGAGGATGCCGTCCCGCACTGGCGGGGGATCGACGTCGGTTCGCCGTTCAAGTACCCCAAGCAGGGCATCCTGTACGTCGCCAAGCACCTCGCCGATCCCGGGCGCGATCCCGAACGGCCGGACATGCTGGACGAGTTGGAGGAGCTGATCGGCGCGGCCGGCGGGCGGACGCTGGGCCTGTTCTCCTCGATGCGCGGCGCCCAGGCGGCCGCCGAGGCGATGCGGGAGCGCCTGGACCACCGGATCCTGCTCCAGGGGGAGGACACCCTGGGCGAGTTGATCCGGGAGTTCGCCTCGGACGCGACCACCTGCCTGTTCGGCACGCTCTCGCTGTGGCAGGGCGTGGACGTCCCCGGCTCGGCCTGCCAGCTGGTCGTGATGGACCGCATCCCCTTCCCGCGGCCGGACGACCCGCTGATGAGCGCCCGTCAGAAGGACGTCGAACAGCACGGCGGGAACGGCTTCATGGCCGTCGCGGCGACCCACGCGGCACTGCTGATGGCGCAGGGCGCGGGCCGGCTGGTACGCGCGGCGGACGACCGGGGTGTGGTGGCGGTGCTCGACCCGCGGGTGGAGACCAAGCGGTACGGGGGCTTCTTCCGGTCCTCGATGCCGGAGTTCTGGTACACCACGGACCGCAACCAGGTGCGCCGCTCGCTGGCGGCGATCGACGCCTCGGCGCCGCCGGTGCGGCCGGTGGTGAAGCGGGGCTGAGGCCCTGACTCCTGACCTGACTCCTGAACGCCGGAGGGGCTCCCCGCAGTCGCGGTGGAGCCCCTCTCCGGTGGTGCGGTGGTGTGCGTGGAGGTCAGAGGCGGCGCAGGACGGCGACGACCTTGCCCAGGATGGTGGCGTTGTCGCCGTTGATCGGCTCGTACGCCGGGTTGTGCGGCATCAGCCAGATCCGGCCGTCCTCGCGCTTGAGCCGCTTGACGGTGGCCTCGCCATCGATCATCGCGGCCACGATGTCGCCGTTCTCGGCGACCGGCTGGCGGCGCACGGTGACCCAGTCGCCGTCGCAGATGGCCGCCTCGATCATCGAGTCGCCGCGCACGGTGAGCGCGAACAGCTCGCCCTCGCCGACCAGCTGGCGGGGCAGCGGGAAGACGTCCTCGACGGTCTGCTCGGCCAGGATCGGACCGCCGGCGGCGATCCGGCCGACCAGCGGCACGTAGGAGGTGGAGGGGCGCCCGGCCGTCTCGGCGGTGTTGGGGCGGGCCACCTCGACGCCGCGGACCTCGTAGGCGCGCGGGCGGTGCGGGTCGCGGCGGAGGAAGCCCTTGCGCTCCAGGGCCATCAGCTGGTGGGCGACCGAGGAGGTGCTGGACAGGCCCACGGCCTGGCCGATCTCGCGCATGGACGGCGGGTAGCCGCGGCGCTGGACGGAGTCCCGGATGACCTCGATCACCCGGCGCTGGCGCTCGGTGAGGCCGGCCTCGTCGGTGCGGATGCCGGGGGGGCGGCCGGGCATGGCGCGGGCCGGGGAGGAGTGGGTGTCGTCCATTGTGGTGGAGTGTTCGATCGGCTGGTCGGGGACGCGGCCCGTGGTGGAAACGGCCGGGCCGGAGAGGCGGTGGTCTTCGCTACGGTCCATGCTGATGTCCACGCTCTGCTGATTCGTGGTGCGCTGCCCCACCTTGAACTGGGAGTGTTCCTGCACCGGGATGGTGTTGCTTTCGATGGTGTTCACGGCGGCCCCTCTCGACGGCTGTCCTCTCCCTTTTCCAGCCCAACGCACCTCCTATCGAAAGGTTGCGCCAAACACACGTTCGAGTGAATTATTCGGGAGTTGGCTGACTCGATCAAGGCTTTGTTGTACATCGAGTAAATGTTCGACCGGATGTCGACTCCGGCAGTCTAATCGGCGCCGACACGCCAGGGGTGTCTCTTCCCCCGAAGGCCTACATGTAGTGGCTAGAGTCCTCTCCGTGCCCAGTACTAGTGGTCGCGTCGCATGATCAGCTTGCCGAGGCCGGGGGCACATCGCATAGACTCAACCGGTCCGCACGTCCTGCCAGGGAGGGATCCCCAGGTGCACTGCCCCTTCTGCCGGCACTCCGACAGTCGCGTCGTCGACAGCCGGACCACCGAGGACGGCAGCTCCATCCGCCGTCGTCGACAGTGCCCGGACTGCGGTCGCCGTTTCACCACCGTGGAGACGGCCGCGCTCATGGTCACCAAGCGCAGCGGCGTCACCGAACCCTTCTCCCGGCAGAAGGTGATCACCGGAGTCCGCAAGGCCTGCCAGGGCCGCCCGGTCACCGAGGACGCCCTCGCCCAGCTCGGGCAGCGGGTCGAGGAGTGCGTGCGCGCCAGCGGCAACGCCGAGCTGACCACCCACGACGTCGGGCTGGCCATACTCGGCCCGCTGAAGGAACTCGACCTGGTCGCGTACCTGCGCTTCGCCAGCGTGTACCAGGCGTACGACGGACTCGAGGACTTCGAGGCCGCCATCGCGGAACTCCGGGCCGAGCGGCCCGCCACCGAGGCGGACGGCACCTGCGTGCCCGTTCCCGCCGCCGCGCCCTAGGAGGCGCGCCGGGCCCCCGCGGGCCCGCCACAGCCAACACAACGCAGGCCCCCAGCGGGCCGTCAGCACCACACCGGCCCCGCGAGGGCCCACGCGTGCCCGAAATCGGGGCACGAAACACTACGAACCGTGCGTAAGCGGGCGAGGTCTCCGCCTGCCCGCACACCGGAAGAACGAACCAGCGGTGCCCGGATTTTTCGGGGCACTTCGGGCGTTTGCCCAGGAGGAGGAGCGAGAAGTGACAGACACCACGAGCGGTTCCGCACGCGGGTCGAAGTCCGAGAAGGCCGCGGCCAAGGGCGCCAAGGCCCCGAAGGGCGGTCTCCGGATGGAGCGCATCTACACCACTCCTGGCGTGCACCCGTACGACGAGGTCCGCTGGGAGCGGCGCGACGTCGTCATGACCAACTGGCGCGACGGCTCGATCAACTTCGAGCAGCGCGGCGTGGAGTTCCCCGAGTTCTGGTCGGTCAACGCCGTCAACATCGTCACCTCCAAGTACTTCCGCGGCGCCGTCGGCACCCCGCAGCGCGAGTGGAGCCTCAAGCAGATCATCGACCGCGTGGTGCTCACCTACCGCGCGGCCGGCGAGAAGCACGGCTACTTCGCCAGCAAGGACGACGCCGAGATCTTCGAGCACGAGCTGACCCACGCCCTCCTCCACCAGGTGTTCAGCTTCAACTCGCCGGTTTGGTTCAACGTCGGCACCAAGCAGCCCCAGCAGGTCAGCGCCTGCTTCATCCTGTCCGTCGACGACTCCATGGAGTCGATCCTCGACTGGTACAAGGAAGAGGGCATGATCTTCAAGGGCGGCTCCGGCGCCGGCCTCAACCTCTCCCGCATCCGCTCCTCCAAGGAACTGCTGTCCTCCGGCGGCAACGCCTCCGGCCCGGTCTCCTTCATGCGCGGCGCCGACGCCTCGGCCGGCACCATCAAGTCCGGTGGCGCCACCCGCCGCGCGGCCAAGATGGTCGTGCTCGACGTCGACCACCCGGACGTCGAGGCCTTCATCGAGACCAAGGTGAAGGAGGAGGAGAAGATCCGTGCCCTGCGCGACGCTGGCTTCGACATGGACCTCGGCGGCGACGACATCACGTCCGTCCAGTACCAGAACGCCAACAACTCGGTCCGGGTCAACGACGAATTCATGACCGCCGTCGAGAACGGCACCGAATTCGGCCTGCGCGCCCGGATGACCGGCGAGGTCATCGAGACCGTCGACGCCAAGAAGCTGTTCCGCAAGATGGCCGAGGCCGCCTGGGCCTGCGCCGACCCCGGAATCCAGTACGACTCCACCATCAACCACTGGCACACCTGCCCCGAGTCCGGTCGCATCAACGCCTCCAACCCGTGCTCGGAGTACATGCACCTGGACAACTCCAGCTGCAACCTCGCCTCGCTGAACCTGATGAAGTTCCTGCGCGACGACGACTCCTTCGACGCCGCCACCTTCGCCAAGGTCGTCGAGCTGGTCATCACCGCGATGGACATCTCCATCTGCTTCGCCGACTTCCCGACCGAGAAGATCGGCGAGACCACCCGCGCCTTCCGCCAGCTCGGCATCGGCTACGCCAACCTCGGCGCCCTGCTGATGGCCACCGGCCACGCCTACGACAGCGAGGGCGGCCGCGCCCTGGCCGGCGCCATCACCTCGCTGATGACCGGCACCGCCTACCGCCGCGGGGCCGAACTCGCCGGTGTGGTCGGCCCGTACGACGGCTACGCCCGCAACGCGGCCGCGCACCAGCGGGTCATGAAGCAGCACGCCGACGCCTCGCTGGACGCCGTCTCCTTCGACGACCTGGACGCCCCGGTCTGGCTCGCGGCCAACAAGTCCTGGCAGGACGTGCTGCGGATCGGCGCGCAGAACGGTTTCCGCAACGCCCAGGCCTCGGTCCTCGCCCCGACCGGCACCATCGGCCTGATGATGGACTGCGACACCACCGGCGTCGAGCCCGACCTCGCCCTGGTCAAGTTCAAGAAGCTGGTCGGCGGCGGCTCGATGCAGATCGTCAACGGCACCGTCCCGCGCGCCCTCAAGCGCCTCGGCTACCAGGACGAGCGGATCGAGGCGATCGTCGCCCACATCGCCGAGCACGGCAACGTGGTGGACGCGCCCGGCCTGAAGACCGAGCACTACGAGGTGTTCGACTGCGCGATGGGCGAGCGCTCCATCTCCCCGATGGGGCACGTGCGGATGATGTCGGCGATCCAGCCGTGGATCTCCGGCGCCATCTCCAAGACGGTGAACATGCCGGCCGGCGCGACCGTCGAGGACGTCGAGGAGATCTACTTCGAGGCGTGGAAGATGGGCGTCAAGGCGCTCGCCATCTACCGCGAGAACTCGAAGGTCGGCCAGCCGCTCTCGGCCAAGAAGAAGGACTCCGAGGACAAGGCCGAGGAGACCGCCGTCGCCGCCACGGTCGAGAAGGTCGTCGAGTACCGCCCCGTCCGCAAGCGCCTGCCCAAGGGCCGCCCGGGCATCACCACCTCCTTCACGGTCGGTGGCGCCGAGGGCTACATGACCGCCAACTCCTACCCGGACGACGGCCTCGGCGAGGTCTTCCTCAAGATGTCCAAGCAGGGCTCGACCCTCGCGGGCATGATGGACGCCTTCTCCATCGCCGTCTCGGTCGGCCTGCAGTACGGCGTGCCGCTGGAGACCTACGTCTCGAAGTTCACCAACATGCGCTTCGAGCCGGCCGGTCTGACCGACGACCCGGACGTGCGGATGGCCCAGTCGATCGTCGACTACATCTTCCGCCGCCTGGCGCTGGACTTCCTGCCGTTCGAGACCCGCTCGGCGCTCGGCATCCACTCCGTCGAGGAGCGCACGCGCCACCTGGAGACGGGCTCCTACGAGCCGCTGGAGGCCGAGGAGCTGGACACCGAGTCGCTGGCCCAGTCCGCCCCGGTGGCCCCGGCCAAGCCGGCCCCGGCCGTCGAGGCGCCCAAGCCCGCCCCGGCCCCGAAGCAGGCCCACAACTCCACGGAGCTGATGGAGATCCAGCTCGGCCTCAACGCCGACGCGCCGCTCTGCTTCTCCTGCGGCACCAAGATGCGCCGCGCCGGCAGCTGCTACCTCTGCGAGGGCTGCGGCTCCACCAGCGGCTGCAGCTGACCGCCGGACTGACCCCGCGCGGGTGAGCCACGCCTAGGGCGGGGCGAGGACTTCAGGTCCTCGCCCCGCCCCTTTTCGTTGCCCGGCGGCACCGATGTCACGAATGCGGGCGGTGTCCGGTCCGTAGGGGGTGACGGCGTCTTCCGAGAGGAGTGGTGTGGTGATGGGGACGGTGCTGGTGACCGGGGCGACGGGGACGTTGGGCCGGGAGGTGGTGCGGCTGTTGGTGGCGCGCGGGGTGGCGGTGCGGGGGTTGAGCCGGCGGGCGCGGGAGGCGGCGGACGGGGTCGAGTGGGTGGTCGGGGACCTGGTGACCGGGGCGGGGATCGCGGCGGCCGTGGCCGGGGTCGAGACGGTGGTGGACTGTGCGACCACGCAGGGGAAGAAGGACGTGACCGCGCTCGGGCGGCTGGTGGCGGCGGCCCGGGAGGCCGGGGTGCGGCACCTGGTGTACGTGTCGATCGTCGGGATCGACCGGGTGCCGATCGCGTACTACCGGGCGAAGCTCGGCTGTGAGCGGGTGCTGCGGGAGTCGGGGCTGGGGTGGACGGTGCTGCGGGCGACGCAGTTCCACGACCTGCTGCTGAAGGCCTTCGAGCTGAGCGCGAAGCTGCCGGTGTTCCCGGTGGTGAGCGGCGCCCTGATCCAGCCGGTGGAGGTCCGGGAGGTGGCGGAGCACGTCGTGGAGCTGGTGGGGCGGGAGCCGGCCGGGTTCGCGCCGGAGGTGGGCGGGCCGCGGGTGCGGTCGTACCGGGAGCTGGCCGAGGCGTACCTGCGGGCGGCGGGCCGGCGGCGGGTGCTGCTGCCGCTGCGGATCCCGGGGGCGGCCGGCCGGGCCCTGCGGGCGGGCGGGCTCACGACGCCGGAGCGGGCGGTGGGGCGGGGGACCTTCGAGGAGGCACTGACGCGGCGTTCCGGGTGAGCACCCGGGCAGCCGTCAACCAGGGTTGACGTCCGGTCGCTGCGCGAGTCGCTGCGGCTGAAGTCGGGGGAGATCGCGGCGGGCCACCTGCTGCTCGGGGTGCTCCGGGTGGAGGACGGCCTCGGGCTGCGGGTGGTCACCGAGCACGGGCTGGACCCGGCGGCCGTGGGGCTGGCGGTGGAGGCGAAACGGGCCTGAGCGGCCCGGTCCAGAGTGAATGAAGGAGATTGACCGTCAACTAGCGGGTTGAGGCCAATGTCTGAATCGATATGATCGGCCGAAAGCGTGAACCGATCAGCCGCCCGGAGACGTTTCGCGACGTCGCCGGGCGGTCTGGTATGCGCCCGACCAGCCGTCGGCGGCCGCGAACGTCGCCGACCCGCCGCCCGCGCCGCCGCCCGCCGACGTTGCCGAGGACCGCACCGATGAGAGATGCCACCAGCCCCGACGGTCGGCCGCGCCGTCGCCCGGCGCCACGCACCGCCGCGCTGACCGCGGCCGCCGTCCTGCTGGCGCTGGTCGCCGCGCCGGTCGGCATCGGCCGGGCCCTGGGCGCGCACCAGCCGCTCACCGCCGTCGCCGTGGCCGCGGTGGCGGTGCTCTGGCTGATCGCGGTCGGCCTCGCCGCGAGTGGCGCCGAGCGCTCCCGCATGCTGGCCGAGGAGCTGGCCGCGCAGCACGAGGAGACCCGGGCCGCGCTGGTCGCCGCCGGCACCGCCCGGCAGGCCGAGACGGCCGCCCGGGACCGGGCCGCCGCCGCGCTCACCGAACGGGACGCCGCCCGGGCCGAGCGGGCCCGGGCCGAGGCGGACGTCACCTCCGCGCACGCCGAGCTGGCCCGGCTGGAGGCCCGGCTGGACACCGAGCGGGCCGAGGCCGAGGCGGAACGGGAGCGGGCCGCCGCCGAGCGGGCCGAGCTGGAGCGGATCCCGGAGGGCGTGCTGCCCGAGGTGGTGAAGAAGCTGCGCGGGGGCGCGGCCGTGGACAGCGCGCTGGCCGCCCACCGCGAGCACCCCCAGTACGCGCTGCTGCGCGCCGTCGGCGAGGAGATCGGCCGGGGCGAGCGGCTGCGGGCCGCCGCGCTCGCGGTCTGCGCGACCGCCGCCGGCCGGGTCCAGGCGCTGGCCACGAGCATGCACGCCGAACTGCGCGAGATGCAGCACCGGCACGACGAGGAGGTCCTCGGCGACCTGCTGCGGCTGGACCACTCGACCGCCCAGGCGGGCCGGATGGCCGACAGCATCGCGGTGCTCACCGGCGCCCGCTCGGGCCGCCGGTGGGCCAAGCCGATCGCGGTGGAGTCGGTGCTGCGCGGCGCGCTCGGCCGGATCGGCGCCTACCAGCGGGTACGGCTGCACAACGCCAGCACCGCCGCGGTCGCCGGCTTCGCGGCCGAGGGCGTGATGCACGCGCTGGCCGAACTGCTGGACAACGCCACCAACTTCTCCGCCCCGCCGGCCGAGGTGCACGTCTACGTCGAGGAGGTGCCGGCCGGTCTGGCGGTCACCGTCGAGGACAGCGGGCTGGGCCTGAGCGACAGTTGGCTGCGCCGGGCCGAACGCGCCGTCTCCGCCGAGCCGCTGGACCTCGCCACGCTGTCCGCCGGCACCCGGCTGGGCCTCGCGGTGGTCGGCGTGCTGGCCCGCAAGCACGGGCTGCAGATCTCCTTCCGGCCGTCGGCGCGCGGCGGCACCGGGGTGGTGATGCTGATCCCGCAGCAACTGGTCGCCCACCCCGTGCCGACGTCCACCCCGGCTCCCGCCCCGGCGTCAGCGCCCGCCACCGAGGCCGTGCGCCCCGCGCTCACCCCCGCCCGCCCGGCGCCCGCCTCACTGCCGCCCGCGCCCAGCGCGCCGAGCGCCCCCAGCGCCGTACCGTCCGCTGCACCGGCCACTGCGGCGGTCCCGGCACCCACCGTCCCCGCCCGGGCCCCGTCCGCTCCCGCCCGGATGACCGACAGCGGCCTGCCGCAGCGCCGCCGCGGGCAGACGCTGGCCACCACCACCCCGGCGGCGGCCCCGACCGCCAAGCCCGTACGGACCGACGCGGCGCGCGCCGCCGCCCGGTTCGGCGCCTTCCGTAGGGCCGCCCAGCCGGCGCTGCCCGCATCCACCGGGGCGGCGCCGTCCACGGACACCGACACCACGCCCGACGCTTCCCCCGTCACCGACAAGGATTCCTGATGAGCAGCGCCACCGACCGCGACCTGGACTGGCTGTTGGAAAACCTGCTGGCCGCAACGCCCGGCACCCGGCACGCCCTGGTGCTGTCCGCCGACGGCCTCAAGCTCTGCCACACCGCCGGGCTGAGCGCCGACCAGGCCGACCAGCTGTCCGCGATCGCCTCCGGTCTGCAGAGCCTGGCGCACGGCGCCTCGATCGAGTTCGGCGACGGCAGCGGCGGAGTGCGGCAGTCGATGACCGAGTTCCACGGCGGCATCCTGTGCATCGTGGCGGCCGGTGAGGGCGCGCACCTCGCGGTGGTCACGGACGACGACGCGGACGTGGGCGTGGTCGGCCACAACATGCACGGCCTGATCGAGCAGATCGGCATCCACCTCAGCGCGCCCGCCCGGGGCGGGGAATCCGGCGGGGCCGCCGACGAGAGCGCCGGGATATGAACGGGGGGCCGGTGCTGCCGGGCCGGGACGACGACCCGGACCGCCTCTACACCATCACCGGCGGCCGCAGCCGTGCCCCGGAGACCGCCTTCGACCTGGTCACCCTGATCGTCGCCGAACGGGAGCCGGCGCCGGGGATGCAGTCGGAGCACGTCCGGATCCTGCGGATGTGCGAGGCCCCGACCGCCGTGGTGGAGGTGGCGGCCGAGCTGTCGCTGCCCGTCTCGGTGGTGAAGATCCTGCTCGGCGACCTGCTGGAGTCCGGCGCGGTCACCGCCCGCCACCCCAGGTTCGCGCCGAACAAGGCCCGGCTGCCCGATCTCGACACGCTGAAGCAGGTGCTGCATGGCCTCCAACGGCTCTGACGTCCCCCCGGCGGAGCGCACCCCGCTGCGGGCGAGTGCCGACAACGCACTGAAGATCGTCGTGGTCGGCGGCTTCGGGGTGGGTAAGACCACCCTGGTCGGCTCGGTCAGCGAGATCCGCCCGCTGAACACCGAGGAGGTGATGACCCGGGCGGGGGAGGGCATCGACCCGGCCGGCAGCTGGGGCAAGCGCTCCACCACGGTCGCCTTCGACTTCGGCCGGATCACCCTGTCCGAGCAGCAGGTGCTCTACCTGTTCGGCGCGCCCGGGCAGGAACGTTTCTGGTTCCTCTGGGACCGGCTGTTCAGCGGGGCCCTGGGCGCGGTGGTCCTGGTGGACACCCGGCGGCTGGAGGACTCCTGGTACGCGATCGACCGGCTGGAGCACCACGGCA
Source organism: Kitasatospora cathayae (assembly GCF_027627435.1). Classification (GTDB taxonomy): domain Bacteria; phylum Actinomycetota; class Actinomycetes; order Streptomycetales; family Streptomycetaceae; genus Kitasatospora; species Kitasatospora cathayae. Next base: position 3,040,872 of record NZ_CP115450.1, on the reverse strand, counting down.
CCCCGTTCATCGTCGCCCGCAACAACTTCGGCGAGCCCGGCCACACCCTGGAGCAGGTCCGGGAGGCCCTGGACCTGCCGCCCGAGGTCCCGCTGGTGGACTGCGACGCCCGCGACCGGGAGTCCGGCAAGCGGGTGCTGATCGAACTGGTCCACCACCTGGCCGCCCTGGCCGGGGCCGACGCGGCCGCCCTCGTGGGGGCCGACGCCGACGAGGCGGCGGTCGCCTTCGCCGGGGCACCCGACGCGACCCACCAGCAGAGCACCCCGTGATCCGGATCTACGAGGAGAGCACCCCGTGACCCAGCCCGCCGCCACCCCGCCCCCGGGCTGCCCGGCGCACGCCGGCGCCGCGCCGCTGTACGGGCCGCGCTTCCAGACCGACCCGGCCCAGCTCTACCGCGAGCTGCGCGCCGCCCACGGCCCGGTCGCCCCGGTCGAGCTGGCCGGCGGCGTACCCGCCTGGCTGGTGATCGGCTACCGCGAGCTGCAGCAGGTCACCGGCCAGCCGCAGCTGTTCGGGCGGGACTCCAGCCGCTGGCACGCCTGGGCGACGCTGCCCGCCGACTGGCCGTTGAAGCCGATGATGGCGCCGGTGCCGTCGATGCTGTACACGGAGGGCGAGGAACACGTCCGCCGCTCCAGCGCGGTCACCGACGCGCTGGCCGGGATCGACCCGTACGAGCTGCGCAAGCACTCGGAGGAGATCGCCGACCGGCTGATCGACGGTTTCGCCGGGCGCGGCGAGGCCGACCTGGTCGCCGAGTACGCCCACCTGATGCCGTTGCTGGTGCTCTGCCGGGTGCTGGGCCTGGACGAGGAGCGGGCGGCCGAGCTGGTCGACGCGGTGCTCACCATGCTGGACGGCGGCGCGGGCGCGCAGGCCTCCGCCCAGCGGCTGCTGGAGCTGATGCTCGAGGTGGTCCGGGCGAAGGCCGAGCACCCGGGCGGGGACGTGGCCTCGCGCATGCTGGCCCACCCCGCGGGCCTGGACCACGACGAGATCATGCGCGACCTGCGGGTGCTGTTGATCTCCGGCCACCAGCCGAGCTCGTACTGGATCTCCAACGCGCTGCGGCTGATGCTCACCGACGAGCGGTTCTCCGCGTCGCTGGCGGGCGGGCGGCGCAGCATCAGCCAGGCGCTCAACGAGGTGCTCTGGGAGGACACACCGGTCCAGATCTTCGCCGGCCGCTGGGCGGTGCGGGACACCCAGCTCGGCGGTCAGCGGATCGCCGAGGGGGACATGCTGCTGCTCGGCTTCGCCGGAGCCAACGCGGACCCGTCGGTGCGCCAGCCCGACGGCCGCCCGGCCGAGGGGAACCGGGCGCACATGAGCTACTCGTACGGCGAGCACGGCTGCCCGTTCCCGGCCCAGGAAGCGGCCGAGGTGATCGCCACCACCGCGATCGAGGTGCTGCTGGACCGGCTGCCGGACCTGCGGCTGGCGGTGGCCGAGCACGCGCTGGTGTGGCGGCCCTCGGCCTGGGTGCGCGGGCTGGTCGCGCTGCCGGTCTCGTTCACCCCGGGCCACTGACACCCGTCGTTCCGGCCCGAGTCGACCCCACGTCCCCGTACGCGAAGTCCCCGTGTGTGAAGGAGAGTTGCCGCCGATGACCGCTGTCCCGGCCCCGATCGCGCTCGACCCGCTGGCCCGCGACAACGCCGCGGAGGGCGCCCTGCTGCGGGCCGCCGGCCCCGCGGTGCCCGTGGTGCTGCCCGGTGGGGTCGCCGCCTGGGCGGTGACCCGGCACGCGGCCGCGCGCGACCTGCTCACCGACGCCCGGCTGGTGAAGGACGCCCGGCACTGGGCGGCCTACCAGCGCGGTGAGGTGCCGAAGACCTGGCCGCTGATCGGCCTGGCGGTGCCCGGTCCGAGCATGGTGACCACGGACGGCGCCGAGCACCGCCGGTTGCGGGCGCTGGTCGCCCAGGCCTTCACCCCGCGCCGGGTCGAGCTGATGCGCCCGCGGGTGGAGGAGATCACCCACGCGCTGCTGGACGGCCTGGCGGCCGGGGAGCGGGTGGTCGACCTCAAGACCGCCTTCGCCTTCCCGCTACCGATGACGGTGATCTGCTCGCTGCTGGGCGTCCCGGAGTCGGACCACGGCCTGCTGCGCGACCTGTACGAGCGGTTCTTCGGCATCAAGCCCGACCCAGGGGGCATCCAGGCGACCGTCGCCGGGCTGAACGCCTTCGTCAACGGCCTGGTGGCACAGCGCCGTTCGGCGCCGGGCGAGGACCTGGCGAGCGTGCTGCTGGCGGCGGACACCGAGGGCGGGGCGCTCACCGACGCGGAGGCGGCGGCCACCCTGCGGGTGATCATCGCGGCCGGCCACGAGACCACGGTGAACCTGATCGGCAACGCGGTGCGGGCGCTGCTGGCGCACCCGGACCAGCTGGAGCTGGTGCGTTCGGGCCGGGTGTCCTGGGACGCGGTGGTCGAGGAGTCGCTCCGCTGGACGCCGCCGACCAGCAACTTCCTGTTCCGCTTCACCGCCGCGGACATCGAGGTCGGCGAGCTGGTGATCCCGGCGGGCGAGCCGGTGCTGGTCTCGTACAACGCGATCGGCCGGGACCCGCTGCAGCACGGGGTGACGGCGGAGCTGTTCGACGTCACCCGGGACCCGACCCGGCACCTGTCCTTCGGCCACGGTCCGCACGTCTGCCCGGGCTCGCCGCTGGCCCGGCTGGAGGCGGGGATCGCACTGCCGGCGCTGTTCGAGCGCTTCCCCGGGCTGTCGCTGGCGGTGCCGGACGGCGACCTGCGGCCGAGCCCGTCGCTGGTGGTGAACAGTCTGCTGGAGCTGCCCGTCCGGCTCTGGTGACGTCGCTCCAGGAGCGGGGGCCCCGTCCGGCTTCCGGGCGGGGCCTCGGCGTCCGGTGGCCGCCGTCGTCCGGTGTTCGCGGGCGCGGTTTCGGGGCTCGTCGGGTTTCGGAGGTCGTCGGGTTTCGGGACTCGTCGGGTTTCGGAGGTCACGGTCGGGGCACCGGTGTGTGAAGGTCGACCACGGACCTTGGCGGCGGCCGACGGCTGCGTTAACGTCGTCGAATCGGTTCGGCCGCCCGCTCGCTCCGCGATTTCTGCCCGCCCATCTCCGGTACAGCGCAATGTCGTTCAGCCAACCCCAGGCAGCTCGCCCTGGCGAGGAGGACCGCATTGACCCCCAACCCGACCGTGCCGTCCCAGAGTTCCCGCCGCCGACTGGTCGCCGTGCCCGCGCTGCTGGCGGCGCTGGCCCTGACCGCGGCCTGCTCGAACAGCTCCGGCGGTTCGGGTGACGGCGGTGGAGCCGCCCAGACGCTGACCGGCGACTGCGCCAAGTACCAGCCGTACGCGGGACATTCGGGCACCACGGTGACGATGTTCGCCTCGATCCTCAGCCCGGAGTCGGACAACCTGGAGAAGTCCTGGGCCGAGTTCAGCAAGTGCACCGGGATCAGGATCAGCTACGAGGGTTCCAACGACTTCGAGTCCCAGCTGCCGGTCCGGGTGGCCGGCGGCAACGCCCCGGACTTCGCGATCATCCCGCAGCCGGGCCTGCTGGCGCAGATGGTCAAGAGCGGCAAGGTGGTCAAGCCGCCCGCCCAGACCGTTGCCAACCAGGACAAGTGGAGCCCGGTCTGGAAGACCTACGGCTCGGTCGACGGCACCTTCTACGCGGCGCCGATGAGCGCCAACATGAAGTCGCTGGTCTGGTACTCGCCGAAGGCCTTCGCGGCGGCCGGCTACGAGGTGCCGAAGACCTGGGCGGACCTGATGACGCTCAGCGACCGGATCGCCAAGGCGGGCGGTCCCAAACCCTGGTGCGGCGGCATCGCCTCCGGCACGGCCACCGGCTGGCCGGCCACCGACTGGCTGGAGGAGGTGGTGCTGGGCACGTACGGCGGCGACGTGTACGACCAGTGGGTCGGCCACCAGGTGAAGTTCTCCGACCAGAAGATCACCACGGCGATGCGGACCGTCGCCGACTGGATGCTCAACCCGGCCTGGGTGAACGGCGGTTACGGCGACGTGAAGTCGATCGCCACCACCACCTTCCAGGACGCGGGCGCGCCGATCCTCACCGGCAAGTGCGCGATGCTCCAGCAGGCCTCCTTCTACGAGGCGCAGTGGCCCAAAGGCACCAAGGTCGCCCCGGACGGTGACGTCTTCGCCTTCCACCTGCCCGCGGTCAACCCGGCGATCGCCAACCCGGTCGAGGGCGGCGGTGAGTTCCTGGCGGCCTTCTCCGGCCGGCCCGAGGTGCAGGCGGTGCAGAACTACCTGTCCAGCTCGGACTGGGCGAGCAGCCGGGTGAAGACCGCGAGCGGCTGGGTCTCGGCCAACCAGGGCGTGGACAAGAGCCTGTACACCGACCCGATCGACAAGCTCTCGGCGGAGGCGCTGACCGACCCGAGTGCGACCTTCCGCTTCGACGCCTCCGACATGATGCCGGCGGCCATCGGCTCCGGACAGGAGTGGAAGTCGCTGACCGCCTGGTTCGCGGAGGGACAGTCGATCCAGAAGGTCGCCGGCGACATCGACGCCGCCTGGCCCAAGTAGCGGCCCACCGTCCGGACTTCAAGGCAGCCGCCGTCCGGACTTCGAGGCAGCCGCCGTCCGGACGTACCCGGGGACCACCTGTCGAGGGCGGTGCGGGGCCCCCCCCCCCCCCCCCCCCCCCGCCCGCACCGACCGGCACCGCCCGCTTCCCACCCGCTTCTCACCGGACCCGAAGGGACGTGCAGCCATGTCCGTATCCGGCTCCCCGCCGGCCGCCGACTCCCTGGCCGTCGGCGCCTGGGGTGACGCGGCGGTCAAGTTCGGCAACAGCGTCGGCGCGATCGCGGGCTTCCTCGGCATCCTGCTGGTGGTCTTCCTGGTGGCCGGCCGGGCCCGGGGCCGCCTGGCCCGCCCACTGGCGGTGCTGGTCTTCCTCGGCCCGGCCGTACTGCTGCTGGTGGTCGGCCTGGTGGCGCCACTGATCCGCACCGTCTACCTGAGCCTGCACAACGCGGACGGCAGCAGGTTCGTCGGCGGCGAGAACTTCGGCTGGGCCTTCACCACCGATTCGGTGCAGAAGGTGCTGGTCAACACCCTGCTGTGGCTGCTGGTCGCGCCGCTGGCGGCGACCGGCCTCGGCCTGGTGCTGGCGCTGCTGGTGGACCGGATGCGCGGCCAGTCGGTGTACAAATCGCTGATCTTCATGCCGATGGCGATCTCGCTGGTCGGCGCTTCGATCATCTTCAAGTTCGTCTACGAGGCGCGCGGGAAGGACCAGCCGCAGATCGGGCTGCTCAGCCAACTCGCCCACGCGGTGGGCTGGTCGGACCCGCCGAACTGGCTGCTCAGCCAGCCGCTGAACACCTTCCTGCTGATGGTCGTGATGGTCTGGGTGCAGACCGGGTTCGCGATGGTGGTGCTGTCGGCGGCGATCAAGGCGATCCCGGACGAGGTGGTGGAGGCGGCCCGGCTGGACGGTGCGACCGGGGTCCGGCTGTTCTGGTACGTCACCGTGCCGATGATCCGCACCACGGTGATGGTCGTGCTCACCACCGTAATGATCATCACCTTGAAGGCCTTCGACATCGTCCGCACCATGACCGGCGGCAACTTCGGCACCCAGGTGCTGGCCAACGAGATGTACTCGCAGTCCTTCGGGCAGTCCAACGACGGGCGGGGCGGTGCCCTCGCGGTGCTGCTGTTCCTCGCGGTGCTGCCGCTGGTGGCCTACAACATCGTCCAGCTGCGGAGGGAGCGTGAGGTGCGGTGAGCCATCGAGGCGGGGTGAGTGATCGGGACCCGGCGAGTGACCGGGGCCCGGCGGGTGGTCGGAGCCCGGTGGGCCGCGCGATGACCGACCGTCCCCGGAACCCGGTGCGGAAGTCCTTCAGCAGCCCACTGGCCTCGGCGTTCGTGATCGCGATGACGGTGCTCTGGACGATCCCGACCTTCGGCCTGCTGGTGACCTCGCTGCGCCCCAAGAAGGACGTGACCACCGACGGCTGGTGGAACGCCCTGATCCACCCGGACTTCGGCCTCGGCAACTACCACGAGGTGCTGTTCGAGGGCGGCTCCGGCAGCTCCACCGGCATGATGCCCTTCCTGGTGAACTCGCTGGCGATCAGCATCCCGGCCACCCTCTTCCCGCTGGTGCTCGCGGCGATGGCGGCGTACGCACTGGCCTGGGTGCGGTTCCGGGGGAGCGACGCGGTGTTCTTCACGGTGTTCGCGCTCCAGGTGGTGCCGCTCCAGATGGCACTGATCCCGTTGCTGCGGCTGTTCTCCGGCGGCGCGCACCTGGGCCCGCTGACGCTGATCCCGGCGCTGGGCGTGAAGGGCAGCTACGCCCCGGTCTGGCTGGCGCACACCATGTTCGCGATGCCGCTGGCGGTGTTCCTGCTGCACAACTTCATCGCCCAGCTGCCGCGCGACCTGATGGAGGCCGCTGTGGTGGACGGCGCCTCGCACTTCAAGATCTTCCGTTCGATCGTGCTGCCGCTGTGCGCGCCGGCGCTGGCCTCCTTCGCGATCTTCCAGTTCCTGTGGGTCTGGAACGACCTGCTGGTCGCGCTGGTCTTCGCGGGCGGCACACCCGAGGTGGCGCCGATGACGGTCCGGCTGGCGCAGCAGGCCGGTTCGCTCGGCGGGCGCTGGGAGCTGCTCACCGCCGGGGCGTTCCTGTCGGTGATCGTGCCGCTGATCGTCTTCTTCAGTCTCCAGCGGTACTTCGTCCGGGGGCTGCTGGCCGGGTCGGTGAAGGGGTAGTCGGGGGGAGGGATGGGTGGTCAGGGCTTCTGAACATGTTCAGTAGAAACTTTTGAACCTGTTCAGAATGGTCTACAGTCGGCAGCGGCAGAGGCGTCGAACAGCCGCCCGCGGACCGCCCGGAGGGCGGCCTCCGCATGCCCGTCGACCACCGAGGGGGACTCATGACAGGCCTGCCCACGCCTGCCCCGAACGATCCGCTGCCCGCCTCCGGGCCGCATCCGTCGGACGATCCGTACGTGCCGTACGCGGCGGCCGATCCGTATGCTGCGGCCGACCCGTACGCGCCGTACGCAGCGTCCGGCCGGGGTGCGTCGGCGTCCGGCCACGGCGCGTCGTCTGGCCGGCGTGCATCGTCCCGCCCGTACCGGCCCGGCGGTCCGCACGGCTCGTCCGTCGTGTCCGGGCCGACGATCGGGGCCCGGCTGCACCTCACCGACCCCGAGCGGCGGGCGGCGGCCACGCCCCGGGTCCTCCTGTTCGCCCTGCTCACCGGCCTGCTGACGGCCTGGCTGCTGTACGACGGGGTGGGTGCCAACCTGCTGATCTGCGGTGCCGCCACGGCGGTCGTCGCCGGTCTCGTCGCCCACGCGGCCGGTCGCCGGATCCGGCCCTGGACGGTCGTCTGGAGTCCGCTGGCCCTGGCCCTGCTCGCCGTTCCGGCCTGCTGGGACGCGGGTTGGCCGGCCCTGCTGGCCTCCGGCTGCGCGCTGGGCCTGGCCTCGCTCGCGCTCCACGGTGGCCGCCGCTGGTCGGGGGTGCTGTTCGCCCTGCCCGCCGTGCTCTGGCAGTTGGTGCCGGGCGTCGGCTGGGTCTGGGACGGTCTGGAGGGGCGGCCGCTGCCGGGGCGCGGGCGGATCGTGCCGGTGCTCAAGGCGCTCGCGGTCGCCGCCCTCCTACTGACCGTCTTCGGCCTGCTGTTCGCCAGTGCCGACGCCGCCATGGCGGACCTGCTGGCCGGCCTGAGTCCCAGCATCGACATCCACCAACTGCCACTGCGCGGACTGCTCTTCGCGCTCGGCACGCTCACCGCGTTGGGCTTCGCGCACATCGCGGCCGGCCCGCGCCGCTGGGACCGGATGACGGTCCGCCCGGGGCGGGAGCGGCGACGGCTGGAGTGGGCGCTGCCCCTGGTCGCGCTCAACCTGATGTTCGGCGCCTTCGCGGTGATCCAGGCCGTGGTGGTGCTCGGCGGCGCGGACGCCGTGCTGAGCAACACCGGGATGAGCCGCTCCGCGTACGCCCGGCAGGGCTTCTGGCAGCTGAGCGTGATCACCGTGCTGACCCTGGTCGTGGTGGCCGTCGCCAAGCGCTGGGCCCCGCGCACCACCCCGGCCGACCGCCGACTGGCGCGGATCCTGCTCGGGCTGCTCTGCCTGCTGGCGCTGGCGGTGGTCGCCTCGGCGCTCGGCCGGATGTGGTTCTACGTGGACGCCTCCGGGCTCACCCGGCTGCGGCTGTGGGTGCTGGTGGTCGAGCTCTGGCTGGGCGTCGTCTTCCTGCTGCTGATCACGGCCGGGCTCACTCGTGGCACCGGCTGGTTGCCGCGCGCCGTCGTCCTCAGCGGCATGCTCACCGTCGCGGTGTACGGCCTGATGGGGCCGGACGCGATCGTCGCGGAGCAGAACGTGGCCCGGTACGAGCGCACGCAGCAGATCGACCTGCGCAACGTCCGCGAACTCTCGGCGGACGCGGTGCCCGCCCTGGACCGGCTGCCGAACCCCCAACGGATCTGTGCGCTCGAACTGATCCGGGCCGACCTGGCGAACGATCGCGCGCCCTGGTACGCGACCAGCCACTCCGCCGCCCGGGCCCGCGAGATCCTCGCCGCACGGCCGTTGGTCGAGGGCGGGAGCGCGAGGACGAGCGCCTGCGAGCGGGCGGGACTGCACGTGGACCCGTACTTCTGACCGCCGGGCGCACGCGGCGGGCCCGCCGGGAGCGTACGGCTCCCGGCGGGCCCGGCCGGTGGTGGCTCAGTGCATCGCGACGCCGGCGGTGTCGCCGCTCGGCAGGTCGCTGGCCTTCGCCTTGATCGCGAACAGAGCGACCAGCAGCGCGACCCCGGCGAGCGCCGCGCCCACGATGAAGCCGTGCGAGATCCCCTGGGTCAGCACCGAGTTGGCGGCGTCGGTGCCCGGCGGGAAGTCGTTGTGCTCCTTGAAGTAGCCCAGCTGTTCCGGTGTGGCGCTCTGCATGAACGCGGGCAGTTGCGCCTTGAACTCGGGCACGGCGTAGTGCGCGAAGACCGTGGTCAGGATCGAGAGGCCGAGCGAACCCCCGATCTGCTGCATCGAGTTGAGCAGTCCGGATGCGGCGCCGGTCTCCTCACCGGGGACACCCGCGACGGCGAGCAGCATCACCGGGACGAAGATCAGACCCATGCCGAAGCCGAAGATCACCGTGGGGGCGAGCACGCCGTCCAGGTAGCCGCTGTCCTTGTGGAGCTGGGTCAGCCAGGTGAGGCCGACGGTGACCAGCAGCGCGCCGCCCACCATGAACGGCTTCGGGCCGTACTTGGCCTGCAGGTTGGACGCGATCTGTGCGGCGATGATGATCGACACGCTGATCGGCAGGAACGACACGCCCGCCTTGAGCGGGCTGTACCCGAGCGGCCCCTGCACGAACAGGACGACGTAGAAGAAGATGCCGAACATGGCCGCGGCCAGGCAGAGCATCATCACCAGGCCGCCGGTGCGGTTGCGGTTGGCGAACAGGTGCAGCGGGGTGATCGGCTGGTCGGTGCGCCGCTCGATCACGAAGAACGCGGCCAGCAGGATCGCACCGCCGACGAAGGAGCCGATGGTGAGGCCGTCCGACCAGCCGTAGTTCGGGTTGGCGGCCCGGATGAAGCCGTAGACCAGGCCGACCAGGCCGAGCGTCGAGGTGAAGGCACCGGGCAGGTCGAAGCGGCCGGGGTGGCGCTCGGACTCGGCGATGTAGCGCGGCGCGGCGATCGCGATCAGGACGGCGATCGGCACGTTGACGAAGAAGACCCAGCGCCAGTTCAGGTACTCGGTGAGCACGCCGCCGGCCAGCAGGCCGATCGCGGCGCCCGAACCGGCCACCGCCGAGAAGACGCCGAACGCCTTGTTGCGCTCCGGTCCCTCCTCGAAGTTGGTGGCGATCAGGGCGAAGGCGGTCGGCGAACAGATCGCGCCACCGATGCCCTGGAGCGCGCGGGCGGCCAGCAGCAGGCCGCTGTCCTGGGCGAAGCCGCCCAGCAGCGAGGCCAGGCCGAACAGCAGGGTGCCGAAGATGAACACCCGGCGGCGGCCGAGGATGTCGCCGGCCCGACCGCCGAGCAGCAGCAGTCCGCCGAAGGTCAGCGTGTAGGCGTTGATGACCCACGACAGGTCGGTGGTCGAGAAGTTCAGCGCGTCCTTGATGTGCGGCAGCGCGATGTTCACGATGGTCGCGTCGAGCACCACCATGAGCTGGGTGGCCGCGATGACGGCCAGGGTGATGCCCTTCCCCCGGCTCTGTCCGCCCTTCGGCGGTGAGTTCTTGCTGAGCGTGTCGGAGATAGCCACGAATGTGCCCCCTGCTGGCTATGTGCTTGGGTGCTTGGCGCTCGGGTGCGCCGGCTGTTCTGGGTGTTGTGGTACATGGGTCTGCCGCGGATCCGCTGGCCCGAACGTGCTGCTGCGCGATGGCGCAGCCTAGGAAGGAACGGTGCCGTTCACTAATCTGGACGATATCCTGGGCTCGATAGTGAACGCAAGCGTTCCTTAAGGATGGTGTTGATGGATCGGTTGATGCGGCGCCTGTCGGTGGACCGGGCGGCCGGGGTGCCGGCGGATCCTGCCGTGGCGGCGGAGCCCGGCGTGCCTCTGACGGCGCCGGGAGCGCCGGAGGCTTCGGGCGCTCCGGCTGCTTCGGCTGCTCCCGGCACGGATTCCGAGCCCCGCTGTCCGGTGCGGGCCGCTCGGGAGGCGCTGGCGCGACCGGTGCGGCGTCGGGGGAAGGAGTTGGAGACGGCGATCTTCGAGGCCGCGCTCGACCAGCTCACCTCCGGCGGTTACGCGCGACTGACGATGGAGGGCGTCGCCGCTGCGGCGCGGACCGGGAAGGCCGCGCTCTACCGGCGCTGGGCGTCCAAGGTCGAACTCGTCATCGACGCCCTGGACTCCACTCTCCCACGCCCTCACGGCGTCCCCGATCTCGGGTCCGCCCGCGCCGAGTTGCTGCAGCTCATCGGGCTGTTCACGGACGCGATCGGCTCCCGCACGGGTGCCGCCCTACATGCGCTGATGGCCGAGCTCTCCCAGCAGCAGGCCCAGGTGTTCAAGGACTTCATCGTGCAGCGGGTGATCGGGCCGACCAAGGACACCATCCTGGACATCCTCCGCCGCGGCGTCGAGCGCGGCGACGTCCGGCCCGACGCGGTCTCCCCACTCGTCGCCGACGTGCTCCCGGCGATGCTGCTGTTCCAGATGAAGGTCCTCGACGGAGGGGTTGCCCCCGACTTCGCGGTCCGGCTGGTGGACGACGTGCTGGTCCCGATGATCCGCCAGCCGTAGCGGGGCCCGGAACGGTCGCGCCGGTCGCGCCGGTCGTACCGGGCGGGCGGAGGGCTTCCGGAGGCGCCGGTGGGCGTCCCGTGGGCGTCGGTGGGCGTCCGTGGGCGGGCTTAGGCTGGAGACTGCCCCATCGGAGCGGGCCGCCTTGCCTCCCCGGGTCGCCTTGCCCAACCGGCTGTCCTGCTCGACGGGGCTGCTTCGCCGAACGGAGTCCGTGATGCCCATCGTCCCGCCGACGCACTCCGTCGAACGCTCGCTGCGCCGGGCGGGCGCCAAGGTCGTGGTCGGGCTGGACGAAGTGGGTCGCGGCGCCTGGGCCGGACCGGTCACCGTGGGTGCGGCCGTCACCGGCCTACGCCGGGCGCCGGAGGGGCTCACCGATTCCAAACTGCTCACCGAGCTGCGCCGCGAGGCCCTCGCGCCGGTGCTCGCCGACTGGGTCACCGCATACGCGCTCGGTCACGCCTCACCGCAGGAGTGCGACGACCTCGGCATGACGGCGGCGCTGCGGCTGGCCGCCATCCGCGCGCTGGAGGCGCTGCCGGTCGTGCCCGACGCGGTGATCCTGGACGGCAAGCACGACTACCTCGGCGGCCCCTGGCGGGTGCGCACGGTGATCAAGGGCGACCAGTCCTGCATCTGCGTCTCCGCAGCCTCGGTGATCGCCAAGGTCCACCGCGACGGACTGATGGCCGAACTGGGCGAGGCGTGCCCGGAGTACGGCTTCGCGGACAATGCCGGATATCCGTCCCCGGTGCACCGCGCCGCGCTGGAGGAGTTCGGCCCCACCGGGCACCACCGGCTCTCCTGGGCGTACTTGGACGCACTGCCGAAGTGGCGCCATCTGAAGCGCGGTCGGGACGTCGTGGGCGCTGACGGGGGATCCGCCGACGAACAGTTGACGCTCGGTTTCTGACAGTCCGTCTGAATTGCCCCGGGTGGCGATCGGGGCGCCCGATGCCCAATGGGTGGGGTGCCCGTGCGCCTCCGATCGGCATTTGATAGATATCCGGGTATGCCTGTCTTCCCCGAGGAGCCGGAGATTCACGAGAGCCTCCCGGGCCCCGGCGTTCCCTTCCCCCACGAGTCGGACGCACAAGCCCTCCACGCGCCTGCCACCGGCGGCGCACCTGCCACCGCACCCACCACCGCTGCCGCGCCGCTTCCGGTGCCCGGCCCGCGTCCGGCACCGCCCCGTGCCGACCGCCCGGGCCCGCCGCGTCCGATCCCCAAGCCCGGTCCGGCACCGCGCCGGCCGGCCCCCGCCGTGCCGCAGGTCGAGGTCCAGCGCATCGCCGCCGCCCCGGCCCAGGCGCTGGAGCGCGCCGACGACGCGGTCGACCTGCTGTTGGACTCGGGCCGCAACCCGGGCGACATCCTGGTGCTGACCGTCGGTGAGGCGCACCCCTGGCAGCAGCACGAGCTCTCCTTCGGTGAGGAGCGTTACTGGGCGCAGCTCACCGAGGGCGGGGACGTGTTCTACGCGGACGCCGCGCTGACCCGGCCGGTCCGCCGCGAGGTGGTCGTCCTAGTGGTCAACGGCGGTTCGGCCGCCCGGGCTGCCGAGGCGTACAGCGAGGCGCTCGGCCGCGCGACCGCGCTGCTGGTGGTCTGCGGGGAGGCCGGCCCGGCCGCGACGGCGGCGGCCGGAGCCGCACCGGGGCGCCCGGTCAAGGCCTGACCAGAGGTCCAGCAGTCGTCTTCGCCTTCCGGGCCCGGTGCGGTACGGCACCGGGCCCGGAGTCCGTCCGCGGTGCCGTACGGTGCCGGTGCGGCTCAGAGCGTGCCGGTGCGGCGACCCGGTTCGACGGCCGTGACCCGCGCCGTGATCCACGGGGGCTCGGACTGCTGGGAGCGCTGCGGAGCGTCGACCCGTTTGGCCTGTTCGGCCGCCTGCTGCCGGGCGCGCTGGCTGCGCGGGGCGTCGTCGAGCACCGACCGCGGCGGCAGCTCCGTTACGGTGTGCACCGGTCCGTCCGCCCACGAGCCCGCGTGCGGATTGCGCCCGCTCCGTCCGTCGCCGAGGATCTGCCAGCCCGCCGGGGTGAGTCCGATGTACGAGCCGCAGCGCAGCCCGTGCAGCCCGGCCGCGTCCCGCAGTGCCCACATCCAGGCGCCGTCCTGCTCCGTCCAGCCGGGCGCGCCGTCGCGACAGCGCAGCAGCACGGCCGTCCGGGTCGGCGCGGGCAGTCGGAGATCGTGAGGGATGATCCGACGCAGGTGTGCCAGCAGGGCGTTCCGGTGCTGCCAGCCATCGGTGTCGTGCGGCCAGGGCGTGAACGAGGCCGAGGCGGCGAGGTGGTGGAGCGCGTCCAGGACCGCCACCACGACCGTGCCCGGCTGAGGCAGGTGACGCTGGTGCAGTTCCAGGACGAACTCGCGCGGATCGCGCAGCAACGGGATCCCCGAGGCGGTCCAGGTCTCCAGGTCCAGCAGCCGTCTGGGCGCCGAACTCCCGGAGAGGGGATGTTGACCTCGGCCGATACCGTTGATCACGATCCTCCTTCCTGGCCCGTGGGCAGGGGGGTGCCTGGGTACGCCGAAGCGTGGGTCCAGCGGACCGGGTTTCGGGTACCTCCCAATTCTCGGGGCAACGGGGCCGGAGCGGCAATGATGAAATGACGAACGCCATCCGATAGCCCATGTTCTGCCGGATATGTTCCACGGCGACCCGAACGCGCTTCAGGTGGTGCCCGGCCTTGATCCACGCTGCGCGAAGCGCACGGCGAACCGTCATCGGCATGGTGGGCACTCCTTTCTCGGGTCGGGTCTCCGGTGTGATCGAAATCGCCCTGGCGGCTCCTTTCTGTTGGGTCGTTCGAGTGAAGGCGGGTGTGTACGGGGCGGCCTCGCCGCCCGCTCACCCCTGCACGGCCAGCACCAGCGGCAGCACCGCGCCGGCTCCCGCCCGGCGCAGCAGCCGGGCGGCCACGGTGACCGTCCACCCCGAGTCCACGAGGTCGTCCACCAGCAGCACCGGTCCGCCGGCGGCAGCCACCGCCTGCTCCAGCTCCGGCGGCAGGACCAGGGCCCCGGCCAGCGAGTGCAGCCGCTGGGCACTGTTGCTGCGGGCCCCGTGCGGGGGCCGCCCACCGGCGTACTCGATCCGGCCGAGCAGCGGCAGCCGCCCGATCTCGGCGATCCGAGCGCCGAGGCTGCCGACCAGCTGGGGGCGGATCGCGGAGGCCATGGTCACCACGCCGACCGGCCGCTCCAGCCGGACGCCCTCCGCCGTCGCGGGCCCGGCCCAACCGCCGGGGCCGCGCGCCCAGTCGGCCAGCACCGCCACCAGCGCGTCCACCGCCTCGCCGGGCACCGGCACGTCCGGCGCCTGCTCGGCGAGCAGGGTGCGCAGCCGGTTGCCCCAGCCGATGTCGGACAGCCGGCCGAGCGCCCGGCCGGTCTCCGCCTGCTCGCCCGCCGGGATCCGGCCCTTCAGCGGCACCCCGAGCGCGTCCATCCCGGTGGGCCAGAGCCGGCGCGGCTCGAAGCTCACGCCAGGGCGGCCGAGCGCGGCCCGGGCCGCGGCCAGCGTCGCGTCGGAGACCTCCGGGGTGTGCAGCGGCCCCGCGCAGTTGTCGCACCGCCCGCACGGCGCGGCCTGCTCGTCGTCCAGCTGACGGCGCAGGAACTCCATCCGGCAGCCGGTGGCCGCGGCGTAGTCGCGCATCGCCCGCTGCTCCGCCTCCCGGGAGGCGGCGACCTTGGCGTAGCGGGCGGTGTCGTACTCCCAGCTCTGCCCGGTGGCCGTCCAGCCGCCCTTGACCCGGCGGACGGCGCCGTCCACGTCCAGCACCTTGAGCATGGTCTCCAACCGGGCGCGGCGCAGGTCCACCCTGGGCTCCAGGGCGGCGGTGGAGAGCGGGCGGCCGGCCTCGGCGAGCGCGTCGATGGTGCGGCGCACCTGCTCCTCCGGCGGGAAGGCGAGCGAGGCGAAGTAGCGCCAGATCGCCTCGTCCTCGCGCCCGGGCAGCAGCAGCACCTCGGCGCGGTCCACACCGCGCCCGGCCCGGCCGACCTGCTGGTAGTAGGCGATCGGCGAACTCGGCGAGCCCAGGTGGACGACGAATCCGAGGTCGGGCTTGTCGAAGCCCATGCCGAGCGCGGAGGTGGCGACCAGCGCCTTGACCCGGTTGGCCAGCAGGTCGGCCTCGGCGGTGCGGCGCTCGGCGTCCTCGGTGCGGCCGGAGTAGGAGGCCACCGGGAAGCCGCGCTCGCGCAGGAAGGCGGTCACCTCCTCGGCGGCGGCCACCGTCAGGGTGTAGACGATGCCCGAGCCGGGGAGCCGGTCGAGGTGATCGGCCAGCCAGGCGAGCCGGTGCGCCGGATCGGGCAGGGCGAGCACGCCCAGGGTGAGGCTCTCCCGGTCGAGCGGACCGCGCAGCACCAGGGCGTGCTCGTCGGTGGTGCCGGTGCCGAGCTGTTCGGCGACGTCCGCGGTGACTCGGGCGTTGGCGGTGGCGGTGGTGGCGAGCACCGGGACGCCGGGCGGCAGGTCGGCGAGCATGGTGCGCAGCCGGCGGTAGTCGGGCCGGAAGTCATGGCCCCAGTCGGAGATGCAGTGGGCCTCGTCGACCACCAGCAGTCCGGTGGACGCGGCGAGCTTCGGCAGCACCTGGTCGCGGAAGTCCGGGTTGTTCAGCCGCTCGGGGCTGACCAGCAGGACGTCGACCTTTCCGGCGGCGACCTCGGCCTGGATCTCCTCCCACTCCTCGGTGTTGGCCGAGTTGATGGTGCGGGCGTGGATGCCGGCCCGGGCCGCCGACTCGACCTGGTTGCGCATCAGGGCGAGCAGGGGCGAGACGATCACCGTCGGCCCGGCACCGCTGGCGCGGAGCAGGGCGGTGGCGATGAAGTAGACCGCGGACTTCCCCCAGCCGGTGCGCTGGACGACCAGTGCGCGGCGGTGGTCGACCACGAGGGCCTCGATGGCCGTCCACTGGTCCTCGCGCAGGCCGGCGGAGGGGCCGGCCAGCTCGCGCAGGACGGCCTCGGCCCGCGCCCGGACCTCGGCGCGGTCGGCGGTGGCGGTGGTGTGGATGTCGGGCTGCTTCATGGCGTCGATGTAACCCCATGCCGCCGACAAGGGGCGAATGCGGGCGGGGCGGTGTAGCGGAAGACGGAGTGGATTTCATGTGCTGATCCGCTGAACGGCTGTCAAATTCCACTCTCCGGAGTGAGTTTCACGTGCTCCGAATGGGCGAAGGAAAATTCGGATGCCGAGTTATCCACAGGAAAAAAGAAAATTCCGGGGTCGCAGTCGGACAGCGCCCATTCTTGCGGCCATGAACGCGATGAACAACGAACACGTCATCCTGTCCCTCGGCCCGGCTTCCGAGCAGCGGCCGGTCGTCATGCGCGGTCCGGCCGACATGGCCGAACTGTTGCCCTACCTCCTGGGGTTCTACCCCGACGACAGCATCGTCGCGGTCGGCCTCCAGGGCCCCGACCTGCACCAGGGCGGGGTCATCCGGGCGGACCTCCCGGTCTCGCCCGCGGAGTGGCCCGCCGCGGCGGAGGAGACGGCAGCCTTGCTGGTCGCCCTCTCCGAGCGGCACGGTGGCCGGCCGCTCCAGGTGCTCCTCTACCTCTGCCAGGATCCCGGCACGGCGCACGCACCGCCGCCGGTGGAGGACCTGCGGCCGCTGGCCGACCACCTGCGCGCGGCCTTCGGGCGCAGGGGAGTGGCGGTCAAGGAGTCGCTGTGCGTCTCGGACGACCGCTGGTGGTCCTTCCTCTGCCGCCGGGAGGGGTGCTGCGATCCGGCGGGCACCCCGGTGCGACGCGGGCCCGATCCGGGCCCGGCGGCCGCCGCCGCGACGGTGGCCGGCCTGGTGCCGCGTGGCAGCCGGAAGGCGATCGTCGCCGGACTGGCCCCGGTCGGCCCGCCGGAGGACGGCGCGCAGCGCGAGGCGCTCGTCCGCGCCGAGCCCGTCGCGGGGGCCGTCTCCCGGGAGGAGGGCCTGGAACTGCTGGAGCAGGCCTTCGCCGAGTTCGCGGCCGGCGCTCGGGAACTCGACGAGGAGCGGACGGCGCGGCTGCTGTTCGCCCTGCGGGACCGCCTGACCCGGGACCGCGGCGTCGAGTACGTCCGGCCCGCCGAGCTCGCCCCCGCGGAACGCCTCTGGCGCTTCCTCGCCCGGCGCGCCGTGCCGCCGTACGAGGGCTGTGCGGTGGCCCCGCTCACCCTGCTGGCCTGGTCCTCCTGGGTCGCCGGGGACACGGCCACCGCCCGGGTGGTGCTCGGCCACGTGCTGCGGCTCTCTCCGGACTACCTGCTGGCCGAGTTGCTGTACGAGTCGATGAACGACGGCATGACGCCCGGGGCGTTGCTGGTCGCCGTCGAGGCCCAGCGTCGACGGCGCGAGGAGCGCGCGGCCGCCGTACGGCCCGAGCCCGAGGCCGAGGCCGAGCCCGGGCCCGCGATGGGCGGCGAGTCAGGGCCGCCTGGGCCTGGTCAGGCCCCGGCCGGCGGGCGCCGACGTCGGCGGGGTGGCCGGTGGAAGGGCGTGTCCACGGCGTCGGCCCGGGCCGATCGCGGTTCCGGCTGTCCTGCCAGCCCCGGCTGCCAGGACAGCCCCACCAGCGCTGGCAGCCCGAGCAGTCCCGGCCGTCCCTCCGATCCCGGTGAGCCGAGGCCGGAGGGGAGCGGTTCCGAACCGGTCGCCCTGCTCCCGGCGCCCGGCTGCGGCCCGACGCCCGGGGTGCGGCCCACTCGGGGCGTGCGGCTCGGCCGGGTGGGAGCCTGTGCCTCCGCCGCCGCCCGGTCCGGCACCGGGCTCCACCGGTGCCGGGGCTCCCGGCGGGCGGCGAGAGGAGCCCGTCGTGCCGACTGAACCGCTCGCCGTTCCACCGATCGGAAGGCCGCTACGCCTCGCCGTGCGCCATCTTGATCAGCCGGTCCAGCACCTTGCCGCCGCTCACCCGCAGACCGTCGTGCTCCCACTCGTTGGTGATCCAGGTCCGCAGGCCGCGCACCGCGCGAGCGGTCTCCAGCGAGTCGGCGGTGTCCACGTACATGTCGTCGTGGTAGACCGCCGCCACGACGGGCACGGTGTTGGCGGCCAGTCGCGCCGGGTCGTAGAGGTCGGGCCAGTCGGTGCGGGCGGCGAGCAGGTCCGCGGTCTCCTTCAGCGGGCGCAGCGCCGGGTCGGTGTCGAACATCCAGGGGTAGATCATTTCCCCGGTGAACAGCACCGGCGCGCCGGTCTCCAGCGCCGCCCGGGCGTCGAACTCCGGGAACTCCTTGCGGACCCGCTCGGCCGACCAGTCGGTGCCGCCCTGGTCCACTGAACGCTGGCCGTAGATCGACTCGTGCAGCACGGCGTACAGCGGGCCCTCGGCGAAGGAGAGCTTGGCCTGGACACCGGCCAGGAAGGTGTCGGAGAGCTCGGCCCCGGCCGGGCCCTCCACCCAGGCCTCCTCCAGCAGGTAGTGGAGGGCGCCGGAGCCGTTGCCGCCGCCGAGCATCAGTCCGAGCACCTGGAAGGCCTCGACGGTGAGCAGCCCGCCGTCCGGCAGGGTGGCGGGGGTGTCGGCGAGGTGGGCGACGATCCGCCGCACGGCCTCGACGTCCTGCGGGAAGCGCGCGTAGTGGTCCTCGTTCTTGCGGACGACGCGCGGGTAGGCGGCGCGGTAGACGTCGTCGGCCGAACTGCCGAGGCCGGAGAGGCCGCCGGTGATGAAGGCCTCGGCCAGGCCTTCGGGAGCGAACGAGAGGTAGGTGAGGGTGCAGAAGCCGCCGAAGCTCTGGCCCAGGACACTCCAGCGCTTGTCGGCGCCGAGCAGCCGGTGGCGGATCAGCTCGGCGTCCCGAACGATCGAGTCCGCGCGGAAGTTGGCCAGGTAGTCCGCCTGCGCCTGCGGGCCGCCGCGCCGGGCGAGGGTCTGCCGGGTCGCCGGCGTGGACCGCCCCGTGCCGCGCTGGTCGAGCAGCAGCACTCGGTAGTCGTCCAGGGCGCGCTCCAGCCAGGTGTCCCGGCCGAGCGGGCGGGCGGCCTTGCCGCCGGGCCCGCCCTGGAGGAAGAGCAGCCAGGGCAGGTCGTCCCGCTCGCGGCCGGAGGCCACCACCTCGCGGGCGTACACCTCGATCTGCTCGCCCTCCGGGGAGGCGTGGTCGAGCGGGACCCGAAAGACGTGGTCGGTCGTGACAATCCCGGGCAGTCGGCTGATGGTGGACATGCAACTCCTCGGTCTTTGCTGGTCACAGCGGTTGCGTCGCGGTTCTCGGGGTCACCGGGTGCGGGCGCCGCGACCCCCGCACCGTATCCTGGCGCGGTCGAGCGCGGGTTCGACCGCCCCCGTTCACCGGACCGGGCAGCCGGCCACCGCCAGGCCCGGCCCGAGCGGTGCCGGAGCCGGACCCAGGACACGGACGCGCCAGGGGGCGGGGCGAAGCCCTCTGCGCCGACCCGGCGGAGGCGGCACGACCGCCCGGCGGGCCGAGCACGACCAGCAGCGGCCACGGCGGGCGTGACCTGGCGGCGGTGTGCGGCGTTCACCTCTGGGGGCCCTGCGCCCGGACGGTGTCCGACCGCAGCCCGTTTTCCGGGGCCGTCCGGCGGCGCGGACCGGCCGAGCGCGACTGACAGCCGGTCGGGTGCGGGCCACGGCCGCAAGACGTCACGGGCAGGGCGCCACCGACGGGCCGGGGCGCCGGACCTGACGAGGTGTCGGGCACGATGACGTGCCCGACACGAGAGGCGCGGCGCGCCGGTACCGGCCCGGTACCGGCGCGCCGCATGGCACGGCCCACCACCGGGTACGGCCAGACACGGCACACCCGCTGACGGGGCGAGTCCCGCCGGCCAGGCACCATCAGCACGCGAACGAGCATGCTCGCGGCCCACCGGCCTCACCGGCCGCCGGACCGCCGAGGGGAGGAGAGTCCGGTGACCGCCATGAGGCCACTGCAGGCCATGCCGGCCGAGAGCGTGGTCGGCGCGCCCAGACCGGTCAGCCGTACCGATCAGGGGCCGGCGTCCGGGCCGGCGGGCGCCCCCGCCGGCCCCGGACGGCCCATGGCCCCGCCGCGCCCCCAGCCCCCGGCCGCCCACCACGCCCTGCTCTGCGTCAACGCCCCCGCGATGGCCGCCTCCGGCCCGGACGGCCAGCTGCGCGGCCACGGCCTGCACGGCTTCTACCGCAACGGCGTCCGGGTGCTGGCCCGGATGGAACTGCGGCTGGGCGGCATGGAGCCGCTACCGCTCCAGGGCACCCTGACCAGCGCCGCCCAGGCCCGCTTCCTCGGCGCCGTCCGCGTCCCTGGCGACCTCGACCCGGATCCGGCGCTCACGGTCGAGCGGCTGCGCCACGCGGACGGCGTGGAGACCGTCACCGTGCGCAACACCGGCGCCCGGCCGGCCCGGCTTCCACTGGAGATCGCCCTCGGCACCGACCTCGGCCCGGTCGCCGAGATCGCCGCCGGACACCGCCCGCCCGACCTGCCCGGCCAGGTGCAGTCCGCCGGGTTGCGCTGGTCCGGCCCGGTGCACAGTGCCGTGGTCAGCGCCAAGCCCTCCCCGCACGCCGTCCTGGCCGGAGCCGGGGTGCTCCGCTGGGACCTGGAGGTCCAGCCCGGCGCCCGTTGGTCGGTCGAACTGCGCGCCGAACTCGAGAGCGCTCCCGGCGGTCCGCGCCCGCCCGGCGGGCGCGGCACGGGCGTCCCGCTGCCCTGGGCCGAACCGGAGGTGCGCAGCGACGACCCGCGCGCCGCGCTGCTGGTCGACCGCTCCCTGGACGCCCTCGGCGGCCTGCTGTTCGCCGACCCGGATCGCCCGACCGACCTCTACCCGGCCTCCGGCGCGCCCTGGCGTTTCGGTCTCGCCCCGGCCGACGCGCTCTGGGCGGCCCGGCTGACCCTCCCGCTCGGCACCCGGCTCGCGGCCGGCACCCTGCGCGCGCTGGTCCGCCGCCAGCAGCTCACCCCCGCCCCGGGCCGCACCGAGGGCCTGCTGCCCGGCGCGCTGCGGCACGGCGGCCCCGAACTGCCGCCCACCTGCACGGCCACCGAGGCCACCCTGCTTTTCGTCACCGTGCTGGCCGAGGCCTGGCGTTGGGGCCTGCCCCGGGCGGAGGTCGCCGAGCTGCTCCCAGCCGCGGAACGAGCCCTGGCCGCGCTGCGCGAAGGCCTGGTCGACGGCTTCGTCACCGATCTGAGCCGTCCGGCGGAGGACCGGGCCGCCCAGCCGGTGGCCGCCCGCGCCGAGGTCCAGGCACAGGCCCACCGCGCCGCGCTGCACGGCGCCGAACTCCTGGAGGCCTTCGCCAGGCCGGGCGCCGGGGAATGGCGGAGTTGGGCCGCGGAGCTGCGCGGGCGCTTCCGCCGGCAGTTCTGGATCGACGACCTCTCGGGCGGCCGCCCCGCCGCCGGACTGGCCCCGGGCGGCCAGCCGCTGCCAGCCGTCGCCTCCTCCCTGGTGCACCTGCTCGACACCGGGCTCGCCGCCGACGGCGGCCGACACGAGAGCCTGCTGGATCGCGAACAGACCCGGTTGTTCGCCCAGCGCCTGGTCGCGCCCGAACTGGACAGCGGCTGGGGGCTGCGGACGCTCAGCGTCAAGTCCCCCCGCTTCAACCCCCTGGGCCACCGCGGCGGCGCGGTGCGGATCCACGAGACGGCGCTGGCGATCGCCGGACTCTCCGAGGCCGGCCACGAGAACGAGGCCGGCACCCTGCTGGAGGGCCTGCTCGCCGCCTCCGCCCACTTCGAGGGACGGCTGCCCGAGATGTACGCCGGGGAACAGCGCACCCCCGGCTGCCCACCGGTACCGCACCCCGCCGCCTGCCGCCCGGCGGCGGTCTCCGCGGCCGGAGCCGTTCACGCCGTGTTCGCGCTCGCCGGAGTCCGGCCCGACGTCCCGGGCGGCCGCGTCCTGGTCCGCCCGGCCAGCACCGCCCCGCTCGGCGAACTCGAACTGACCGGCCTGCGGGTGGCGGGCGAGCCCTTCTCGGTGCGGGTGAGCCGGATCGGGGTGGCGATGGTCGAGGAGGCCTCCACGGAGCTGCAACTGGTCGCCCACTGACACTGGGGGCCCGGCAGCATCCGCCGCACCGGGCCCGCGGCACCCCGGCTTGCCGGTGCCCCCGTCAGCGCGCCGCTCCGTCAGCGCGCCGCCGGGTCCGTGGCTGCCCGTGCGCGAACCGTGCCGGGCGGCCACGGTCACCGGTGCTGCGCGCTCCGTGTACGGGCCTGTGCTTATCGTCAAAGAGACGACTATGATCGTCGCCATGTCGCGCTACGATCCGTCGGCCTTCCCCCCGTTCGCTGTCACGGTTGACCTGGTGGTTCTGACGGTGCGCGACCACTCGCTCTGCGCCCTGCTGGTCAGACGCGGCGAACCGCCCTTCCAGGGGTACTGGGCACTGCCCGGCGGCTTCGTCCGCCCGGACGAGGGCCTGGCCGAAGCGGCCTCCCGCGAGCTGGCCGAGGAGACCGGCCTGCGCGCCCACTCCGCACCCGGCCACGAGGCGGTCGGCCCCGGAGCGGCCGGTGCCCACCTGGAGCAGCTCGCCACCTACGGCCACCCGCAGCGCGACCCCCGGATGCGCGTGGTCAGCGTCGCCTACCTGGTGCTCGCCCCCGACCTCCCGACCCCCCGGGCCGGCGGCGACGCCAGCAGCGCCCGTTGGGCCCCGGTCAGCGAGCTGCTCGGCGAGAGCCCGGCCGACGGAGTCCCGCTCGCCTTCGACCACGGTCTGATCCTCGCCGACGGTGTGGAACGCGCCCGTTCCAAGATCGAGTACTCCTCCCTGGCCACCGCCTTCTGCCCGACCGAGTTCACCGTGGGCGAGCTGCGCCGCGTTTACGAGGCCGTCTGGGGCGTCGCCCTCGACCCGCGCAACTTCCACCGCAAGGTGACCGGCACCCCCGGGTTCCTCCTCCCCTCCGGTGGCACGACCACCCGACAGGGCGGTCGCCCGGCCCAGCTCTTCACCGCCGGAGGCGCGACCGTCCTCAACCCGCCCATGCTCCGCCCCGACTCCTGAGCGCTCCGGCCCCGGTTCCGCCCGCACCCGCCTCCGCCAGGCCCGCCAGGCCCCGGACCCGCCTACGCCCGCGGCGGCCGAACGGCCCCGGCCCGGAGGCCGACGCGGTGGCACCGGCGCACAGTGACGTTGGACGCTTCGGTCACCGGGCCGAAGGCCTTGGGACCTGGGAGCCGCGATGACCACCGACAACGACTGTGCCAGACAGCGAGACCTCATCGAGCGCCAGGTGGCGGAGTTCAAGAACCTCAGCGCGACCGTCACCGGAACCGAGAAGCAGCTGGCCGCCCTGAAGGCCGCGCACGCAGACCCGGCCACGATCGCCTCCGTGCAGGAGACGCTGAGCGCCGAGGAGGAACAGCTGGCCGTGATCGCCGCCGAGGGCAAGGCCGCCGTCGAGGAGTTCCAGGGAGAGTGCGTCGGTCAGCCGCTGCCGCCGGGTGCCGCGGCATTCCTCCAGACCGCGCCTCCGGCCTCCGACCGGAGGCCCGACCGCCTCCGGAGTGCGCCCGCCCCGTGAATCGCAGGATCGGATTGTCCCCTGATCGGGTGAGGTGGGCGGGCGTTGGGCCCGTGGCGGTTCGATAATGCCCGGAATCGGCGGTGCTGACCCCTAATGTGCTGGCGTCGAGCAGGTCGGCCGAGGGCATGGGAGTAGCCAGCGATGATCCAGATCACCGGACTGACCAAGATCCATCGCAAGGGCGCACCGCCCGCCGTGCTCGATCTGACCTTCGACGCCCGGCCGGGCATGGTGACCGTGCTGCTCGGTGACGAGGGGGCCGGCAAGTCCACCGCGCTGCGGCTGATGCTCGAACTCGAACGCGGCCAGGGCGTCACACTCTTCGACGGCCGCCCCTACCGCCGGATCCGCCGCCCCGAGCGCGAGGTCGGTGTGCTGCTGCCCGGGCCGGGGGAGGGCGTCGCGGCGGTGGCCGGGAACCCGGGGCGCAAGGCGCGCGGTCACCTGCGAATGCTTGCCGCAGCCGTCGGCGTCCCCGTACGGCGGGCCGACGAGCTGCTGGAGCAGACCCGGCTGGCCGCCGTCGCCGAGCAGCGGCTGCGCACCTTCTCGCCGGGCATGCACCGCCGGCTCTCGCTGGCCGCCGCGCTGCTCGGCGATCCCGGCACGCTGCTGCTGGACGCGCCCACCGAGGGCCTGTCCCCGCGCAACGTCGAGTGGTTCCATTCCTTCCTGCGCTCCTTCGCCGTCGCGGGCGGAACGGTGTTGGTGACCACCCGCACCCCGCGGGAGGCGGCGCAGCTCGCGGACCGGGTGGTCACTCTGGACCGCGGCCTTCTGGTGGCCGACCAGCCGGTCGCGGAGTTCTGCCGGACCAGGCTCAGCCCCGAAGTGGCCGTCCGGGGGCCGCAGATGACCCGGCTGTCCGACCTGTTGGTCAGCCAGGGCGCCGAGGTGCGCCCGGACGGCGGCGCGGGTCTCGCGGTGGCGGGCATCGACCGCACCGAGATCGGTGAACTCGCCTACCGCCACGGGATCCTGCTGCACGAACTCGCCGACCGGGTGGTCGAGCAGCCGGCGCCCCGGGCCGCCGTGCCGGCCGCCTCCGGACGCTCCGGCCGCCTCCGCCTCAAGCCGGGATCCGAGTCGGCCCACGGTCCGGCCCACGATCCGGCCCCTGAGCGGGCCCACGAGCCTGCCCACGAGTCGCCCCCCGAGGCCGCGCAGCCGAGCCCGGCGTCGAGCCCCGAGCCGAGCCCCGAACCGGGCCGCCAAGCGACCCTCCCCGAACCCACCGTCCCCGAATTCACCGTCCCCGAGCCCGCCGCGAAGGGCCGCCCCCGGGACCGCGCGGCGGTCCGGCCCACCCGCGCGCTGCCGGTCGCCACCGTGAGGGCAGCCCTGCCCGCCCTTGCCGCGGCCACCACCTCGCAGGCGGAGCCCGCCCCTACCTCCGCCGCCCCCGCCGTCGCTGTCGACCGGCTCTTCCGCAACCAGCTGACCCCCGGCGCCCGCCCCACCGCGGCCGCCGACCCCGTCGGCACCGATCCCGTCCGCATCGACCCCGTTCGTACCGAGCCCGAGCCTCCGCGCCACCGCGAGAGCGCTGCCGACCTGCTCACCGACGACACCGTCCGCCTCGGCCGGGTCACCACCAGCAAGGCCCCCGCCACCCCCGACGACCACCGGAGCGAGTGAACCGTGCGTGTCCTGGCCTACGAGCTGCGCCGCCTGCGCGGCCTGCGTTCCACCTGGTTGCTGCTCGCCGCCGTCCTGCTCTGCGACGCCGTCGTGGCCGCTCTCCTGGCGAGCCAGGCCCCGGCCGGTCCGCTGGCCGCTCCGGCCGGGGTGCGGCTGCTGACCGCCGCCATCCCGCTGATCCCGCTGCCCTTCGCGGCCCTCGGGGCCGGAGCGCTGGGCGCGCTCTCGTACGGGCACGAGGTGCGTCACCCGGGGCTCGCGGCCTCCCAGGTGACGTACTCGCGCCGGGTGCGCCTGCTGCTGGCCAAGCTGTTGCTGGTCGGCCCGGTGGCGGCGCTGCTGGCGCTGGGCACCCTGCTGGTCGACACGGTGGTCGTGCACCTCGCGCTGCCGGACGGGGTGACGGTGGCGGCCTGGTCGGACTCCGGCGCGCTGTCCGACCGGGTGTCCGAGGCGCTGGGCGCCGTCGGGCTGAGTGTTCCGGCCGACCTGCCGGGCGTCTTCGCCCCGTTGGCGCTGGTGCTGGGGCACGGCGTGCCGGCCGCGCTGCTGGCCTTCGTCCTGCTGACCGTGGTGGCCGCCTGGACCGGTGTGCTGACCGCCTCGCTGACCCGCAGCGCCGCCACCGGGGTGCTCCTGCTGTGTGCGCTGCCGCCGCTGCTGGAGTCGGGCGTCGCCCTGCTGCTGCGCCGGACCGGCCGTCCCTGGCCGACCAGGGCGGCGGAGCTGCTGCCCTTCCAGTCCGGCATCGAGTGGGCCTACGGCTGGGTGTACGGCGGAGCCCGTGAGGCGGCAGCCGGGAGCGCGGCGTTGACTGACCCGGCGCTGCTGGCGGCGGTCGCGGCCCCCGCGGCGGCCCTGCTGCTGGCCGCCCTGCTCCTCCAGGTCCGGCGCCGCTCGCTCTAGACCCGTCCAGGTCCGGCGCCGCTTTCTCCTACCTCCCGCTCCGACCGGACCCGCCGTCACTCGTGCAGGGGCCCGCCGCGTCTCGCGCCGGGCCCCTGCCGTGCGTTCCAGCGCCCGCCGTGGCGTGTTCCTCGGCCCGCCGCCCGGACCGCGTGCCCGCTTCGAAGCACCAAGATCGACCAGTGACGACCGTATTGGGCGGTTCTTCCTGATATGAAGTCAATTATCCAGTCACGGTCGATCACCCTTTCGTGTGCTTTTCACGAGAATTCTCAAGCTGCGCCTGCCGATCGCCGACAAAGGAGGCGTGAGTACCCTTGCGCACCCCACCATGACCCCCGCCCGTTCCGCCGAAGGGCCGATCCACGGCCCCGGCGATCCGGACCGCTTCTCGTACGCCGACCGGCCGACCCCGCCGGCGCCCCGCTGGGAGGGCGCCGAGTCCGACATCGGCCGGGTCGGCCGCAAGACCACCAGCAGCCGCGGGCGCGGTCTGCACGGTCAGCTGGTCCAGCAGCTCGGCCAGATGATCGTCTCCGGCGACCTGGGCGCCGACCGTCCGCTCGTGCCCGAGGAGATCGGCCAGCGGTTCGAGGTGTCCCGGACCGTCGTCCGCGAGTCGCTGCGCGTGCTGGAGGCCAAGGGCCTGGTCAGCGCCCGCCCGAACGTCGGCACCCGGGTCCGCCCGGTCGGCGACTGGAACCTGCTGGACCCGGACATCATCGAATGGCGCGCCTTCGGTCCGCAGCGGGACGAACAGCGCAGGGAGCTGTTCGAGCTCCGCTGGGCGATCGAGCCGCTGGCCGCCCGCCTCGCGGCCGGCCACGGCCGGGAGGACGTCCAGCAGCGGCTGGTCGAGCTGGTCGAGATCATGGGCCACGCCGCCGCCCAGGCCGACCTGTCCACCTACACCCGGGCCGACGCCGAGCTGCACGGGCTGGTCCTGCAGATGGCCGGCAACCGGATGCTGGAGCACCTGTCCGGGATCGTCTCCTGCGCGCTGCAGGTCTCGGGCGGTCCGGCGATCTCCTGCGAGCGGCCCTCCGAGTCCTCGGTCAGCCTCCACGCCCGGCTGGTGGACGCGCTGGGTGCCGGCGACGGCACCGCGGGCGAGGCCGCGATGCGGGCGCTGCTCACCGTTCACCCCGAGCTGGAGCCCTCCGTCCCCGCGCCCCGGGAGCACTGAGCGGGCTGTTCTCGGCGAGCGGGCGCGCGGGGCGCGGTCCGTTCCACAAGGGCCCTCCGGTCGCACCGCGCGGCGCAGCCGGAGGGCCTCCGCACAGCGGCGACCGCCCGGGGGCCCCGGCCGACGGCGGCAGCGAGGCAGCGCCGGCGAGTTGAGCCACGAAGCGGTGGACGCCGCGAAGAGGTGGAGCCACGAATCGGCGACGCCACGAAGCGGAGCCGCGCCCCGCGGCACCGCCCGGAGCAGTCACCCCGAACAGGCCGACCCGCTCATGACAACCGACTCCGCCGCGAGTGCGCGATGATGGATCCCGGCCCCGTGGCCGCGGGCGCCGAGCGGTGTGACCCGCGACACGAAGGCCATGCGTAACACTTGACGAGTAGCAGCGATGTGTCCTGAGCGGAAGCAGCTCCGGAATACTCCAACATGTCAGAATGCTGTGTTGGTCCGCGGCGCTGCTGCCGTCCTGCAAACCCAGTCCTCAAGCCCGAGTCGGTCGGAATCGACACCGCGCGTCCGACGCGCGATCTCCTTCCCCGCCCGCTCGGGCGGCCGGTACGGGTTCGAGTCCACTCATCGTCCGAGAGGTTGTTCGTGTCGGCCAGCACATCCCGTTCGCTTCCCCCCGAGATCGCCGAGTCCGCGGCTCTGCTGGCGCTCATCGAGCGGGGCAAGGCCCAGGGGCAGATCGCCGGTGACGACGTGCGCCAGGCGTTCGAGGCGGACCAGATCCCGGTCACCAAGTGGAAGAACGTCATGCGCAGCCTCAACCAGGTGCTGATTGAGGAGGGGGTGGACCTCATGGTCAGCGCGGCCGAACCGGCCGGCGCCAAGCGCAAGAGCGTTGCTGCCAAGAGCCCCACCAAGCGCACCGCCACCAAGGCTGTCACCACCCGGACCCCGGCCGCTCCGTCGGCCCCGACCAAGCCGCCCGTGCGGATCGCCCCCGGCGCTCCTGTCGCGGCTCCGGCCGTCGCGGCCGCCGCCGCGGCGCCCGCCCCCATCGTGTCCGCGGACATCACCGTCGAGGAGACGGCCGGCGTCGTCACCGAGGTGAAGTCGGTCGCGGCGAAGAAGGCCGCCCCGGCCAAGAAGGCCGCGGCCAAGAAGACCGCCGCGCCGGCCAAGAAGGCCGCCGCCAAGAAGACCACCACCGCCAAGGCCGCCAAGGGCGGCGACGAGGAGCTGCTCGGCGACGAGGAGCTGCTCGAGGACGTCGCGCTGCCCGGCGACAAGGCCGAGGCCGAGGCGGGCCCGGAGGAGGAGTCGGAGGGCTTCGTCCTCTCCGATGACGACGAGGACGACGCGCCGGCCCAGCAGGTCGCCGTCGCCGGTGCCACCGCCGACCCGGTCAAGGACTACCTGAAGCAGATCGGCAAGGTCCCGCTGCTCAACGCCGAGCAGGAGGTCGAGCTCGCCAAGCGCATCGAGGCCGGCCTGTTCGCCGAGGACAAGCTCTCGGCCGCCGACAAGCTCGCCCCCAAGCTCAAGCGCGAGCTGGAGATCATCGCCGAGGACGGCCGCCGGGCCAAGAACCACCTGCTGGAGGCCAACCTCCGTCTGGTGGTCTCGCTGGCCAAGCGCTACACCGGCCGCGGCATGCTGTTCCTGGACCTGATCCAGGAGGGCAACCTCGGTCTGATCCGTGCGGTCGAGAAGTTCGACTACACCAAGGGCTACAAGTTCTCGACCTACGCCACCTGGTGGATCCGCCAGGCGATCACCCGCGCCATGGCCGACCAGGCCCGCACCATCCGCATCCCGGTGCACATGGTCGAGGTCATCAACAAGCTGGCCCGCGTCCAGCGCCAGATGCTCCAGGACCTGGGTCGCGAGCCCACCCCGGAGGAGCTGGCCAAGGAACTCGACATGACCCCCGAGAAGGTCATCGAGGTCCAGAAGTACGGCCGCGAGCCGATCTCGCTGCACACCCCGCTGGGCGAGGACGGCGACAGCGAGTTCGGTGACCTGATCGAGGACTCCGAGGCGGTCGTCCCGGCCGACGCGGTCTCCTTCACCCTGCTCCAGGAGCAGCTGCACTCGGTGCTGGACACCCTGTCCGAGCGCGAGGCCGGCGTGGTCTCGATGCGCTTCGGCCTGACGGACGGTCAGCCGAAGACCCTCGACGAGATCGGCAAGGTGTACGGGGTCACCCGTGAGCGCATCCGCCAGATCGAGTCGAAGACCATGTCGAAGTTGCGCCACCCGTCGCGCTCCCAGGTGCTCCGCGACTACCTGGACTGATCGACGGCAGTACGCGACGAAGGCCCGGAACCGCACGGTTCCGGGCCTTCGGGCCGTTCGGGGGCGGTGCGTCAGCGTCTGGGTGGCGCTTGTCGCTCGTCCGGGTGGCGGCGCACCGGGAAGTGGTCGCGCAGTGTAGTTGCTCGCCTACGCTTTGCCGGTTGCCTGCTGCCGAGCCTTGTGGAGTCACGGTGCTGACCGACCCGGACCGAGCCGACCTGCCGACCCCCGCCCCGTGCCGGGCCGCCCCGACCGCCCGGGCCACCGTTCCGCGCACGGCCCGTCGGGGCCGCCTCCGGCGTCGGGGCGCCCTGCTGGCGCTGCTCGCCGCCGTCCCGCTGGTCGCCCTCGGCACGGCCGGCCCGGCCGAGGCGCAGCGCAGGGTTGTCGGTGGGGGCAGCGTGAGCACCGTCGACCACCCCTGGATCGTGGCGCTGGCCAGCCGCCAGCAGTTCGGCAGCGGACGCTCCGGCCAGTTCTGCGGCGGCGCGCTGGTCACCCCGACGAAGGTGGTGACGGCCGCGCACTGCTTCTACGACGAGGCCAAGGGCCGGGTGGACCGGCCCGGCCTGAAGGTGATCGTCGGCCGGGACGACATGCGCGGCTCAGCCGGCCGAGAGGTGGCCGTCCAGCGGATCTGGATCCACCCCGACTACGACTTCGCCGCGAACATGAACGACGTGGCGGTACTCACGCTCGCCGAGTCCCAGGGCTCCCGGCCGGTGGTCGAGCTGGTCGGCCAGGGCGAGAGCGGACCGTACGCGGCGGGGACGAGGGCCCAGGTCTACGGCTGGGGCGACACCAGCGGGCGGGGTGACTACTCGCCGGTGCTGCGCGGGGTGGACGTGCCGATCGTCCCGGACCAGACCTGTGCGCACGCCTACCCCGGCGGGCCGGACGGCAAGTTCGACGCCCGGGGCATGGTCTGCGCGGGCGAGGAGAAGGGCGGCAAGGACGCCTGCCAGGGCGACAGCGGTGGCCCGCTGATCGTGGCCGGACGGCTGGCCGGACTGGTGTCCTGGGGGACGGGCTGCGCCGAGGCTGCCCACCCGGGTGTCTACACCCGGATGTCCTCGGTCACGGACGCGGTGCACTCGGCGCTCTGAACCATCGCCGTGGGTGATGGCGTCATGACGTTCTGACGTCGCTTCGGTTCCCGGTGGTCGCCGCCGCGCCCGGGCCGGGCGAACGTGGGAGAACCGTCCGGAGAACAGCGGAGCCGGGTGGCCGACCCTCGACGGGGTCGACCACCCGGCTCCCCGGTCGCGCGTGGTGCGCGACCGGACACAGCTCGTCGCCGGCCGGTGGGGCGCCTGTGATCAGCGCTCGTCGTCGGCGGCCGTCGCGGTGGTGCTGGTGGTGAGACGGCCGCTCTCGTCCTGTATCTCCACGGCGATCTTCTTGAGCTCGGGCTCGAACTTCCGGCCGTGGTGGGCGCAGAAGAGCAGCTCTCCGCCGCTGGCGAGTACGACGCGCAGGTAGGCCTGGGCGCCGCAGCGGTCGCAGCGGTCAGCCGCGGTGAGCGGGCTCGCAGGTGTCAGAACAGTAGTCACGTCGCCTCTTCTCTAGCTCGACGAGCTGTCGTACCAGGCTCAACATCCAACCAGGCCGAAAACGTTCCCGCTCGTGGCTTTTCTTCTCTGAGGATTCTGCTGTGTTGATGAGGACGTGCCCCGGGCACCGGTGGTTCATGCGTGCCGGATCCCGGGAGCCACCCATCGCTCGAACGTCCGATCGGGGCGGGGTTCGAGGTCCGCGTAGCATAATCCTCTGCCGGGTTGGAGCATAAGCCCCGTCCCGAGCCCCGGTAGCCTGCATAACGGCAGTTCCGGAGCCTGTACCGGACCCCACGATCCGCCAGGACCGGTGGTACCGGGAGGAGATGGCGCCCCCGGGACCCACACCCGGATGCGGTCCTTGTTCGCGCAGCGCGTACAAGCTGCGCCGGGCCGGCCCGCCGTGCTGTGCACCCGCCGCAGGGGTGCGGGCACAGGGAGCGACGGCTGTCGGTGCGGTGTGCTGCACTGGCGGACGGTCCGGATGCGTCCGGATGTGACCGATGAGACAGAACTTCACCTGAGACAGAACTTCACCGAGGAGAGTGCCGCGTGAGTGCCGAAACGACCGTGCCGTCCGCGCTGCTGGCCGGCGACGACGGTTCCAACTACACCGCGCGGCACCTGCTCGTCCTGGAGGGCCTGGAGGCCGTCCGCAAGCGCCCCGGCATGTACATCGGCTCGACCGACAGCCGCGGCCTGATGCACTGCCTCTGGGAGATCATCGACAACTCGGTCGACGAGGCGCTGGGCGGCTACTGCGACCGCATCGAGGTCCTGCTGCACCCGGACTCCTCGGTCGAGGTCCGCGACAACGGCCGTGGCATCCCGGTCGACGTCGAGCCCAAGACCGGATTGTCCGGCGTCGAGGTCGTGATGACCAAGCTGCACGCGGGCGGCAAGTTCGGCGGCGGCTCGTACGCCGCCTCCGGCGGTCTGCACGGCGTCGGCGCCTCGGTCGTGAACGCGCTCTCCGCCCGGCTGGACGTCGAGGTCGACCGCAGCGGCCACACCCACGCGATCAGCTTCCGCCGCGGCACCCCCGGCATCTTCACCGAGGCCAGCCCGGACGCGCCCTTCGAGCCCGCCAACGGCCTCACCAGGACCCGCAAGGTGCCCAAGACCCGCACCGGCACCCGGATCCGGTACTGGGCCGACCGGCAGATCTTCCTCAAGGACGCCAAGCTCTCCCTGGAGCACCTGCACAACCGCGCCCGGCAGACCGCCTTCCTCGTCCCCGGCCTGACCATCGTCGTGCGTGACGAACGGCTCGTGGAGAGCGAGCAGATCGAGGAGTCGGTCTTCCACTACGACGGCGGCATCGCCGAGTTCTGCGAGTTCCTCGCCCCCGACAAGCCGGTCAGCGACGTGCTGCGGCTGCGCGGCGAGGGCACCTTCAAGGAGACCGTGCCGGTCCTGGACGAGCTCGGCCACATGACCCCCACCGAGGTCACCCGCCACCTCGGCGTGGACATCGCGCTGCGCTGGGGCACCGGCTACGACACCACCCTGCGCTCCTTCGTCAACATCATCGCCACCCCCAAGGGCGGCACCCACGTCACCGGCTTCGAGCGCTCGCTGGCCAAGACCGTCAACGAGGTACTGCGCGCCAGCAAGCTGCTGCGCGTCGCCGAGGACGACATCACCAAGGACGACGCCACCGAGGGCCTCACCGCCGTGGTCACCGTCCGGCTCGCCGAGCCGCAGTTCGAGGGCCAGACCAAGGAGGTGCTCGGCACCTCGGCGGCCAACCGGATCGTCGCGGCCGTCGTCGCCAAGGAGCTCAAGGCCTTCCTCACCTCGGCCAAGAAGGACCAGAAGCAGCAGGCCCGGGCCGTACTGGAGAAGGTCGTCGCCGCCGCCCGCACCCGGGTCGCCGCCCGTCAGCACAAGGAGGCCCAGCGCCGCAAGACCGCGCTGGAGACCAGCTCGCTGCCCGCCAAGCTGGCCGACTGCCGCAGCGACGACGTCGACCGCAGCGAACTGTTCATCGTCGAGGGGGACTCCGCGCTCGGCACCGCCAAGCTCGCCCGCAACTCCGAGTTCCAGGCGCTGCTGCCGATCCGCGGCAAGATCCTCAACGTCCAGAAGGCCTCGGTGAGCGACATGCTCAAGAACGCCGAGTGCGCCGCGATCATCCAGGTGATAGGGGCCGGCTCGGGCCGCACCTTCGACATCGACCAGGCCCGTTACGGCCGGGTCATCTTCATGGCCGACGCCGACGTCGACGGCTCGCACATCCGCACCCTGCTGCTGACCCTCTTCCACCGCTACATGCGGCCGATGGTCGAGCAGGGCCGGGTCTTCGCCGCCGTCCCGCCGCTGCACCGGATCGAGCTCACCAACCCCAAGCGCGGCCAGGAGAAGTACCACTACACCTACTCCGACGCCGAACTGCGCTCCACCCTGCTGGAGTTCCAGCGCAAGGGGCAGCGCTGGAAGGAGCCGGTGCAGCGGTACAAGGGTCTGGGCGAGATGGACGCCGACCAGCTGGCCGAGACCACCATGGACCCGCGCCACCGCACCCTGCGCCGGATCAACCTGGGCGACCTGGAGCAGGCCGAGAGGATCTTCGACCTGCTGATGGGCAACGACGTCGCCCCGCGCAAGGAGTTCATCGTGGACTCGGCGGCCACCCTGGACCGCTCCCGCATCGACGCCTGACGCACCCGGACGACGAGGGCCCTCCACCCGTGGGTGGAGGGCCCTCGCGCTGCCGGTTCCACCCGGGGTCCACCCCGGATCCGATCAGCGGGGAGCGCCGGATCGGTAGCGTCGGAGAGGTCAGTGAACGGCCTCTCCCCGGGACGGAGAACCCCTCATGTCTGCCCTCGTCAACCTCCTCGTGATCGCCGCGGTGGTGGTCCTGGTGGTCGGGCGCCAGATGCGCGTCAAGCGACTGGACACCGAGCGCCGCTTCTGGGTGCTGCCGCTGGTCCTGGGCGTGATCGCGCTGCGCGATCCGCAGATCATCGACCACCAGCACACCGCGCTGTCGGCCACCCTGCTCGCCGCCGGACTGGTCACCACCCTCGCGATGGGGTCGGTCTGGGGCTGGACCGTCCGGATCTGGCGGGACGACGACGGCCACGTCCTGGTCAAGGGCACCAAGGCCACCATGGCCGCCTGGGGCGGGACGCTCGCCATCCGGATCGGCCTGTACGCGGCCGGCTCGGCCCTCGGCGTCCACCAGGCGGGCAGCTCGCTGATGCTCGGCATGGCGGTCCTGCTACTGGTCCGCTCGCTCGTGGTCAACTGGAGGGCCCGGACGCTGGAGCCCTCGCGGGCCACCGCCGTACTGCACTGAACCGTCGTCGTGAGCACCGAGGAGGACTCCTTGCCCGGGTGGTACTGGACCCGCTGGCCGTCCCGGGAGGGGATGGAGCGCGAGGCCGAGAGCCGGCCGCGACGGGTCCTCACCGTGTTCGGCCGGTTCGTCATGGTGGTCATCGTCGCGTGGGGAACCCTCGCCGGCGGCAAGTACGCGGGCTGGGGGGTAGCGGCCGCGGTGGCCGGCCTGGCCTCGGCCGTGGCACTCTGCGCGCTGTACCTGCACGTCACCCGGGAGCAGCGCCCGGTGGCCTCGTACCTGCTGTCCGCCGCCCTGGTCGGAGGCGCCTGGCTCGCCAACTGGGGACTGGCCTACACGCTGGCCGACTTCCTCTGGATCGGGCTGGCCGTGACGGTGCTGGTCAGGGTCCCGCCGGCACCCGCGTTGCTGGTCGCGGCGGCCGCGCTGGGCTCGTACGCGGCGGCCTCCCCGGCGAGCTGGCTCAGCGTCTCCGCCACGGTCGGGGGTTCCCTCCTGGTCGGCTTCCTGCTGCGGCTGGACATCGAGGCGCGCGGCACCGCCCGCCGGCTGCTGGTCCAGGAGCGTGCCGTCCGGGCCGCCGAGGCGGAGAGCGCGGCGCTCGCCGAACGGGCCAGGATCGCCCGGGAGATCCACGACGTGCTCGCCCACAGCCTTTCCGCGCAGCTGGTCCACCTGGAGGCGGCCCGGCTGATGCTGGACGCCGGGACGGACCGCGAGCAGATCCGCGAACGGGTCGTCGCCGCACGGCGGATGGCGCAGGACGGGCTGGCCGAGACCCGGCAGGCGCTGTCCGCGCTGCGCGGGGAGTTCACGCCGGTGGGGGAGTTCCTGGTGGAACTGACCGAGCGGGAACGGGCCCCGTTCACCGTCACGGGTACACCCCGGCCGCTGGGCGCCGAGGCCGGTCTGGCGGTGCGGCGCACCGCGCAGGAGGCGGTGACCAACGTCCGCAAGCACGCGCCGGGCGCCCGGTGCTCGGTCGAACTGCGGTACCTGGACGACGCGGTGGAGCTGGAGGTGCGCAACGCCCGGGCGTCGCGCGGTCAGTTCGCGGGAGAGGCGTCCTGTGGTGAGTCGTCCTCCCGTGAACTGGCCGACAGCGGCAGCGGGTACGGTCTGCTGGGGATGCGCGAACGCGCGGAACTGCTCGGCGGCACCCTGCTGGCGGGCCCGGAGGACGGAGGGTGGCGGGTGTTGCTGCGGGTGCCGGCATGAGTTCCGCGGTCACCAGGGTGCTGGTGGCGGACGACCAGACGGTGGTGCGCGAGGGCATCGTGATGCTGCTGGGGCTGCTGCCCGGCATCGAGGTGGTGGGCGCGGCGGCGGACGGGGAGGAGGCCGTCGCCCTGGTGGAGCGGCATCACCCGGACGTGGTGCTGATGGACCTGCGGATGCCGAGGGTCGACGGCGTCGAGGCGACCCGGCGGATCCGGGCCGCGCACCCGGAGACCGAGGTCGTGGTGCTCACCACCTACGCCGACGACGAGTCACTGTTCCCGGCGCTGCAGGCCGGGGCACGTGGCTACCTCACCAAGGACGTCGGCGGCGAGGAGATCGCCAAGGCCATCGCGGACGTCCGCGCGGGCGCGGCCGGGCTCTCCCCGCAGGTCCAACTCCGATTGTTGGAGCGGCTTTCGGAGGCTCCGTTGAAGGCCGCGCCGAACGCGCCGGGCGCCTCGAACGCGTCGAGCGCCTCGAGCGCGCCGACCGCCGCCGAGCGGCCCGCCGCCCGGGCCGGGGAGCTGCCGGACGGGTTGACCGTGCGGGAGGCCGAGGTGCTCGGGCTGATCGCCGAGGGCCTCTCCAACACCGAGATCGCCCAGCGACTGTTCGTCAGCCAGGCCACGGTGAAGACGCACATCAACAACCTGTTCGCCAAGACCGCGGTGCGGGACCGCGCGCAGGCGGTCGCGTACGCCTTCCGCCACGGAATCACCGGAACGCAGCAGTAGTCGGATGAGCATCCGTCAGATGATCGATCACCTCATTGAGTGAAGGTATCTGCGATGGTCAGGGACGGTGTCCGGCGGCCTCCATGATGGTTCGGGTCAGAACGCCCGGCCCGGCCCAGGAGCAGCAGTGCCACAGCAGCAGACCAGCAGTCCCGACCAGGGACAGCGATTCGACTGGTGGGCCGCTCCGGCCGCCGCCACCGCTTCCGAGCCGGCTGCCGCGCCCCGCCGAACGGCCGTACCGGCCCAGCCGGGACCCACCAGTGCGGGCGCCACCCAGCCGACCGCCGCCCAGCCGGGCGCCGCTGCCGAGCAGGTGACCGCACCGCCGGCTCCGCCCGTGGCCCCGCCGTCGGCCCCGCCCGTCGTGCCGCCGCTCGCCCCGCCGGCTGTCCCGCCGGTCGTCCCGGCCGTCGTGGCGCAGGAGCCGCCGGCGCCGGTGAGCGGCACCGACAGGACCGAGGTCTACCGGAGCGTCCAGGCCAGCGCGGCCTTCCAGGACATCCGCCGCAGCTACCGCGCGTTCGTCTTCCCGACCTGCGGCGCCTTCCTCTGCTGGTACCTGCTGTACGTCGCCGCCGCGGCCGCCGCGCCCGGCGCGATGCGCAGCCCGGTGGTCGGCCCGTTCAACGTGGCCTGGCTGCTCGGCCTGCTGCAGTTCGCCTCCACCTTCCTGCTCACCTGGCTCTACGCCCGCAACGCCCGGACCAAGCGCGACCGCGCCGCGCTGGGCCTGCGCTGGGACACCCAGGACCAGCTGCGATGACGACCACCACCGGTGTGATGACCACCGCCACCCCGCCCCCCGTCGCCCCCACCGGCCAGCACCACGGCCTGGCGATCGTGCTGTTCGCCGTCATCGTCCTGGTCACCCTGGGCATCACCCTCTGGGTCGGCCGCCAGGGCAACGCCGCCGAGGACTTCTACGCCGGCGGGCGCGACTTCACCCCGCTGCAGAACGGCTTCGCCCTCTCCGGCGACTACCTCTCCGCCGCCTCCTTCCTCGGCGTCGCCGGGCTGATCGCCCTGTACGGCTACGACGGCGTGCTCTACAGCATCGGCTTCCTGGTCGCCTGGCTGGTCGTGCTGATGCTGGTCGCCGAACTCGTCCGCAACGCCGGGCGGTACACCCTCGCCGACGTGCTCGCGCTGCGGCTGCGGCGCCGCAGGGTGCGGGCGGCGGCCGGCGGTGCCAGTGTCGTGGTCACCCTGCTCTACCTGGTCGCCCAGATGGTCGGCGCCGGCTCGCTGGTCGCACTGCTGCTCGGCACCAACAGCGCCCAGGCCCGGACCTGGACCATCATCGGGGTCGGCGCTCTGATGATCGTCTACGTCACGATCGGCGGGATGCGGGCCACCACCTGGATCCAGATCGTCAAGGCCTTCCTGCTGATCGCGGGTTCGATGCTGCTGACCGTGCTGTTGGTGGTGCGCTTCCACGGCGACCTCTTCGAGCTGATGCGCCAGGCCGCCCAGCACAGCGGCGCCGGGCACCGCTACCTCGAACCCGGGCTCAAGTACGGCGCCACCTTCACCAGCCGGCTGGACTTCTTCAGCCTCGGCCTGGCCCTGGTGCTCGGCACCGCCGGCCTGCCGCACATCCTGTCCCGCTTCTACACCGTGCCCACCGCCCGGGCCGCCCGCCGCTCCACGATGTGGGCGATCGGCCTGGTCGGCGGCTTCTACCTGATGGCCATCGCGCTCGGCCTGGGCGCCACCGCGCTGGTCGGTTCGGCCGAGGTGCGGCACGCCAACTCGGCCGGGAACACCGCCGTTCCACTGCTCGCCCTGGTGCTCGGCGGCGGCAACGGCAGCACCGGCGGGGTGGTGCTGTTCGCGCTGATCTCGGCGATCGCCTTCGCCACCATCCTCGCCGTGGTCGCCGGGCTGACGCTCGCCTCCTCCGCCGCCTTCGCCCACGACATCTGGGCCGGCGCCTGGCGCGGCGGCCCGCGCCGCCGCCGCGGGGGAGAGGCCGCCGAGAAGCCCAGCGAGCAGCAGGAGGTGCTGGTCGCCCGGTTCGCCGCCGCCGGGATCGGCGCGGTGGCGATCGTGATCAGCCTGTACGCCCAGCAGCTGAACGTCGCTTTCCTGGTCGGCCTGGCCTTCGCGGTGGCCGCCTCCTCCAACCTGCCCGTGCTGCTGTACAGCCTGTTCTGGTCGCGGTTCACCGCCCGGGGCGCGGTCTGGTCGGTGTACGGCGGGCTGGTCCCGGCGATCGTGCTGGTGTTCTTCTCGCCGGTGGTCTCCGGCTCCAATGCGGCGCTGTTCCCCGGCGTCGACTTCCACTGGTTCCCGCTGGAGAACCCCGGCATCGTCTCCATCCCGCTCGGCTTCCTGGCCGGCTGGATCGGGACGCTCACCTCGCCCGAGCCCGCCGACGCGGACCGGTTCGCCGAGCTGGAGGTGCGCTCCCTCACCGGTGCGGGCGCGGCCTGAGCGTCGCGCCCCGGGGAACCCCGGCGGGCCTGGGGCCGCCGGGGTTCCCCATGTCCAGGCGCCCCCATGTCCGCGTCATCGTGTCCGCGTCATCGGGGGTGTGCTGTCGTCGGCAAGGCCGCCGGCTGATCCCCGGCCACCATCGCGGTCCCGCGCTCACCCCCACGGGCGCGGGGCCACCAGACAGGCCCTATACGCCCCGGACCGACAGCACGTCCATCCGCGAGGGCGTCCCCGCCGCCTTGCCGCAGCTCTCCGGACGCGGCGGCTGGCTCACCGTCTCGATCACGTCCACCTCCCAGGCCCGGCCGTCCCGGTGCACCACGCGCACCAGCCAGCGGCCCTCGCCGTCCGGCCGCTGGGCCAGGGTCAGCGCGTCCACCCGGGTCTCGCCGGTCGCCAGCCGCACCGCGTGCTCGGCCGCCTGCCCCGGCCGCTCCCAGCCCGAGCAGCCCCGCGACCACTCCGGCACCATGTGCCCGGCCGCCGTCGCGGCCAGCACCTCCTTGGCGGTCTCGGGCGTCAGCCGCCCGTACGCGTAGCCGTGCGGCAGCACCAGCATCGTGGGCGCGAAGCGGTGCCCGCCCAGGTGGGTCACCTCCCACACCTCGCTGTGCCCGGCCGCCGCCAGCTCCGCCGCGAGCGGACGGCCCAGCAGCGCGCAGCAGCGGTCCCGACGGCCGTTGGTGCACACCAGCGCCAGCGGACCGCCGACGTGCTCCACCCCGAAACCCGTGTGGTCGCCGACGCCCAGCGCCGCGAAGTCCAGCTCCAGCAGCTCCGCCGGATCCGCCACCTGCGCCCGGCGCACCCAGCCGCGGCCCGGCACCGTGTGCGCCACGACCACCTCGTGCCGCGCCGTCGGCGGGCAGTCCGCGTGCCGGCCCGGCCGCCGGATCAGCGCCACCCGCACGCCCGTACCGGCCGCGGCGCCCTCCAGCGCGTGCCCCGTGACCCGGTCGAGGTGGCTCTCGCCCAGTGCCTTCGCGCCCCACGGGCCGTTCTGCTCCACCAGCAGCCAGGTGGTCGCCACCGCCGCGGTCGCGGTCAACGGCTCCGAAAGTTCACGCGAAAGGGTCGTACAGGTGCTCATCTGGGCAAGGCTACCCTCAGTGGTTCGGCCCGTCCCGGGGGCCGCCGAGTGGCCCGGACGTGCCGGAACGAGATCCTCCGGACGTGCCGGGGGCGGGTCGGAGGACGCGCCGCAGGGCGTGCCGGAAGGCGGCGCGCCCACCGGCACCCAGCCCACCGGCACCCAGCCCCCGGCACCCCGCCCACCGGACCCGCCGCTACGCCGGACCGGCGACCACCGAGATCGGAGTCGTCACCGGCGTGCCCGAGCCGTCCCGACGCGGGTCGCGCTCCGGCAGGTCGACCGGCGCGCCCTTGGCGGTGGCGGCCCGGGCCGGAGCGGCACCCGCCCAGGCGAACGCCAGGCCGTCCTCGCCGCGCAGGAAGCGGTGGCAGCGCACGCCGCCGGTCGCCCGGCCCTTGCGCGGGTACTGCTCGAACGGGGTGACCTTCCAGGACGTCTGCTCGTCACCGGACAGCGTGCCCGACGCGGCCGCCACCGAGACCACCACCGCGTCCCCGGCCGGATCCACCGCCGTGAACGACAGCACCCGGGCGCCGTCCGACAGCTTGATGCCCGCCATGCCACCCGCCGGACGGCCCTGCGGACGGACCTGGCCCGCCGGGTAGCGCAGCAGCTGGGCGTCCGAGGTGATGAAGACCAAGTCCTCCTCGCCGGTGCGCAGTTCGACCGCACCCACCAGCTCGTCGCCGTCCTTGAGCGCGATCACCTCGAACTCGTCCTTGTTCGCCGGCCACTCCGGCACCACCCGCTTCACCACACCCTGCACCGTGCCCAGCGCCAGCCCCGGAGAGGACTCGTCCAGCGTGGTCAGCGCCAGCACCCGCTCCCCGGCCTCCAGCCGCAGGAACTCACCCACCGCGGCACCGCCCGCCAGCGTCGGCGAGGGCGTCGGCGGCAGCGCCGGCAGGTCGATCACCGGCAGCCGCAGCACCCGGCCCGCCGACGTCACCACACCCACGTCCGCCCGCGCCGTCGCCGGCACCGCCGACACGATCACATCGTGCTTCGCCCGCTTCTCCGACAGTTCGAACGGCTCACCGTCCGCCGTCCGCGCCAGCAGCCCCGTCGAGGACAGCAGCACCCGGCACGGGTCGTCCGCCACCTCCAGCGGCACCGACAGCGCCGCCGACGGAGCCGCCCCCGCCTCCAGCAGCACCGTCCGCCGCTCCGTCCCGAACTGCTTGGACACCGCGCCCAGTTCGGACGACACCACGCTGCGCAGCTTGCTGTCCGACTCCAGGATCTCGGTCAGCTCCGCGATCTCCGCGGTCAGCTTCGCCTTCTCCTGCTCCAGCTCCACCCGGTCGAACCTGGTCAGCCGGCGCAGCGGGGTGTCCAGGATGTACCCGGTCTGCGTCTCCGACAGCGAGAAGCGCTCCATCAGGCGCTCCTTCGCCTGCTGCGCGTTGTCACTCGACCGGATGATCGCGATGACCTCGTCGATGTCGACCAGGGCCACCAGCAGACCCTCGACCAGGTGCAGCCGCTCCTCGCGCTTGCGGCGGCGGAAGTCGCTGCGCCTGCGCACCACCGTGAACCGGTGGTCGACGTAGACCTCCAGCAGCTCCTTCAGCCCGAGCGTCAGCGGCTGCCCGTCCACCAGCGCCACGTTGTTGATGCCGAAGGTCTCCTCCATCGGCGTCAGCTTGTAGAGCTGCTCCAGCAGCGCCTCCGGCACGAAGCCGTTCTTCACCTCGATCACCAGCCGCAGCCCGTGCTCGCGGTCGGTGAGGTCCTTGACGTCCGCGATGCCCTGCAGCTTCTTCGCGTTGACCAGGTCCTTGATCTTCGAGATGACCTTCTCCGGGCCGACGTTGTACGGCAGCTCGGTCACCACGATGCCCTTGCGGCGCGCCGTCACCGCCTCCACCGTCGCCGTCGCCCGGATCTTGAACGTGCCGCGGCCCGACTCGTACGCGTCCCGGATCCCCGACAGGCCCACGATCCGCCCGCCCGTCGGCAGGTCCGGACCGGGCACGAACCGCATCAGCGTGTCCAGGTCCGCGTTCGGGTGCTTGATCAGGTGCCGGGCCGCCGCCACCACCTCGGACAGGTTGTGCGGCGGCATGTTCGTCGCCATGCCCACCGCGATGCCCGTCGCGCCGTTCACCAGCAGGTTCGGGAACGCCGCCGGCAGCGCCAGCGGCTCCTGCTCGCTGCCGTCGTAGTTCGGCCCGAAGTCGACGGTGTCCTCGTGGATCGACTCCACCATCGCCATCGACGCCGCCGTCAGCCGCGACTCGGTGTAACGCATCGCCGCCGGCGGGTCGTCGTTGCCCAGCGAACCGAAGTTGCCGTGCCCGTCGATCAGCGGCAGCCGCATCGAGAACGGCTGCGCCATGCGCACCACGGCGTCGTAGATCGACTGGTCACCGTGCGGGTGCAGCCGACCC
Source organism: Kitasatospora cathayae (assembly GCF_027627435.1). Taxonomy (GTDB): domain Bacteria; phylum Actinomycetota; class Actinomycetes; order Streptomycetales; family Streptomycetaceae; genus Kitasatospora; species Kitasatospora cathayae. The sequence goes on along the minus strand of NZ_CP115450.1, from coordinate 2,998,362 downwards.
ATCACCTCGCCCACCACGCGGGCGCACTTCACGTGCGCCCGGTCCGGACGCAGGCCCATCTCGTTGGCCTGGTACAGGATCCGGCGGTGCACCGGCTTCATGCCGTCCCGCGCGTCCGGCAGCGCACGCGAGTAGATCACCGAGTAGGCGTACTCCAGGAAGGAGCCCTGCATCTCGTCCACGACGTCGACGTCGAGGATCCGCTCCTCGAAGTCTCCGGGCGGCGGGGTCTGCGAACTGCGGCGGGCCATCGCGGCGGGGCTCCCTTACGTGTCGCTGGCTGTGTCGTCGGTCGATCGTCGGCCGTCGGTCAAATCGTCGGACGGGCGTCGCCGTCCTGCTTCACCGTCCTGCCGCCGCGACCCGTCAACCGGGCGCGGTCAACAGGGCGCGGCGCCCCCATTGTGGACCCTCGCGCCGACACTCCCGGCCAGCGGCCCTCTTCCGCCCCTGGCGAACGCCGCTTCCGCGCGGGCACGAACACGCCCCCCACGCGTTGCACCACAATGGGGGACGCCACACGAACCCCGACATCGACGACGGGAAGGACCCGAGCGCATGGCCAACCCGGCCCCCGCCTCCAGCCGAGGCATCGCCATCACCGAGCACCGCCTGGCCAACGGCCTGCGCGTCGTCCTCTCCGAGGACCGCCTCACCCCGGTCGCCGCGGTCTGCCTCTGGTACGACGTCGGCTCCCGCCACGAGGTCAAGGGCCGCACCGGCCTGGCCCACCTCTTCGAGCACCTGATGTTCCAGGGCTCCGCCAACGTCTCCAACAACGGGCACTTCGAACTCGTCCAGGGCGCCGGCGGCTCGCTCAACGGCACCACCAGCTTCGAGCGCACCAACTACTACGAGACCATGCCCGCCCACCAGCTGGAGCTCGCCCTCTGGCTGGAGGCCGACCGGATGGGCTCCCTGCTCGCCGCCCTCGACGAGACGTCCATGGAGAACCAGCGCGCCGTCGTCAAGAACGAACGCCGCCAGCGCTACGACAACGTCCCGTACGGCACCGCCTTCGAGAAGCTCACCGCGCTCTCCTTCCCCGACGACCACCCGTACCACCACACCCCCATCGGCTCCATGGCCGACCTCGACGCCGCCACCCTCGAGGACGCCCGCGCCTTCTTCCGCACCTACTACGCGCCCAACAACGCCGTGCTCTCCATCGTCGGCGACATCGACCCCGAGCAGACCATCGCCTGGGTCGAGAAGTACTTCGGCTCCATCCCCGCCCACGACGGCAAGCAGCCCCCGCGCTCCGGCGAACTCCCCGAAACCATCGGCCGGGAGGTCCGCCAGAACCTCACCGAGGACGTCCCCTCCCGCGCCCTGATGGCCGCCTACCGCCTGCCGCACGACGGCACCCGGGAAGCCGACGCCGCCGACCTCGCCCTCACCATCCTCGGCAGCGGCGAGTCCAGCCGCCTCTACAACCGGCTCGTCCGCCGCGACCGCACCGCCGTCGCCGCCGGCTTCGGCCTGCTGCGCCTCGCCGGCGCCCCCAGCCTCGGCTGGCTCGACGTCAAGACCTCCGGCGACGCCACCATCGCCCAGATCGACGCCGCCGTCGACGAGGAGCTCGCCCGCTTCGCCGCCGAGGGCCCCACCGCCGAGGAACTCGAGCGCGCCCAGGCCCAGATCGAGCGCGAATGGCTCGACCGGCTCACCACCGTCGCCGGCCGCGCCGACGAACTCTGCCGCTACGCCGTCCTGTTCGGCGACCCCAAGCTGCTGAACGACGCCCTCCCCAAGGTCCTCGACGTCACCGCCGAAGAGGTCCAGGCCGTCGCCAAGGCCCGGCTCCACCCCGACAACCGGGCCGTCCTCGCCTACGAGCCGACCGCCGCCGACGCTTCCGACGCCGCTTCCGAAGAGGAGGGTGCCGCCGTATGAGCACCGACTACGTCCCCGCGATGACCTTCCACCCCCAGCCCCAGCCCGGCACCCCCAGCCCGTGGGCGTTCCCCGCCCCCGAGCGCGCCGCCCTCGGCAACGGCATCACCGTCCTGCACTGCCACCGGCCCGGCCAGCAGTTGGTCGCCGTCGAGGTCCTCCTCGACGCCCCGCTCGCCGCCGAACCCGAGGGCCTCGACGGCGTCGCCGCCATCCTCGCCCGCGCCTTCAACGAGGGCACCGACACCCTCACCGCCGAGGAGTTCGCCGGCGAACTCGAGCGCGCCGGCGCCACCCTCGACGCCCACGCCGACCACCCGTGCATCCGGGTCGCCCTGGAGGTCCCCGCCTCCCGGCTCCAGCGCGGTCTCACCCTGCTCGCCGACGCCCTGCGCGCCCCCGCCCTCCCCGCCGAGGAGATCGAGCGCCTCGTCGCCAACCGGCTCGACGAGATCGTCCACGAGCAGGCCAACCCCGCCCGGCGCGCCGCCAAGGCCCTCTACGCCGAACTCTTCGACGCCGCGGACCGCCTCTCCCGGCCCCGCAGCGGCACCGCCGACACCGTCAAGTCGATCGACCGCGCCGCCGTCAAGGCCTTCTACGACGCCCACGTGCGGCCCGCCACCACCACCGTCGTGGTGGTCGGCGACCTCACCGGCGTCGACCTGCCGGCCCTGCTGGAGAGCACCCTCGGCACCTGGACCGGCTCCGCCGCCGAACCCTCCGTCCACGCCCCCGTCACCGGCGACGACCGCGGCCGCGTCCTCATCGTCGACCGCCCCGGCTCCGTCCAGACCCAGCTGCTGATCGGCCGGATCGGCCCGGACCGCCACGACCCGGTCTGGGCCGCCCAGATCCTCGGCACCTACTGCCTCGGCGGCACCCTCACCTCCCGCCTCGACCGCGTCCTGCGCGAGGAGAAGGGCTACACCTACGGCGTCCGCGCCTTCGCCCAGCCGCTGCGCTCCGCCGCCGACGGCAGCGGGCGCTCGCTGCTCGCCATCAGCGGTTCGGTGGACACCGCCTCCACCGCCCCCGCGCTCGCCGACACCTGGACCATCCTGCGCGACCTCGCCGCCGGGGGCCTCACCGACGCCGAGCGCGACGAGGCCGTGCAGTTCCTGGTCGGCGTCGCGCCGCTCAAGTACGAGACCGCGGGCTCCGTCGCCGGCACCCTGGCCGACCAGGTCGAGCAGCACCTCCCCGACGACTACCAGGCCGAGGTCTACCGGCAGCTGGCCGAACTGCCCACCGCCGCGGCCACCGAGGCCGTGGTCGCGGCCTTCCCGCCGGACCGCCTGGTCACCGTCCTGGTCGGCGACGCCGCCGAGATCGAGGACGACGTGCGGGCGCTCGGCATCGGCGAGGTCACCGTCGTCAACTGACGCCTGCGGTCGTGCGCCGTCCGGCCCGGTGGAGCACCTCCGCTCCGCCGGGCCGGACGCGTTTTTAAATCCCTTGCGGGCCCGTCCGGTTCCGTGGATAGATGTTCCACGACGCACAGCACGTGCGAACTGCGAACTGCGACGAACGGAAGGGAGGCGGTCACCATGCGGGTCGAGCAAGCCATACGACGGCGCTCCCCGAGGCCGTACCTCCCCTGCGTCGCTCCGGCTGCCTGAGCGCACCCGTTTCCTGAACTTCCCCGAGCCGCACCGGGATTCTCTTCGCGCGGCATGCCTTTCCTCTGAACCCACCGACCGTTGGAGGTCGTTCAACCATGACGTACACCGAAGTGCCCGGAATCCGGGTGCCGATCCGGATGTGGACCGACCCGGCGACGGTCGAGGGCGCGGCCCTGCAGCAGCTGCGCAACATCAGCTCGCTGCCCTGGCTGCACGGCCTCGCCGTGATGCCCGACGTCCACCTGGGCAAGGGCGCGACCGTCGGCTCCGTCATCGCCATGAAGGGTGCGGTCTGCCCGGCGGCGGTCGGCGTCGACATCGGCTGCGGGATGAGCGCGGTGAAGACCTCCCTCACTGCCAAGGACCTCCCGGACGACCTCTCCGGCCTGCGCTCCAAGATCGAGCAGGCCATCCCGGTCGGCCGCGGCCTCCACACCGACCCGGTCGACCCGACCAAGCTGCACGGCTTCCGCGCGGCGGGTTGGGACGACTTCTGGCAGCGCTTCGACGGGGTGGCGGAAGCGGTCAAATGGCGTCGCGAACGTGCCATGCAGCAGATGGGAACGCTCGGAAGTGGCAACCACTTTTCAGAAGTGTGCCTAGATGAGACCGATTCTGTTTGGTTGATGTTGCATTCCGGATCGCGCAACATCGGCAAGGAGTTGGCGGAGCACCACATGGGCGTCGCCCGCTCGCTGTCACACAACCAGGGGCTCGTCGATCGGGATCTGGCGGTCTTCCTCGCGAAGACCCCGGAGATGGCGGACTACCGCCAGGACCTCTTCTGGGCGCAGGAGTACGCCAAGAACAACCGCGCGGTCATGATGGCGCTCTTCCAGGACGTCGTGCGCCGCGAATTCGGCAAGGCGAAGGTCACCTTCGACGAGGTGATCAGCTGCCACCACAACTACGTGGCGGAGGAGCGCTACGACGGCGTCGACCTGTTGGTGACCCGCAAGGGCGCGATCCGGGCCGGCTCCGGCGACTTGGGGATCATCCCGGGTTCGATGGGGACGGGTTCCTACATCGTCCGTGGCCTGGGCAACGAGGCGGCGTTCAACTCCGCCTCGCACGGCGCCGGCCGCAAGATGAGCCGCAACGCCGCCAAGAAGCGCTTCACCACGCGCGACCTGGCCGAGCAGACCAAGGGCGTCGAGTGCCGCAAGGACAGCGGTGTCGTCGACGAGATCCCGGGCGCCTACAAGAACATCGAGAAGGTCATCGAGCAGCAGAAGGACCTGGTAGAGGTCGTCGCGCACCTCAAGCAGGTGGTCTGTGTGAAGGGTTGACAAATGGGGCCCCCGGATTTTCCGGGGGCCTCAGTTGGGACGCTGTCTTTCGCGGTTGGCAGCCGTTGAGGCGCCATCGGCGAATATCGCAGCTCTTCTCGGTTCTGCCGAGTTGTTCTGCGGCTGCTCTAATGCTGGCTGCTGCCAGGAGGATGTCATCCTCCGCCTTGCTCCAACTGCGCTTGAGCATGCGCTTCCAGTCTGGCGGTCTGACCCACGCGGCTGCCTGCTCGGCCGCAGCCTTCTTTCGTGGAAGCGCCATGCGGCCGGGGTAGTGCTGGGCACTACCGGGCGCTTCGTGTGCGCTGCGAGGCTCAGGCGGCCGCGGGGAGCTCGTCGAGGCCTTCGGAGACCAGCTTGGCGAGGCGGTCGAGGGCCTCGTCGGCGCCCGGGGCCTCGGAGGCGAGGATGACCTCCTCGCCTCCCTGGGCGCCCAGGGCGAGGAGGCCGAGCATGGAGGCGGCGTTGACCGGGTTGCCGCCCGGCTTGGCGATGGTGATCGGCACGCCGGTGGCCGTGACGGCCCGGACGAAGACGGAGGCGGGACGGGCGTGCAGGCCCTCGGCCCAACCGATGGTGACGCGGCGCTCGGCCATGAGACGTGCCTTTCCGGTGAAGCTGGTCACGGCCGTGCTCGGGGGAGCGGGGGAAACGACCGTGTTGTCTAGACCAGTGTTGCACGCAGATCACCCCTGTGAGGCGTCGCGTTCGGGAGTTGTGATTGTTTCTTTTCGGGGCATAAGGCCCGGCTAGTGGCCCTGTCCAATCTGCCGTGGGCACGCGCCCGGCGCCATCCGGCCCGCCGCCGGATAACCTGGCGAATGTGGAAGACCCCGCGGTGGCGAACCCCGCGCAACCCGACTATCCGCAGCACTGGGAAGCCGACGTCCTGCTGCGCGACGGCGGCACGGCCCGGATCCGGCCGATCACTCCCGAGGACGCCGGACGGCTGGTGGAGTTCTACGAGCAGGTCTCGGACCAGTCCAAGTACTTCCGCTTCTTCGCCCCATACCCGCGGCTCTCCGACAAGGACGTCCGCCGCTTCACCCACCACGATTTCGTGAACCGGGTCGGCCTCGCCGTGGTGGTCCGTGACCACTTCATCGCCACCGTCCGCTACGACCGGATCGACGCCGAGGGCCGCCCCTCCGAACACGGTACGGACGCCGAGGTCGCCTTCCTGGTCCAGGACGCCCACCAGGGTCGCGGGGTGGCCTCCGCACTGCTGGAGCACATCGCGGCGGTCGCCCAGGAGCGCGGCATCCGCCGTTTCCAGGCCGAGGTGCTGCCGGAGAACCGCAAGATGGTGAAGGTCTTCACCGACGCCGGCTACACCCAGCGCCGCAGCTTCGCCGACGGTGTGGTGCACCTGGAGTTCGACCTCGAACAGACCGACCGCTCACTCGCCGTGATGCGCGCCCGCGAGCACCGTGCCGAGGCCCGCTCGGTGCAGCGGCTGCTGACCCCGCGCTCGGTGGCCGTGATCGGCGCCTCCCGCAACCCGCAGACCGTCGGCCGGGCCATCCTGCGCGACCTGCTGGGAAGCAGCCCGGCCGACCGCGCCGTCCACGCGGTGAACCGCAGCGTCCCGCCCGGCACCGAGCTGGACGGCGTCCCGGTGCACCGTTCGATTCTGGACATTCCCGGGCCGGTCGACCTCGCGGTGATCGCCGTCCCCGAGAGCGCCGTCCCGGCGGCCGTCGCCGAGTGCGGCGCGCACGGCGTGCAGGGCCTGGTGGTGGTCACCGCCGGCTACGCGGAGACCGGCCCGGAGGGCCGTGACCGCCAGCGCGCCCTGGTCCGCCAGGCCCGCGCGGCGGGGATGCGGGTGATCGGCCCGAACGCCTTCGGTCTGATCAACACCGACCCGGACGGCCCGCTGAACGCCTCGCTCGCCCCGCACCTGCCCGACCGCGGCGGCTTCGGGGTCTTCTGCCAGTCCGGGGCGATCGGCGTGGCCCTGCTGGAGTCCGCCCACCGGCGCGGCCTCGGCGTCTCCTCCTTCGCCTCGGTCGGCAACCGCGCGGACGTCTCCGGCAACGACTTCCTGCAGTACTGGGCCGAGGACGAGGCCACCGAGGTGGTGCTGCTCTACCTGGAGTCCTTCGGCAACCCCCGCAAGTTCACCCGGATCGCCCGCCGCCTGGCCACCGCCAAGCCCGTGGTGGTGGTCAAGGGCGCCCGGCACACCGGCAGCCTGCCGCCCGGCCACGCCGTCCCGGCCACCGCCACCGGCCTGCGCGACGCCACCGTGGACGCGCTGTTCGAACAGGCCGGGGTGATCAGGGTGGCGACCATCACCGAGCTGTTCGACACCGGTGAGCTGCTCGCCCAGCAGCCGCTGCCGCCCGGCGACCGGGTCGCCGTGGTCGGCAACTCCGACTCGCTCGGCCTGCTCACCTACGACGCCTGCCTGAGCGCCGGGCTGCGCCCGCGCACCCCCGTCGACCTCACCACCGCCGCCACCGGCGAGAACTTCCGGGTCGCGCTGGACGTCGCGCTCAGCAATCCGGCCGTGGACGCGGTGATCGCCGTCGCCATCCCGCCGATCGGCACCTCCGCCCACGCCTTCACGGGCGGTCGACTGACCGGTCCGGACGACCCGGAGATGGGCTCGGACGACCCGGAGATCGCCACCGCCCTGCTCGAAGCGGGCGAGCGCGCACGGGAGTTGGGCAAGCCCCTGGTGCTGGCCCACCTGGCGCTGACCGACCTGCCGCCCCGGCTGCGCCCCGGTGGCATCCCGGCCTACGCGGCGCCCGAGCGCGCCGTGCACGCCCTCGCGCACGCCGTGCACTACGCCGAGTGGCGCCGCCGCACCGCCGAGGCGGAGGAGACGGCGCGCGTCCCCGAGCTGGACCGGATCGACGAGCCCGGCGCCCGCGCCCTGGTGGAGGCGGCGCTGAGCACCCGGGCCGCGGTCTCCCGCCCGTCGCCCACCACCACCCTTGTTCGAGGCGCTACGCGCCGTTCCTTCTCGTTCACCCAGCCCGGTGGCGCCCGGATCACCCTGCCGGACACCGAGGCCCGGGTGCTGCTGGCCCGCTACGGCATCGACGTCTCGCCCACGCTGCCCGCCCCGGACGAGGAGAGCGCCGTCCGGGCCGCCGAACAGCTCGGCTACCCGGTGGCCCTGAAGGCGACCGCCCCGCACCTGCGTCACCGGCCCGACCTGGGCAGCGTCCGCCTGGACCTGACCGGCGAACCCGGCCTGCGCCGCGCCCACCGGGAGCTGGACGCCCTGCTCGGCGGCGCGGCGGAGGCCCAGCTGGTGGTGCAGCGGCTGGCCCCGCGCGGGGTGGACACCGTGATCGGCGCCACGGTCGACCCGGCCGTCGGCGCGATCCTGTCCTTCGGCCTGGCCGGCGCCCCGGCCGAACTGCTGGGCGACGTGGCCCACCGCCTGGTCCCGGCGACGGACCAGGACGTCGCCGGGCTGATCCGCGAGGTGCGCGCGGCGCCGCTGCTGTTCGGCTGGCGCGGCGCCGAGGCGGTGGACACCGACGCCCTGGAGGAACTGCTGCTGCGGGTGTCGCGGCTGGTGGACGACCTCCCGGAGATCGCTTCGGTGGACCTCGAACCGGTGGTCGTGGCCCCGCACGGACTGGCGATCCTGGGGGCGCGGGTGCGGGTCGCACCGCTGCCCGTCCGCAGCGATCTGGGCCCGCGCGCGATGAGCACGCTGTAACCTTCCTTGGTTGCGCCTGCCCGTGGGCGCTGATGTCCGAAGCTCGGCGCCGTGCCGCCCGCTTCGTCGGCGGACCATGCCAGGATGGAGTTATGGCGAAGACCGGTACCACCACCACTCAGGACCTGCGCTCGGCGATCGAGCGCAGCGGCTACTACCCGGCCCTGGTGTCCGAGGCGGTGGAGTCCGCGGTGGGCCCGGAGCCGATCAGCTCCTACCTGGTGCACCAGGAGACGACCTTCGACTCCAACGAGGTGCGCCGGCACGTGACGGTGCTGGTGCTGACCCCGACCCGGTTCGTGGTGAGCCACACCGATGAGCAGTCGGGCGACGCGGGCAGCCCCGCCGTGCCGTTCGCGACGACCTCGACGGAGAGCGTCCGGCTGGACCGGATCGGCTCGGTCGTGCTGAGCCGGATGGTGGCGAACCCGGAGACCTACACGCCCGGCACGCTGCCGCGCGAGGTGGTGCTGACGATCGGCTGGGGTGCGGTGCAGCGCCTCGACCTGGAGCCGGCCGGCTGCTCGGACCCGAACTGCGAGGCGGACCACGGCTACACCGGTTCGGCGACGGCCGACGACCTCTCGCTGCGGGTGAGCGAGGCCGGTGACGGCCCGGAGACGGTGGCCCAGGCGCTGGTGTTCGCCCGGGCGCTGTCCGACGCGACGATCGACAACGGCCCGCGGGCCTGAGCTCCCGGCCGGCCCCGGCCGCTGCCGCCCGCGTTCCCGCCCCGTTTCCGTTCGCGTTCCCGCTCGCGCGCCCGTTCGCGCTCCCGCCCGCGTTTCCGACCGCTACGAATCCGGTTCCATGTCCTTCGCACCCTCCGACGGCTACGACGCCTTCGAGATCCTCGACCCGGCCGCCGCCCCCGCGCCCCCGTACGGCAGCGGCTCGCTCTGCGACCTGCTGCCCTCGGTGGCGGCGGGCCTGGGCGTCCCGGGGTTCACCGCGACGCTGCCGATCGCCCCGGCCGACCGGGCGGTGGTGTTCCTGGTGGACGGCCTGGGCTGGGAGCTGCTGCTGCGCCACCCCGAGTACGCGCCGTTCCTGTCCTCGCTGGCCGGGAGCTCGCTGGGCGGCACCGGCCGTCCGCTGACCGCGGGCTTCCCGTCCACCACCGCGACCTCGCTGGCCTCGGTCGGCACCGGCACGCCGCCGGGCCTGCACGGCCTGGCCGGGTACACCGTGGCGGTGCCGGGCGCCGACTACCTGATGAACCAGCTGCGCTGGCAGCCGCACACCGACCCGCAGGCCTGGCAGCCGTACCCGACGGTCTTCGAGCAGACCCACCGGGCGGGGGTGGCGACCGCCCAGGTGTCCTCCCCGCTGTTCGCCCAGACCCCGCTGACCAAGGTGGCGCTGTCCGGCGGCAGCTTCCTGGGCCGCACCACCGGCGAGGAGCGGATGGACCTGGCCGCCTCCTGGCTGGCCGAGCACGACCGGGCGCTGGTGTACACCTACGTCAGTGAGCTGGACGGCGCGGGCCACCGCTTCGGGGTGGACTCCGACGAGTGGCGGATGACCCTGGACGCGGTGGACCGGCTGGCCCGCCGGCTGGCCGAGCAGCTGCCGCCGCGCTCGGCGATGTACGTGACCGCGGACCACGGCATGATCGACATCGCGCCGGAGGACCGGATCGACTTCGACGAGGACTGGGAGCTCGGCGCCGGCGTCGCCCTGCTCGGCGGCGAGGGCCGGGCTCGGCACGTGTACGCCGTGCCGGGCGCCGCGGCCGACGTGCACACGGTCTGGAGCGAGGTGCTGGGTGACCGGATGTGGGTGGCCACCCGGGACGAGGCGATCGCGGCGGGCTGGTTCGGCCCGAAGGTCGACGACCGGGTGTACCACCGGATCGGCGACGTGGTCGCCGCGGCGCGCGACGACATCGCGATCGTCGCCTCCCGCAACGAGCCCGGCGAGTCCGCGATGATCGGCCTGCACGGCTCGATGACCCCGGTCGAGCAGTTCGTGCCGCTGCTCGAAGTCCGCGGCTGAGCCGGATCCTTGACTTCCCGGTGCCCGAAACCCCTTGATGTGAAAGGCCTTTGCTCCACCCATGGCTGAACTGGTGTTCTTCTCGGGCACGATGGACTGCGGCAAGTCGACGCTGGCGCTGCAGATGGACCACAACCACACCGCGCGCGGTCGGCAGGGCGTCATCCTGACCCGCAACGACCGGGCCGGCGCGGCCACCATCTCCAGCCGGCTGGGCCTGCGCGCCGACGCGGTCGAGGTGACCGACGACCTCGACTTCCACGCGCACGTGGTGCAGCGGCTGTCGGCCGGCGGCCGGGTGGACTACCTGATCTGCGACGAGGCCCAGTTCTTCGCCGCCGAGCAGGTCGACCAGCTGGCCCGGGTGGTGGACGAGCTGGACATCGACGTCTTCACCTTCGGCATCACCACCGACTTCCGCACCCGGCTGTTCCCGGGCTCGCAGCGGCTGATCGAGCTGGCCGACCGGGTGGAGGTGCTGCAGGTCGAGGCGCTGTGCTGGTGCGGTGCGCGGGCGACCCACAACGCCCGTACGGTCGGCGGGGTGATGGTGGTCGAGGGCGCCCAGGTGGTGATCGGCGACATCACGGTGAGCGAGGACGAGATCGGCTACGAGGTGCTGTGCCGCCGCCACCACCGCCGCCGGCTGACCGCCGCGACCGCGCGCGCCTCGGTGCTCTCCCCGGACGTGCTGCCGTTCGAGGAGCAGGCCTAAGCAGCGGCTTCGAGCACCGAGAAGTGCCCGCCCTGCGGGTCGGCCAGTCGGGCGGCCCGGCCGCGGGCGGTGTCGTGCGGCTCGACCAGGACGCGGCCGCCGAGCTCGACGGCGTGACGGGTGGTCAGCGCGGCGTCCTGGACCGCGAAGTGGGTGCGCCAGCGCGGCGGGTGGCCGCGCAGGTCGGCGTGGTGGCGGATGCCCGCGACCGGGCGTCCGTGCACCAGCAGCGCGGATCCGCCGAGGGCGGGCCGCACCGGCCGGTCGAGCACGGCGCCGTAGAAGGTGGCGGCGCCGTCGGCGTCCGGGGTGAGCAGTTCGGCCCAGGCGGGGCCGCCCGGCTCCGCGCCGGCCTCCCGGCCGAGGTGCTCCTCGCCCTGCCAGAGCCCGAAGACGGCGCCGGAGACGTCGGAGGCGATGGCCATCCGTCCGGCCCGTTCGGCCTGCAGCGGGCCGACCGCGACGGTGCCGCCGCACTCGCGCACCAGTTGGGCGGTGCGGTCGGCGTCGTCCACGGCGAAGTAGGTGGTCCACTGCACCGGGAAGCCGGTGGCGGTGGAGACGCCGAGTCCGGCGACCGGTGTGCCGTCGAGCTCGGCCCGGACGTAGGCGCCGAGTTGACCGGGCCCGGGGGAGTACGTCCAGCCGAGCAGCTCGCCGTAGAAGGCGCGGGCGCCGGGCAGGTCGTGGGTCAGCAGGCTGACCCAGCAGGGCGTGCCCTGGGCCAGTCGGAGTTCCACCGCGGGCAATGCGGGCCTCCTCACGCGTGGTTGGCGCACGGAAGTCCACGCGCGCGAGGGTGATGCTTCCACCCTGGCGCGCGCCCAACCCTCGACCCGCGCGGAAAGTCCGGCAAAGAGCGCACAAAGAGCCGTGGTTCGGGCGTGCTGCGCGACAATGGCCGACATGACCACCTTCAACGACGGTTCCCCGCTGATCTCCGCGGCCGAGCTGCGGGAGGCGCTCGCCTCCGAGCGTCCGCCGGTACTGCTGGACGTGCGCTACCAGTTGGTCGGTGCCGCACCGGGCGGCCCGACCGCGGCCGAGGAGTACCGGGCGGGTCATCTGCCCGGTGCCCACTTCGTCGAGCTGGACCGGGACCTCGCGGCCCCGCCCGGCGCCCCCGGCCGGGGCGGGCGTCACCCGCTGCCGGATCCCGAGGAGTTCGGCGCGGCGATGCGCGGCTTCGGGGTGAGCTCCGATCGCCCGGTCGTGGTGTACGACGGGGCGGCCTCGATGGCGGCGGCCCGGGCCTGGTGGCTGCTGCGCTGGGCCGGGCACCGGGACGTCCGGGTGCTGGACGGCGGCTTCGCGGCCTGGCAGGCGGCCGGGCTGCCGGTGACGGCCGAGCTGCCGGAGCCGGCGGCGGGCGACTTCAGGCCGGTGCCGGGGCAGCTGCCGACGGTGGACGCGGACGGCGCCGCGGAGTGGGCGCGCAGCGGTCTGCTGCTGGACGCCCGGTCGGGGGAGCGCTACCGGGGCGAGACCGAGCCGGTGGATCCGCGGGCCGGGCACATCCCGGGCGCGCTGTCGGCGCCGACCTCCGAGAACCTCCGCCCGGACGGGCGGTTCCGCCCGGTCGCCGAACTGCTGGCCCGGTTCCGGGCGTTCGGCGCGGGGGAGCGCAGGACCGCGGTGTACTGCGGTTCGGGGGTGACGGCGGCGCACCAGATCCTGGCGATGGAGGCGGCGGGCCTGGACGCCACGCTGTACCCGGGTTCGTGGAGCGAGTGGTCGAGCGACGAGAGCCGCCCGGTGGCGGTGACCGGCCAGCCGGGCTGAGCCCCGGACACGTCGAAGGGGCGGGAGGCCCGGCCGCCCGCCCCTTCGACGTTCGTCGGGGACTACTCCTGCTTCTTGCGCCGGCTGCCGAAGACGATCTCGTCCCAGCTGGGCACGGTGGCCCGGCGGCCGGGCCGGACGCCGTCCGCCTCGGCCTGCCGGTCGGTGGTGCCGACCAGGCGCTCGCGGTGCGGGGCGACGGCGCGCGGCATCAGGATGTCGGCGTAGGCCGAGCCCGCGCCGACCGCCGGGGCGGCGGCCGCGGCCGGCTCCTCGCTCTCCTCGGTGACCTCGGCGGGCACCGGTTCGATCGGGGTGGGGCCGCCGACGGCGAGGTCACCGCGGAAGGCGGGGACGACGTCGAGCAGGCTGGTCAGCGAGTCCCGGGACTCGGCGGTGGCCTCCCGCGACTCGCGGACCTCGCGAGCCGACATGATGCGGTCGGCGGACGGCCGGTCGATCATCGGGCGGGGCGGCCGGTCCTGGGGGAGCCGGGCGATCCGCGGGATGAACGGGAAGACCGACTCCTCCTCGCGCTCGACGGTCTCGCCGATCAGTGCGCGGGCCTCGTCGTCGTTGGGCTGGACCAGGCGCCGGGGCGGGTCGTACGTCCAGGACGCGCTGCGGCCCTCGCCGTCGGCACGGTAGGAGAGGATGACCTCCCAGGTGCCGTCGTCGCGCCGCCAGGAGTCCCAGCGCTCGGTGTCCTTCTCGGCGCCGCGCAGCGCGAGCCGCTCGGCCACGGCCTCGCCGAGCTGCGGTCCGGGGGACTCGCCGTTGCGGCGGATGGCGGTCTTGCGGGCGCGCTCGGCCATGAAGGCGCGCTCGGCGAGGACCGGCCCTTCGAAGCGGCGGACGCGGTCGACGGAGATGCCGGCGGCCTGGGCGACCTCCTCAGCGGAGGCACCGGCTCGTATCCGGGCCTGGATGTCCCGGGGGCGGAGGTGGCTCTCGACCTCGATCTCGATCTGGCCGAGGCGCGGCCGGTCGCCGCGGATGGCGGCGCGCAGCCGCTCGTCGATGGGGAGGGTGTACTCCGTGCTGTCGGCAGCCTTGAGCACCAGCCGTGTGCCGTCGTTGCTGACGGCCACAACCCGCAGTTCGGGCACGGTTACCTCCCGGGTGGTGCCTGCCGACGTCACCTGCGTCGCTGCTCCCGTACTGAGTGTGGCCTGCCCACTCGCGACTGGCCACAACCTTGCTGAGTTCCCCGGCGTGTCGGGCATACGCCCGGGCACACCAATGTGGCACGGTTGCCTTTTTGCCACGTCATCCGTCGACGTCGCGCCTGGGTGTCCCGGCCGTCCTCGCACGCGGAGTGTTCGCGACGATCCGGGACCGGCGTCGCCGTGCGTGCCCGTTCAGTGGCTCTTCGTCAAGCTGCCGGTGTAGGCACAGTCGACAAGTCGACCCAAGGCTCGGGCTTTACGAACAGTACTCCATTCGTGGCATCCGGAGGGGCGGCTCGCCGCTCAAGTCTCCCGCGATTCACGGGAATCTCAAGAGCGCGCGCCCCAGCGGCGGACCACCGCCGGATGAACGGTGATCATCTTCACACAATCCGGGCGCGCAGAACCGCATTTTCACCCCTTGTGTCCTTCTTTGGGCAAGATGGAGTGGCTTGTTCGAGTAAGAGTCGTACGGACCGAGGGATGTTGATGTCGGAGCGGAGCCCCGCCGAGGAGGGCGGCAAGGAGGAGCGCAAGCGGATCGATCTGAGTGTGGCCCAGGTCGCGGCGAGTGCGTTGGCCGCGGTGGTGGGCGCGCTGCTCGCCTCCGAACTCGGTGTGTACGGCACGATCATGGGCGCCGCGGTGGTCAGCGTCGGGGCCACCACCGGCGGCGCGGTGTTCCAGCACCTGTTCAAGCGGACCGGCCAGCAGCTGCGCGAGGCGGTGGACCGCGGGCCGAACCAGACCGTGAACGCGCTGCGCCAGGTGCCGGCGGAGCCGGAGCACCCCGCGCGGGAGCCGGCCGGGCCGCCGGTGATCACCTCGGAGTGGAACGAGCCGACGGTGGTGCGGGCGCGCCGGCGGTGGGGCTGGAAGACCTACGCGGCGATGTCCGGGCTGGTGTTCGTGCTGGCGATGACGCCGATCGTGGCGTTCGAGCTCGCCACCGGGCAGCCGGTGTCGGCGACGGTGAAGGGCGAGTCCGGCAACGGGACGTCCTTCGGTGGTGCGGTGACGCCCAGGTCGTCCACCCCGCAGGACGCTCCGGGGGACCGGCCGTCCACCGGGGGCGGCGGGCGCGGCCCGGAGGCCACGCCGTCCGGCGGCGCCTCGGCCCCGGCGACCACCCGGCCGAGCCGGGAGCCGAGCCCGACCCCGAGCGGCGGGACCGGCGAGCACGGCGGCGCCGCCTCCCCCTCGGCGGTCCCGAGCGCGAGCCCGTCGGCCGGCGCCTCCCCGTCGGCGGGCGGCGACGGCAGGCCCACCGGCGGGGCGACGTCGCGGCAGCCGGTGCCGGGCGACGCCGCGGCGCACACGACGGTGGCTCCGCCGGCCGCCGGGACCCCGGCGCCCTAAGCCCCCAGCACGCGCCGCAGGTAGTCGTTGCCGAAGAGGCGCTGCGGGTCGACCTCGTCGCGCAGCGCCGTGAAGTCGCCGAAGTGCGGGTAGACGCTTGCCAGGTACTCGGCGTCGCGGGTGTGCAGCTTGCCCCAGTGCGGGCGGCCCTGATGGGCGGTCATCAGCTGTTCCACGCCGGTGAAGTAGCCCTGGTCGCGGGTGCCCCGGTAGAGGTGGACGGCGATGTAGGCGCTGTCCCGGCCGGAGGCGGTGGACAGCCAGAGGTCGTCGGCGGGGGCGAAGCGGACCTCGACCGGGAAGCTGACCTTCCAGTCGGAGCGTTCGACCAGGGCCTTCAGCTCGCGCAGCACCTCGGCGACGGCAGCGCGCGGGACGGCGTACTCCATCTCCACGAAGCGGACCTTGCGCGGGCTGGTGAACACCTTGTGGGCGGTGTCGGTGTAGCTGCGGTCGGACCAGGCGCGGCTGGCGAGCGAGGCGATGGCGGGGATGGAACCGGGGAAGCGGCGGCCGACCCGGCAGGCGCCCTCCCAGACGGTGTTGGAGAGGAAGTCGTCCTCCAGCCACTCCTTGAACCGGGGCAGCGGGGCGGCCGGGCCCTGGCTGCGGTTGTTGCGCTTGGTGGAGCAGCGGTCGGTGTGCGGGAACCAGTAGAACTCGAAGTGCTCGTTGACGGCGGTGAGGTCGTCGAGGCGTTCCAGGACCTCGTCGAAACCCATCGGCTGCTCGTGCGCGGTGAGCAGGAAGGCCGGTTCGACGCCGAAGGTGAGGGCGGTGATCACGCCGAGGGCGCCGAGGCCGAGTCGGGCGCCCTGGAAGAGCCGGGGGTTCTCGGTGGGGGAGCAGCGCCGGACGGTGCCGTCGGCGAGGACGATCTCCAGGGCGCGGATCTGGGCGGCGAGCGAACCGGAGTCGCGGCCGGTGCCGTGGGTGCCGGTGCTGGTGGCGCCGGCGACGGTCTGG